>WQWC01000070.1 GCA_009785525.1 Oscillospiraceae bacterium | reverse complement strand
AGGCGGTTGCCGATAGTGCCGACATCCGCGGCGCAAGTGTATCTGAGAACTGTAGTCTTGCCCGTTTCAACATCAACTTCGACTTTTGCGAGATTAACAGCGTACATGAACTCGGCGTTGCGCGCGCCTTCACCTGTGTTCGGATCAAGCCCCATGTCGAGGTCTTCGCGATGCATTTGATCGTAATGCCCACGATATCTGACGGGGATGTTTTCTGCGGTCATTTCATCATAAGTCCGGAACGAACCGTCTGGCTTGCGCATTGCGTCCATGAGTTTATTCGCCGCGTCGATCATCGCATTGCCCGCCATATAGTGCGAACGGCTGGCGGCTGAAAGTCCGTGTATCGGCGCACGTCCAGTGTCGTTCAGCACGAGCCGCACTTTGTCAGGCGTGAGTCCGAGCGGTTTCATCGCTTTGAGTGCATGAGCCAACACGCCGATATCGCCGCCCTGACCGACATCCTGCCAGCAGCTGTAGCAGGCGACCATACCGTCCGGTAGCAACTCGACATCGAGTTCACATTCGTCGATTACCCCTTTAGTAACGAGGAATCCACCCATCGAAATGCCGACGCCAACATTTTTACCCTGTGCCTTCTCTGCTTTTGCTTCCGCAACGTATTCGTCGTAATGGGGCTTTATCATATCCATCAACTTTTGATAACTCTCATAGTTCAGGTACGGCCTTGAGTTGACTGTCGTGTCGCCGGGTTTTGCGAGGTTTTTATAGCGGAACTCCCATGGGTCAATCCCTGCCTTTTCTGCCGCCATGTCAACAAGCGCCTCGCTCATCGTATAAATCTCCGGTGCGCCGAAGCCGCGATATGCGACGTTGAAGCCATTGTTCGATGAACCGCCGCGTGCCAGAGCCTTGACATTGGGTATATTATACCCGTGGAACCCGATTGAAAAATAGTTTGCGAAAGTAATACTCGCAACGACAGTATATGCGCCGTGGTCAAGCGCGATGTCATACTCGACACCGGTGATCTTGCCGTCTTTGTCACATGCGATACGGCCGTTAGCATATGACGCCGCGCGCTTGCCAGTCATGTGCTGATGCTCGTCATATTTAAGTGTCAGGGTGCAAGGGATGCCGAGGTTCTGCACCGCTGTCGCAACAAGCGCGTATATGTTTGAGGCAATCGCATATCCGAATGAGCCTCCGGCCGGATTGTTGATAATCCGCAGCTTGTCCTCCGGTATGCCGCACGCGACAGATATTTCGTGGAGCGAGTCGTGCAGTGACTGCGCCTTGCATTGTATTGTCAGCGTTCCGTCGCCCTCATAGTAGCCTTGAACGGTGTCCGGTTCTATCGGCAAATGTGTCTGGCGCGGTGAATGGAAGCTGCCCTCTGCAACTATCGGCGCGTTGTCAAAAATCTCCTCCGTGTCCTCGCCTTTGAAGAGCGGATTTTCCATGTAGAAATTCGGCAGCGTCTCTTGAAGCTGAATGGCATTTGGCATGACAGCCTCGGGGAACGACATATATGAAGGCAGTATCTCATATTCCACCTTGACTTTTTTCGCGGCTTCACGTGCGTGTTCTTCACTATCGGCGGCGACGAGCGCGACACAGTCACCGCGCTTGTTTACTTTTTTACCGCAGATGATCGGAAATTCTAAAATACCGTCGGCTTTCATGCGTTTGATGATTTGTGGCACAGGGTGCAGGTTTGTGCCCTTCACGTCTTTTGCCGTCATTATTTTATACACGCCCGACATTTTTTCAGCCTCGGACGTGTCGATATTTTTTATAATCCCATGTGTGATATCTGATATCACCGGCACAAGATGGGCTGTGCCTTCTGGCATTTGGAGCTTGATATCGTCACCGTAGTCGGAAAGGCCACAGACCTTCGCAAGCGCGAACGGGCGAGGTAAATATGAGTCCTTACCGTAAAAATCGGGGTCAGTTGTTGGGTCGTAGGTAATATCTGCCATCGTCTTCTCGCCGCGCATAACGGCGGCAGCTTCCATTACGGCATCAACAAGCGGCTTGTACCCCGTGCAGCGGCAGATATTACGGTGCTTTTGGAACCATTCGCGCACTTCGTCACGCGTGGGTTTTATATTTTTACTGAGCAGACCATAAGCGGAGACGATGAATCCCGGCGTGCAGAATCCGCATTGCACGCCGCCGTAAGTTATCCACGCCTGTTGGAGCGGATGCAGATTTTCCGGCGTGCCGATACCCTCAATGGTGCGGATTTCGGAAAATTCAGGGACAGCTTTCATCTTCCGCACACAAGCGCGGATGACGTCTCCGTTCAGCAGTACGGAGCAAGCCCCGCAGACGCCGGTTCCGCAGCCGACTTTTGTGCCGGTGAGACCCATCCGGCGTATAGCTATGGCCAGCGTGTCCTTTTCCGGGTTGCAGAGAACGGGCCGTTCGACACCGTTAATGAATAGGATTATTCTTTTTAGCATGTTTGTTATACACCTCTTTACAATTATGATTGTTTATGACTTGTATATTAGATCTCATACTCCGCGTCTCTCAAAAGTTTCTTCACGCCGTCTACATTGAATCCT
>WQWC01000069.1 GCA_009785525.1 Oscillospiraceae bacterium | reverse complement strand
TCCCGTTCAGCGACAATATCGACCGTGCGCATAAATCCGGCGTTGAGTACATCGCCCAGCCCGGCGGTTCTATCCGGGATGACGCTGTGATTGAGACTTGCGATAAATACGGCATGGTCATGGTGTTTACGGGAATTAGGCTGTTTCATCATTAAAGTTACTTTTCTTGAAAAAACATGTTGACTTTAACGCCGTGTCGTACTTTATACTCCTTATCAAGGATAAACGGAGGGTGAGCATCATGGAGTTGTCAACTATTAGCCAGGTGTCGAAAATGTTCGGCGTGTCCACAAGAATGTTGCGTTATTATGAACAGATTGGCTTACTGTCGAGCGTAAAAAAAGATGACTATGCCTATAGAATGTATGATGAGGCGACTGTATCCCGCTTACAGCAAATCATTGTCCTTCGAAAGCTGCGAATACCGTTAAAGCAAATCGCCTTGATTTTTGCGGACACCAACGCAAAAACTATGCTTGATGTGTTTATGCAAAGCATTAGCGAGATTGACGATGAAATCACGGCATTGTCAACAATGCGGGTTATCCTGAATAATTTCGTTGATGCGCTTCAATCCATTCTTGGTTCAAAGACGGACATATCTACGAAAACCGTACTATTGAATGACCCCACCGTGATTGCCGCCCTTAACTCCTTATCCTTAACAAAAATTAATTTCAAGGAGGAAAGGTCTATGGACGAATTAAACAAGGCAAACGATATGCTTACGAGGTTGAAAAATGTGCGGATTGTTCAATTGCCGCCATTTACTGTGGCATCATATCACTTTATCGGGGCAAACCCAGAGGAAACAGCGGGGGATGTGATGGGTAAGTTCTTGCAGGACATCAGTCTATATGAAATCAAGTCTGATGCCAGGATGTTCGGGTTTAATCACCCGAATCCATCTAAAGACAGGGAACATCACGGTTATGAGAATTGGGTCACTATTCCCGATGATATGGACGTCCCTGCCCCAATCGTCAAAAAACGCTTTTCGGGTGGGCTGTATGCTGTCCACACTATTAAATTCCCGGATTTTCATGAATGGGAAAACCTTTTCAACTGGGTTAACGAAAGCGACGAGTATGATGCAGACTTTGCTCCGGAGGGTGAAGAAATAATGAGCGGTTGCCTGGAGGAACACCTTAATTGGGTATATGCCAATCATCTTAACTGGCCGGAAAACCACATAAGCAAGCAACTTGATTTACTGCTCCCAATAAAGCCAAAGAGATGATGTAATCTTTACATGCTGCTTTCGGTCTTGGGATTTCTTGAAAGGAATATTTAATTATGAACATACTTGTAATCGGCTCCGGCGGGCGTGAACACGCCATCTGCTGGGCATTGAAGAAATCCCCGCGTGTGGATAAATTGTACTGCGCCCCCGGCAACGGTGGTATTTCAACCATTGCCAAATGCGTGAATATTGACGCTGTAGATATAGATGGTATAGTTCGGTTTTCCAAGGATAACGCAATAGATTTTGTCATGGTAGCTCCGGAAGAACCGCTCTCCCGCGGGCTTGTTGACGCACTTGAATCGGCGGGCATACGGGCCTTCGGTCCGCGTAAAGATGCTGCCGTGATCGAAAGCAGCAAGATTTTTTCTAAAAATCTGATGAAAAAATACAGTATCCCCACAGCGGAATATGAAACTTTTACCGATGCGGATTCCGCCAAGGCTTATATCCGCGAAAAGGGCGCACCGATAGTCATCAAGGCGGACGGACTTGCCCTCGGTAAAGGCGTCACAGTCGCGATGGATTTAGAAACGGCGCTTCAAGCAGTTGATGAGATGATGCTGGACCGCAAATTCGGCGATGGCGGCGGGCGTGTGGTGATTGAAGAATATATGACAGGGCCAGAGGTCACAGTTCTGGCGTTTACTGATGGAAAGACAATCGTGCCAATGCTGTCTTCTCAAGACCATAAACGGGCATTCACCGGAGACTTAGGCCCCAATACCGGCGGAATGGGTGCGTTCTGCCCCAGCCCAAATTATACTGACGACATCGCGGAAATCTGCATGAGTACAATATTCCGCCCTACGGTGGATGCACTGGCTAATGAGGGCAGAGTGTTCAAGGGCGTCCTGTACTTCGGCCTTATGCTGACGCCATCAGGCCCGCGTGTTATTGAATACAACTGCCGATTCGGCGACCCGGAGACTCAGGCGGTGGTCTCAATGCTAAAAACCGACCTACTGGATATCTTCGAGGCTGTGGTTGACGAGAGACTCAGTGAAATTGATATCGAGTGGCGCGACGGAGCTTCCTGCTGCGTTGTCATGGCAAGCGGCGGGTATCCTGAGAAGTATGACAAAGGCTTTACGATATCAGGTTTAGACGATGTCCCAGGCGATATCACCGTCTTCCACGCGGGAACGGCCAAATCAGGCGCGGATTTTATAACAAACGGCGGTCGGATACTAGGTGTCACGGCGATTGGCGAAAGTCTGACAAGCGCGGCGAAGCGTGCGTATGAGGGCGTGGCTTGTATAGCATTTGAAAAAGCGCACTATCGGACGGATATAGGTGTTTAGGGATACGGAAATGATTCAGTTTTATTATCGCGGGATGTCTGCACTTTCTCTTTGTGAAAATAGTCCGATACTTGATCCGGACAGAAATTTTTTCGGGGAGAATCACAATCTGTTTACGCAATACTTAGTGCAGCTTCAGCAAAGTGGGATTAATCAAGT
>WQWC01000068.1 GCA_009785525.1 Oscillospiraceae bacterium | reverse complement strand
ATATGCCTTTCAATGGTGGCAGCCTCGCTAAGCTGCCGCTGGATTATCAAATAGTCCACCTCAGGTATCTCCGTAAGCTCTTCGAGGGACGCCATCAGCGCCTCCAGCTGCGCTTGCAGTGCAGCTACTTGATCTTCCAGCGATGGTTCGCCGTTTCCGTTAGCGTCAATGGCGTTGATTTCACTGACGGAAATACCAAGTTCCGCGGCCATAACCGGTACGGAAAAAGTAAAGATGATGGCCACGCAAATTAGCATCGAAATAAAATATTTTGCTCTTTTCACAGTATTGTACCTCCTACCTCTATTTTTGAAAGATTTTCATTGATTTACTTGTGTTTTCATACAATTTCGCATTAATGCACTGACACTACCATAAAACTGACCCTACCACATCTCGCTGCGTAAACGGTCTGGCCGCTTCGCTCACATTCCTTCGTTCCGTTTTTATGATAAAGGCAATGAGTAGTTGTATAGCTCGTTTGCTGCCTCAATTAAGGGCTGATGGAGGCACCCTCCTTACCCATTGCCCTATCAGCGAATAATGCTTTCGTCAAGCTGCTTGCATCATTTCGCGCCTGACCGTACCCAGCACAAGCGCCGGGTCATATGTCGCCTGTTTTTTGAGCAGGCTGTATATCACAGTAATGATTTTCTTTGAAATCACCACGAGAGACTGCTTTTTCTTCAGCGGATTTTTCTGCCGGGTAGTCAAATGTTTATGCAGCGCCTTCAGTTCCGCGTTTTTGCCAACCATCGTAAACGCCATCTGATACAGCAACGCCCGAAGCTGACTCCGCCCACGCTTGGAAATTTTAGTGCCACTTTTACTCTTGCCGGAACTGTCCTCTGTTAAATTGTATCCCGCATAATTTGCAATCTGTCGCGCGTTTTGAAATCTAAGTGGGTCACCGATTTCGCCAAGGAATCCCGCTGCAGTCACGACTCCGATGCCCTTGATGCTGAGGATTTGCTCGGCGTAGCCGGTTGCGTTGAGCATTTGCTCCATCGCTACCTCAGTTTCGGCAACGTGTCGCTCGTACATCTCCAATTCGTCAAGTAGCTGACGGAGACGAAATCGTGCAGTGTCCAGCCCGTAATCCGCGCCGACGGTGTTTTCTGCAACCTCAATCAACTGCAAAACCTTCTTCTTGCCTACTGATTTCTTGACGGCTTTTTTAATTTCCGCCAGCACACCGACCTCGCCCAGTTCCAATATGAACGCAGGGAACGGGCAACTGCGCAATATCTGACGGGATGCTTTACCCTTGAGCGGTTTCTTGAAAACCGCGCAAAATTCAGGGAAATACTCATCCATGATCGCCGTAATTGTATTTTTGACCGCACTGCTGCGTTTCATCGTACTCACGCGGGCGTTGGTCAGATTACGCAACTCAGCATACACGCCTTGGGGCAGATACGGTTCAAAATAACTCCCGTTTTTTACCAGACGTGCTATTGTTATCGCGTCTTTTTTGTCGTTCGCCGTCGGGCTGTTGTCGTCCAGCTCTTTGGACTTCTTCGTGTGATGCGGGTTCACGCAGACCACTCTGTACTGCACTTTCATAAAATGACTCGCCGCCGTTTTCCAATAGTGCCCGGTCGGTTCCATGCCGATCAGCACGTTGTCAAATCGTTGCCTCATCACTTTGCTGTTGCGGATTTCCTCAATCTTTGCTACAATACGCTCAAAGCCTTGTCGGTCGCTCCGAAATGAGAACGGCTTCCCGACTTCTATGCCGCGATAGTCCACGAACCGCGCCCAGTGTACTGCTTTCGCTATGTCAATGCCAACTATGAGCGTTGTGGCGGTGATTGCGTCAAGACGCTGATTCATGCGCTCCGCTACATAACTTTTCATCTGTTGAATCTCCCTTGCTTTCAAGATTTTTGTGCGTGTCCATGCACACATCTATCTTAGCAGGGGATTTTCTTCGACTCAATTCCCGTTTTCACGGATTACAGGAATGCTCTTATTTCTGTATCCAGTATGCTACAGGATGAGCTGGCGCGGTAGTGACATTTGTCACGAATTTTTCACGTTATGAAAGCGGATTCTGCAGAGCGAATCGGTTATGCCGAATGGTCCGGCTCAAGTAACTTATGCAGCTGCTGTTTTTTAACAAAATGACACCGGCCGCATTCCTGACCGGAGCAATAAAAATCCAGAATTATTATCATTGACATTACTGCCAAAAAATCATATTATTATTTACGTACAATTCGAAAGGAGGAGTCTATTTGAAACAGCTCAAACTCTATGGTCTGGGCGGGCAGGGAGTTGTCACGGCGGCAAAAGTTCTGTCGATCGCAGTCTCCATATACGAGGACGCTTACGCGAATATGGTGCCGGCTTTCGGGCACGAGAGGCGCGGGGCGCCCGTTTTTACTGATCTCATGATCGACAACGAGCCGGTGCTCATGAACAGCTTTGTCTATGAGCCTGACATTGTTGTCGTGTTTGACGACGCGATGCCCGATAAGAAAATTGACGTTAGCTCCGGGATTACAAAAGACGCGATACTCGTCCTTAACACGGCTGACGAGGAAACGGCAAGACAATACAAAGATACATACGCGTTCAAGGATGTCTACTATGTCGACGGCACAAAGATCGCCCAGGAAACGATCGGCAAGAGCATTCAGAATGGGGCGATGCTCGGGGCTCTTGCAAGCACGGGCGCGGTTAAGATTGATTCGGTCACGGCGGCGCTTAAAGAATTTTTTGGAGAAAAGGGGGGTGACAGTAATGCCGAGTCAGCAAGACAAGCCTACGAACACACTAAAAAGATCTAGCGTATGGGGTCCGGTCGGTTTCGAGTTTGTGGCAGCGCCGACAGGCAGCTGGAGGCTTGAGCGTCACGT
>WQWC01000067.1 GCA_009785525.1 Oscillospiraceae bacterium | reverse complement strand
TGAATATGGCGGGTCAGATTAGACACTTGGGGCGGCGAGATTAGACACCACCGACGATCAGATTAGACACTTGAGTCGGAAGGGTTAGACACCTCTGTAGAAAACTTGTGATTACGCTCGAAAACGGGCGAATAATCATAAGGAGGTCACGAAGATGACCAATTACAGAGAGATTCTGAGGATGTCGAGCCTCGGAATCAATAACAAGCAGATCGCCGAGGGCATGGGCATTGCCCGACAGACGGTGGTCACCACATTGCAGCGGGCAGCTGCGCAAGGTTTAGACTGGCAGATAGCAGAGTCGTTGTCAGATCGCGAATTAGCAGCGCGACTGTTCCCGCAGGGAGGCAACAAGCCAAACTACAAGATGCCAGACTACGAAACTGTCCATAGGGAACTTGCCAAGCCCGGCGTAACACAGCAACTGCTTTGGTTCGAGTATTGCGACCGATGCAGGGCAATGGGAGAAATCCCATATCAACTGACCCAGTTCAAAACCTATTATCGCGAATATATAGCCAAGACAAAAGCCACCATGCACATCAATCGCAAGCCTGGCGAGATTATGGAAGTAGACTGGGCGGGCCAGACGACGTTTATAGTGGACACTGACACAGGTGAGGCGCTGGATGCCTATCTATTCGTAGCAGTGCTTCCGTACAGCGGATACGCCTATGCTGAAGCGTTTATGAATCAAAAACAGGAATCTTGGATTACCGCACATGTCAATGCCTACACCTTTTTTGGCGGCGTAACGCGGATTCTAGTACCAGACAATTTAAAGACCGGCGTCATAAAGAATACTAAATCTGAGCTGGTGCTGAACCGGACATATCAGGAATTGGCGGAACACTACGGCACGGCTATCATTCCCACCAGAGTGCGCACCCCAAAAGATAAGGCCACGGTAGAGGGTACGGTCGGCATCGCGTCCACCTTCATTTTGGCGGCCATCCGTAACCAAAAATTCTTCACACTCTTGGAGCTTAATGAGGTTATCCGGGAACGGTTACACACATTGAACCATAAGCCGTTTCAGAAGAAAGACGGCAGCAGGTCGCTACTATTCACCGAAGAACGGATATCCCTTTTGCCTTTGCCCAAAAATGTGTATGAAATGGCGTCATGGAAAACGGCTAAGGTGTCATTTAACTATCACATTGAAGTGGACGGACGGTATTATTCAGTTCCGTATGAATACATCAAACGGCAGGTGGATGTGCGAATCACCCGCAACGTAGTTGAGGTTTTTTTTGAGGGGATTCGAGTTTGCTCCCATGTCCGTCTGTATGACAAAGACAAATATAGCACCCAAGAAGCCCATATGCCGCCTAATCATCAGCAATACGCACAATGGAATGGTGACCGGTTCCGCAAATGGGCCGCCAAGATCGGCCCACAAACAACCTATGTTATAGAATCAATACTCACTGGCTACAAAGTTGAACAGCAAGGTTATCGGGCTTGCATGGCACTCCTTAAGCTCAGCGATAGTTATACCTCTCAACAACTAGAAGCTGCTTGTGATAAAGCTTTGTTCTATACGCCGCGTCCCAGCTATAAATCCATCCAGACTATTCTAAAATCCAGTCAGGACAAGACGGAACCCTCCACTCCTCCCCCAACCTACACACATAGTTTCACCCGTGGGGCCGATTATTATGGGAGAGGAGGCCAGAAATAATGCTGGATAACAATACCGTCTCCAAACTCCGTGAGATGAAAATGAGCGTCATGGCTACTGCGTTTCAGCGGCAACTCGCGGATAAAGCCGTCTGTGAGCTATCCTTTGAGGAACGTGTTGGGCTGATTGTGGATGCCGAATGGACAGCCCGCAAAAACAACCGGTTAAAACGCTTAATTAGAAAAGCTGGCTTCTCCATGCCTGAAGCCGCTGTGGAAGACATTGAATATCACCCTGACCGTGAGTTAGACAAGGCGTTAATCCTTCGCCTGAGCACCTGCAACTTTGTGGATGAGTACCATAATATCGTTATTCTCGGTGCTACCGGCAGCGGAAAAAGCTATATTGCCAATGCATTTGGCGTAACCGCAGCACGGAAATTCTACACGGTACGCTATGCCCGGCTTCCTGATTTGCTTGGTGAACTCGCTATTGCCCGCGCTGAAGGGACATACCGCAGTGTTATGAAACAACTCAAACAGATCAAACTCCTTATCCTAGATGAATGGCTGTTATATAATCTGAAAGAACCTGAAGCCAGGGATTTGCTAGAGATTGCAGAAGCCCGCTACAAAAAGGCGTCCACTATCTTCTGCTCTCAACATGATGTTGGCGACTGGCATCAGAAAATAGGTGAATGCACCATCGCTGACGCTATTCTTGACCGTATCGTTCACGACTCCTACCGCATCGTGATTGCAACCGATAAAGTTGATGCCGTTTCTATGCGGCAGCGAAAAGGGCTGGCAGCAGAATAAGGGCTTCGCCCATCGGGGCGCTGCCCCGAACCCCGAAGTTTATCGCTTTGGTTTTCCAAAGCTGGTTGCGCGGTTGGGCGGTGGCACATCACCGCCGCCCAACCACCAGCTTCACAAAACCCCGCCATCCGCTCAGGTTGCTCTTCAGCATTGCCTTATCCTGATAACGGGTAAAAGCAATTTGAGTGTATCATGCAAGTTTTTCAGTTGTCAATGTCCAATTTCGCCGACGCTAATGTCTAATTTCGCCGCCCAAAGGTGTCCAATCCGACCGCCGTAGGTGTCTAATCTCGCCGCCCCGGGGTGTCTAACCACGCCGACATATGCAGCTTGATATGCGCCGCAGTAAAAACTGAAGTCGCCGTTAGCTTTGCTATAAGGCGGGTTATGTGACGGATTGGTAAGCGGCGTCTCAAAAATGCTCTTTTGATCATTATAGCGGGCGGCGAAAGCCGGTTGGGAATATTGGCTGTCGATCTCCATCTGACAGCCGATCACTGTATTTATGCCTGCCCCTTTGGACACATTATCAACGATTTGATGGCTGGCATTGCGTGATACAACACGTTGTAATCTCATGGATTCCCGAATTGCCTTGAGGTTAAGCCCGATTGCGTCATTCACGT
>WQWC01000066.1 GCA_009785525.1 Oscillospiraceae bacterium | reverse complement strand
TTTCTGCTTTGAGGGGATAGAAGGGGAGTCTCTGCTGTTGCTGCTCGACATGGCGGGGATATGCGCTTCGTCCGGGTCGGCGTGTACATCTGGTTCATTAGACCCCAGTCACGTGCTGCTCGCCTTGGGATTGCCGCACGAAATCGCCCACGGATCACTGCGGTTGTCGTTAAGCGAATACAACACGCCTGAAGAGATCGAATATATCATTGAAAAATTGCCGCCAATCATCCAAAGATTACGCGACATGTCGCCCGTTTGGGAAGAGATTAAGAAAGGGGAGCAGTAATATTATGGAATACAGTGAAAAAGTGATGGATTATTTCGCAAATCCCCGCAATGTAGGAAAAATGGAAGACGCTGACGGTATCGGTGAAGTCGGTAACGCCACATGCGGCGATATCATGAAGATTTATCTGAAAATCGAAGGTGACCGGATCATTGACGCGAAGTTCAATACATTCGGCTGCGGTGCCGCTGTGGCCACAAGCTCCATGGCAACGGAATTAATCATCGGCAAAACGCTGGACGAGGCACTGCAAATCACAAACAAAGCCGTCGTTGACGCGTTGGACGGCCTCCCGGCCGCGAAACACCACTGTTCCGTCCTCGCCGAAGAAGCGATCAAAGCCGCGATAGAGGATTATCGCAGCAAATCGTAAGACGGCATGGAGCGTTTAGTTTTAGTCAAACCAAGCACGGAATACATAGAAGAAATCCGTGCATACAGGCATGAGTTTATTGATGATGGCGGAGAGGCACACGGAGAAAGCAGTCTAAGCGAGTTCAATGACATCCCCGCGTGGATTGAGCAATGCCGCCTTTATGAATGTAAGGAAACTATACCAAATCCCGATCATGTGGAAGCCGATCAATTTATGCTGGTGCGCGAAGGCGACCAGCGGATTTTAGGAATGATTAACTTCCGGCATTATTTGAACGACTTCCTTACAGAAGTTGACGGTCATATCGGATATGGCGTCCGTCCGTCAGAACGCCGCAAAGGCTATGCTAAAGCAATGCTTATGCTGTGCCTTGACAAGTGCCATGCGTTGGGGCTAGATAAAGTCCTGATTACCTGTGATGAGAATAACGAAGCCAGCAGACGCACCATCATCTCTTGCGGCGGTGTGTTTGAGAATACCATTGACAAAGACGGCATAAGGTCGGAGCGATACTGGATTACATTGAATATAAAAAAGTAGGTGCAAAGATGTCTAAAAAAGTACTAATACTCTCTGGCAGCCCCAGAAAAGGCGGCAATTCAGATCTGCTTTGCGATGAATTCATGCGCGGCGCGCAAGAGGCGGGGAACTCGGTTGAGAAGATATTCATACAAGACTGTAAAATCAACTATTGCTCTGCCTGCGGCGTCTGCTATATGCAGAAAACCGATTGCGTCCACGGCGATGATATGGCGGAGATTATCCCCCAAATGATAGATGCCGATGTAATCGTGATGGCAACGCCTGTGTATTTTTACGCCATGAGCGGCCAGATGAAAGTTTTGATTGACAGGACAATTTCGCGCTTTCTTGAAATCAAGGATAAAGACATGTATTTCATATTAGCCGCCCATGCCAATGATCGTGAGAGTATGGAGAAAGTGCTCGCGGGATTCAGAGGATACATGGCTTGCCTGCCCAACGCGAAAGAGCAGGGGATCGTCTACGGCCTCGGCGTGTTCGGCGCGGGGGAGGTTGAGAGGAGTCCTGCCATGGAAGAAGCGCGTGAAATGGGCAGGGCGGTGTAGTAATGTCTGAGGATATTGCGGTAAAAGTATTAGCGGAGTTAAATATATCGCCAATTGAAATAAAGCGCTTTACCAACGGTTATTGTCACAAAGTGTACTATGTCAAAACCGAGAGCAGCGAATGCGTTTTACGAATAACAAGCGAAAGCAACAAAGCGTATTACACCGGCGGAGTCAAGTGGCTGGAGATGCTGGCAGTCTTTGAAATACCTGTACCCAAAATATTAAAACACGGACAAAGTGACGATGTATATTTTACACTTTTGTCATTTATCAACGGAAAAGACTTGGGCGATGTATATTCTTCGTTAAGCGAAATTCAAAAGCGGGGCATTGTTAAAGATTTGTCTTCAATTCAACGAACTGTGTCCAAACTGCCGTCAACAGGTCTTTACGGATATCCACATTCAGAGGGCGGAATTTCGTTTGAGACTTGGAGCGAGTATCTCCAAAGTTTAATAAACAGATCACGCAAACGAATAAAAGTAAACGAGATTTTTGATGTTGAAGTCTGCGACAATGTGGACGCAATCATGGTCACATTAAAAGAATACTTTGCGAATGTCCGACCGACTGCGTTTTTAGACGACATATCAACAAAGAACGTACTTGTCAATGATGGCAAGTTAGCAGGAATCGTCGATGTTGACGAAATATGCTTCGGCGATCCACTGTTGATAATCGGCCTCACTAACATGGCGTTGCGCGGAGTGAAGGCAGATACAACTTACATAGATTACTGGCTTGACTCGATGAACGCCGATGATGTGCAGAGAAGATGTGTTACATTTTATACGCTGCTATTCTGCGTGGACTTTATGGGTGAACAGGGGATGCGTTTTGATAACGGAAAGGAAATACCTGCTGACAAAGAAGTTTTGGAAACCTTGCAGTTTAATTATGATGATTTAGTCAGGAAATTGAACCACCGTCTTTAAGACGGTGGTTCTGTTACTATCAAACAAACTCTGCAATCGCACGTCCCATCTCTGCTGTACTCACAGATGGTGCACCGTTTTCGGCGATGTCGGCAGTCCGCATCCCGCTCTCCAGCGCTTTGGCTACCGCAGACTCGATACTTAGCGCCGCGTCGGGCAAGTTGAACGAGTACCGTAGCATCATGGCGGTAGAAAGTATCGCAGCGATGGGATTCGCCTGCCCCTTGCCCGCGATATCCGGTGCGGAGCCGTGGATTGGCTCATACAACCCAAGCTTCCCCGCGCCCAAAGACGCTGATGGCAGCATTCCGATAGAACCGGTGATCTGTGAGGCTTCGTCCGACAGGATATCGCCGAAGATATTGCTGGTCACGATGACATCGAACTGCCTCGGGGCGCGGACGAGTTGCATCGCCGCGTTATCGACGTACATGTGAGAGAGATTCACGGCTGGGTATTCACTTGAAAGTTTAATCATCACCTCACGCCACAGGCGGGAGCTTTCCAGGACATTGGCTTTATCGACAGAGCATAGGTTCCCGCCGCGTTTCGTTGCCAGCTCAAACGCGACGCGGCCTATGCGCTCAACTTCGGCAAGCGAATATCTCTCCGTATCATACGCGGAGTCACCCTCACGCCCGCGGTCGCCGAAGTAGATGCCGCCGGTGAGTTCGCGCACGATCATAATATCCAGTCCGTCACCTAGAATTTCATCCTTCAACGGGGATGCGGCCCGCAACGGCGTGTGTACAATCGCGGGACGGAGGTTAGCGAAAAGTTCCAAGGCCGTACGGATGCCTAACAGTCCTTTTTCCGGTTTTTGATCCCCTGGCAGCGAATCCCATTTTGGGCCGCCGACAGCGCCAAGAATCACGCCATCGGAGTTCTTGCAGAGTTCAACCGTCTCATTCGGCAGGGGAGAACCAGTTTCGTCTATTGCGATTCCGCCAATCAGCGCGGTGTTGAATTCAAGATTAAACCCGTATTTTTCAGATACTGCTTTTAGAACAAGCACAGCCTGTTCCGTTACCTCCGGACCGATACCGTCGCCGGGGAGGAGGGTTATTTTATATGCCATTTAAATCTCCCCCTTATCCCGCAGCTTCGCCGCCGTGTATGGGACAAGCCCGCCCGCCGATATAATCTTTTGCATAAACTCAGGGAACGGGACAGCGGTATAGCTCTCGCCTTTTGTAACATTGGTGATAACGCCAAGCGACAGGTCGATTTCCAGCTCATCTCCCATTTCGGCGGCAATTGCGGCTTCCGGACATTCCAACACAGGCAGTCCGATATTTATCGCGTTGCGGAAGAAAATCCTGGCGAAATTCTGTGCGATGACACAGCTGATGCCGGACGCTTTGATCGCAATCGGCGCATGTTCACGGCTGGAGCCGCATCCGAAATTGAGTCCAGCGACCATAATATCGCCCGGCTTAACGCGGGTGACAAACTCCGCGTCGATATCTTCCATACAGTGCTGCGCGAGACTTGCGGGGTCAGGTTCGTTCAGCAGCCGCGCCGGGATTATCACGTCCGTGTCAACGTGGTCACCGTATTTATGTGTAAATCCATGGCATTTCATAATTATGACCATACCTTTCCGCTACGCTACAAGGCACAAACGAGAGGTGAAACCGAAGCCTCTAACGTAGCATGTAAAAATTTGATAGAATATGCTTGAGGAAGCAGGCACACTACAGA
>WQWC01000065.1 GCA_009785525.1 Oscillospiraceae bacterium | reverse complement strand
CTCACATCTTGCCGGGTCAAACAGAATCCTTTGATATACCACGCCCTGGACTTAAACCACAATTGAAACGGCTCAATGCGGCGGTGAGTCTTTTCGCCTTGCCCGCTGTAATAGTCGAACTCAGCAATTCGCCGCTCCAATATCGCGGTTTTGAAGCCGTTGAAAAATTCAGCGTTTGTATATCCCCAATCAGAAAAATCCACTTCCATCCAGTTTGTGGCGGTTTTGTTGAAAATCGTCGACAGCTTTTGCAAAACCTGATTTGTTTCCGCTGTTTTCACGTTGGATAATCCCTGCAACGCCAGCAAAATTTCGTTCTGCTCCTGTTCGCTCAACACCGATTTATTCAACACAAATTCAGGCAGCAGACTGATTCCGCCGCCTTTGCCTTGTTCTGTATATATTGGGATCCCCGCTAGACTAATCGTATCCACGTCACGATAAATCGTACGCGTCGAAACGCCAAAGCGTTCCGCCAGCGCCTTGGCGGTCACGCTCTTTTTGTTCAACAGGATATAAATTATTTCAAACATCCGGTTTGTTTGCATTTTCAATCACCGTGTTATATTATATCATAGTAACCTGACAACAGCACGTCATATTTGCGGCGAGGAGTTTTGCATATGAGAACTGAACAAGAAATGATGGCATTAATCCTGCGCGTCGCAAAGTCTGACAACCGTATCCGTGCGGTGAGTCTGGAGGGCTCACGTGCGAATCCTGCCGTGCCGAAAGATCAATATCAGGATTACGATATCACTTATTACGTGACAGATATTGCACCGTTTTACAATAATTCCGCGTGGGTCGTAGAGACGTTTGGAGAACCGCTTATTATGCAAATGCCGGAGGCAATGCGCTATCCTGAGGGTAATGGGAATTTTAACTACATGATGATTTATCCGGACGGAAATCGTCTTGACCTGAGTTTTAAACTGCCGAAAAATGTTGGCGAAGACGTGCCTTCCGTGGCGCTTCTTGATAAAGATGGTCTTCTGACAGATTTACCGGCGCCAAACGATTCCGTTTGGTACATTACGCCTCCCTCTCCACTATTCTACTATTCATGCTGCAATAATTTCTGGTGGTGTCTGAATAATGTCGCAAAAGGCGTCGCGCGGGATGAATTGCCTTATGTGATGAATATGTTGAATACAGTGGTCCGCAATGAATTGCACGATATGGTAAACTACTACATAGGCACTTTGCATGGATTCAACCTCTCAACGGGCAAAGACGGCAAATACTTCAAGCGCTATCTTCCGCCAGAGCTGTACGCGCAATATGCGGCGACGTATTCCGGCAGTGATTACAATGACATTTGGACGGCTGTGTTTACGATGTGTGATCTGTTCCGCACGTTGGCATTGCAGGTCGCGGCGCACTTTGGTTTTATTTACCGCCAAGGCGAAGAAGACGGTATGCGCAAATATTTGGCGATTGAATTTACCGCCACGCCTGTGCTATAACTATATATAAACAAACAAGAGAGGTACATATGCTTTTTTCAACTGAACATATATCGGTCAGAAAAATGAATAATGACATCAAAGACATATCGTTTCTTCTTGAATGGCTGACAAATTCGGCAGTGGTTGAACTCGCATACAGTGAAGGTGCGCCGTGGGATATGGAGAAGGTTAAGGCCAAATTCGGCAAAAAGACAATTGCGGCCTCGCTCACTATTCCCTGCTTCATTTTGTACAACGAGAAAGAGATAGGATACACGCAATTCTATCCGGTAGAAGAAGATTCATACCTGTTTAACGCGGACGTTCCGTTTAGCGAATTTGCCGGCGGGTATGGCATGGATATATTTATCGGGTACCCGCATTTATGGGGTAAAGAAATCGGCACAAAAACCGTCCGCGCCATGGCCGATTATCTTATGAACACCCATGGCGCTAAAGTCATATGTGCGGACCCGGAAGAAAACAATCAACGTTCTGTCAGGTGCTGGATTAAGGCGGGTTTTTCGCCGATGGGAAAGATTCGAAACTGGGACTATCCCGACAAAACCAGTATTCTGATGGCGATACGAGGTTAGCAATGCTGTATGAAAAACTTTTAGAATACGTCTCAAACGGCATCTATCCCATGCATATGCCGGGACATAAGCGAAACGCTGAGTTTCTGAGTATTGATCCTCTGGTTGATATAACGGAAATCCGCGGGTTTGACAATTTGCATGACCCCGGCGGCATTTTACGCGATACCACCGAGCTTGCGGCGAAGCTGTACGGCGCGGACAAGTCGTTTCCGCTGATTAACGGCTCCACCGCCGGGATACTCGCCGCCATAGGTGCGTGTACAAAGCGCGGTGATAAAATATTGATGGCCCGCAATTCTCACATATCGGTATACAACGCCGTGGCGCTATTCGGGCTTAACCCGGTCTATATCCTGCCTGAAACGGACAAATTTTCAGGTATAGCTTGCCGCATCGACCCCAAGGCGGTCGAGTTGGCGCTGGAGCAAAGTCCGGATATAAAGCTTGTGTGCTTGACCTCCCCCACGTATGAGGGCGTCGTCAGCGATATCGGCACAATTGCGGACATTGTTCATAGAAAAGGGATTCTCCTGTTTGCAGATGAAGCGCATGGTGCGCATGTGCGGTTTTACCGGCAAGTCCCGATTAATGACGCGATGTCATCGGGTGCTGATATTTCTGTTATGAGCCTGCACAAGACGCTACCGGCATTGACTCAGTGCGCTCTTTTGCATGTTCGCGGGAAACTTGTGGATTTCGGCGAAATCTCGCGGCTGTTGGCCGTCTTCCAGACCAGCAGCCCGTCTTATGTTTTATTATCGTCCATTGACCAATGCCTGCGATTGTTGGATTCTGACGGTATGCGATTATTCCACGAGTATGAGCAAAATTTGGCAGACTTCCACGAGAGAACAAAACAATTGCGAAACCTCTCCGTATTGCGCTCATCTGACCCCGGCAAGCTTGTTATAAGTACAAAAAAAACCGCGTTAAGCGGCATGGAACTTGCGGATATCTTATATACAGAGCATAAAATCGAGCTTGAGATGGCCTCAATTGATTACGCCCTCGCTATGACAAGCATCTGTGACACGGCGGCGGGGTTCAATAGGCTAGCAAAAGCGCTTACGGTTATTGACAATTCCACACAACTGAGGCCATCGCGTGAATCGCTCTCCGCTTTCCTGCCTGTTCAGGCAAAACTTCCGGGCGAAGTTCTCGCACAATCGGGAGACCCCACGCCGCTAAGCAATGCCGTGGGGCTTATGTCGAGTGAGTACGTCTGGGCGTATCCACCGGGGATACCGATTATTGTGCCGGGTGAAATCATTGACGAAGCTGTCGTCTTATACATCACCCGGCTTGTTCAAAGCGGCATTTCCCCGAAAAGCACCAATGGGCGATTGCCGGAATATATTTACGCCTGTGATTTAACGCGCTGACGGGCGAAATATGATAATTTAACCCTGTTCCGGCGGGATTTTACCACGCTCCGGTACTATGAATTCGACATCGGCGTCATTGTCACGGTCGTCGCCCGGGAACATGGAAAGAATCGCCTCTTCGGCGGTGTACATCACGCCGTATATGTTCATCTCTTTGTCGAACTCCGCCACGTACATAGCGTCCGACATATCGGCAATTTTGCGGACTGACGTCATGTATTTTTCGTCTTTGGGAAACTGCTTCTGCCCTCCCCCGGGCGCGCCCGGCGTGTGAGAGAACATGTGGAACTGATTGTCGAAGTCCAGTATATATAGAAAATCGTTTTTCGACCTCGCGACGACCATCTTCCCGGCTGCAAGCTCTTTCAGTACCCGCTCACTGTCTTTCGGCAAGATTTCAAGATTAATATTATCCATAGCTTTCTCCAAACTCCGTAATTTGCATTAATGATATTACAATTGAAGCTATTCGTCAACCTGAAAAATGCTTGCCAATCCGCCGGCTTTCGTATATACTGTTAGTACTTAATATAAAAACGAGGTGTACCAATGATTCACTAGTCCGATTTATCAGCATCAATAACCGGCGCCCAGATTAATATGGGCTTGGTTTGTGTTGGAATTGGATTGGCGCAGTCAGAGGACATGGGCGTTTGCAATACCCGTGTACCTCTATAATGTGTCTGCTTGTCCTTTTCCAACCGGGAAAGGACTTTTTATTTTTGTAAATGGAGGAAAAAGATGCGAATTTGTATATTTATGGGTAGCCCGAAACCGAACGGAAATACTGCTGAACTTTGCAAGCACTTTATTAATGAATTGAAATTGCACCAAATCGAAACCGAATATATTGAACTTCACGGTAAAAATATCGCGCCATGCATTGGCTGTTATCATTGCCAAAATACGGCAGGTGAATATGGCTGCATACAACAGGATGACATGCAATCCATTGTCGAAAGCATTTTACGAGCCGATGTTTTAGTTTATGCAACGCCAATATATTCATGGCAAGCCACTCCGCCGATGAAAACAGTCATGGACAGGATGTTCGGACTGAATAAGTTTTACCGCTCCGCGCCGCGTAAAGTCCTGAACGCGGGACAGGCTATTGCGCTTATTGCAACATGTGGCTATGAGATTGATTACGGCGCGGGACTTTTAGATGAAACGCTCCGCCGCGGGTGTGAGCATTCTGGATTGCAATATTTGGGCATGTTCGCAGTCCGCGATGTGGATGGCCTACCGGACTTTCAAACAGCAGATGCAATAACCGGCGCGCAGGAATTTGCGCGAGATATTATGAAATTTGAGCGGAGGAACTATTTATGACACATATCATCAATATACGCGAACACCCAGACTGGCTCGGTCGCGCTGCGGATTATTTCTCATCCAGGTGGGGCGTTCCCAAGCAGTTATACTTCGACAGCATGAGCGACAGCCTTACAACTGAAAATCCCGTGCCGCGCTGGTATCTTATGCTACGCGGGGAGACGATCATCGGCGGATTCGGCCTGATTGACAACGACTTCATGGTCAGAACAGACCTCTGCCCATGGCTGTGCGCACTGCATATCGAACCTTCCGAACGCGGGCAACAGCTCGGCGCGAAGCTATTGGAGCACGGCTGCAAAGAAGCCGCGAAATTGGGATTCGGCGAAGTTTACCTCAACACTGACCATGTCGGCTACTACGAAAAGTACGGCTGGCGATACATCGGCGACTTCCCCCACCAAAGCGGCGATAACGCGCGGGTTTATCGCGCGCCGATTGAGGAAATG
>WQWC01000064.1 GCA_009785525.1 Oscillospiraceae bacterium | reverse complement strand
GGATGGTGCGCCTATTCCCGGCGGGACCCTGGTTCGATACAATGCAGGCCGGGGTGTCCTGTTAAGTTTACACATAACGGCGAAGAGTATTTAAAATGCCGTTATGTTGAATTTAAGATTCCTTTAGATATCGCGGACAATCGTGAATTAACCAAAAAATGGATTGAGTTGGAACTTGCATGAGTAAATCGAAAAAAATCGCGGAATGGGCGAAAACGGTGCTGATTGTGCTTTTATCAATAAGCGCCCTGTTGCTTGGCTGGCGGACGGAGTTGTTTAATGACTTTTTCAGGGCGATTCCGTTTTTCGGCAACGTTGCGGGGCTGGTAGCAGGCGGGGCGGCTGAACCCGGGACGGGGATGATTCTGGAGGCCGCGCGGCCTTTGGCTATAGTTATCACTGACGAAAACGGTGTCCGCCACGGCGTTAGATATGACTCGGTCGAACGCAACAGCGTTTACGATAGAACCGGCAGCATTTTTGCCGAAGCGATAGGCACCATGGCGGAACCTGTGGAGATAAGCGAGGAAGCGTGGAGAACGGCGCTGTCCAAGCCAGGGGTGTACTTTGAGTATATCACGCCGGTAAGACTGTCGGTTTTAGACAGCTGGCTCGGCGTGCGGATGCCTGGATTTGTCAGAGATATGCCGTTGAGGCGGATATTTGTCGCGTTTGGTGGGGATATGAACAGGCTATACTTTGAAAATGCGGTGAGCGGGGCGTTTTACGGGGCTGATACAGCCTCCGGCAGAAGGATTCCGGAGACATATGACCCAGGGTCTAATGGTGCGATGTTCGCGTTTGAAACAGGAATCGCCGCCGCTGAAAACGTGCCGTATATGTTAATCATGCCGGGGTATACGCACCCTTTCGTCCGTGCCGTGATTCCCGGCAGTTCGCAAGAACAGCTTGACGCGGTGCTTTCTGCATTTGAGTTGACAGGCGAAACGACTCATCCTTCACTGGACAGTGACGGGGCGCGGCGTTATCTTGGGACACATTTTAATATCAGGATAGAGCCGAACGGCCGGGTGACATACAGATTGACAGGCGGCGCACAGATGCAGGAAGGGACTGTACCGAAAAGCGAGGGCGAAATGATTGAAACGACCCGCGCTATAGTCGCCGACACAATAGGCAGATACAGTGGTGGTGAGACTGGGATATTTTTTGAACAAATCGAGCAAGGCCACGGGGACTCTTTTTCGGTGACTTTCGGATACTATATTGCTGGGGGGCGTGTGCATTTGTTTGGAGACGGCTATGCCGCGCGGATTACGTTCTCCGGCGGAGTCGTAGTGGAGGCAGAGCTTATTTTCAGAAACTTCTCACTCATCGACGAATATTATGCAACGCTTCTGCCGGAGAAGCAGGCACTGGCCGCGGCCGGCGGTGAGTTTATGCTAAGTTTTTCTGACACCGGGGCAGAGTGGCTGACGCCGTCATGGGTCAAATATGGCTTTGAAGGAAGCGGGGGTTAGATGAGCGTATCAAGAATCAAAAACATTGCAATAGCCGCGCTGTGTTTGATAAACGGTTTTTTCCTGGCGTTTATTATAACCGACAGCGGAATTGAGGCAAGGAACGAGCGACAGGAGCTTGAAAAC
Source organism: Oscillospiraceae bacterium (assembly GCA_009785525.1). Taxonomy (GTDB): domain Bacteria; phylum Bacillota; class Clostridia; order Oscillospirales; family Oscillospiraceae; genus WRMH01. The sequence continues at coordinate 4,407 of WQWC01000064.1, read as the reverse complement.
ATCTCCGCCATTCTGCTGGAAGGCGGTATAACTCTGGATACAGGAGGCGTTCAAACCCGCGGGGAGTTGAGAACGATGCGTACAGTGCGCGATATTGAGGCGGAGGCGGGAATTGCCCGGGCAGTGCTGGGGCAGACGTATATTACCGAAGACGGCGGCATGATATACGTACACAGAAGCGACAGAGGCATGGCGACATTCTCAAGCGCCGGATTTTTTGAAATAAATCTGTATGAAAATGTAATCACAAACGTGAGAGGAACGATGCAGGCAGCTGAAAGCCTGCTGGGAGACATGGGGATCGAGACGTCGCGCCTTAGCTTATCCGGCGGAGTCGGGTATGAAACTGTCTCCGCCGTCAGCGCGTATAGAGGGTCAAGCGTTTTTAACGGGGTGATCGATTTTATTTTCATCGACGGCAGCCTGCGGCGGATTGAGGGGACCTATATAACAGGCGTTGAAGACGCGGAAGACGGAGAGACGGTATCATCCGTCAGCACGGCACTTTTGGACTTTTTGGCCTGGGTGAGAAAAGGCGAAACGGACAGCACGCGAATATACAGCGTGGAGGCCGGATTCTTCTATCGCGAAGCGGGGCGTGGGGAAGGCGTGCTTACGCCTACCTGGCTTATATCGGCCGATAACGGGCGGCAGTATTTAATTGACGACGCAACAGGAGAAATATGGCTGGCCGGCAGAATTTTATAAATATTACGATAAAAATACCCGAAAAACGAACATGGTGCGTTTGATAAACTGTCATATTAACGATTATCAAACGTTTTTATTGCAAAAAAAAACCATTTGTAGTATAATGGCATGAAATTCAGATGGGAAACAGGGAATACTCTTTATATCAGCATTTATTTATTAAAACATTTCAAAGGAGTGGGCCTGTGACAAAATATGTCATAAACGGCGGGAGACCGCTGAACGGCGAGGTTGAAATAAGCGGGGCAAAAAACGCGGCTGTTGCCATCATACCGGCGGCTTTAATGGTGGATGGTGTTTGCAGAATTGAAAATCTGCCGGAGATTTCGGATGTAACCATGCTTCTTACTATATTAAAAGAAATGGGCGCAGATATCCGCGTTGTAAATAAAAGGACAATAGATATCGACTGTAAAAGAGTCAGAACGTCGCAAGCAACGTTTGACGCTATGCGTCGCATCCGGGCGTCATACTACCTTTTGGGGGCGCTGTTGGGGCGGCATGGCAGGGCGGATATCGCGATGCCGGGCGGCTGCAACTTCGGCGGGGTGCGGCCTATTGATCAGCATATAAAAGGCTTCACGGCGATGGGTGCTTCAGTTAATATTCAAAACGGAATTGTATCGGCGGAAACAGGCGGAAGGCTGAGAGGCACGTCTATTTTTCTTGATGTAGTATCTGTCGGGGCGACGATGAATATTATGCTCGGCGCCGCGCTGGCCGAAGGGAGAACGTACATCGAAAACGCGGCGAAGGAGCCGCATATAGTTGACTTGGCAAATTTTTTGAACTCCATGGGCGCGGACGTCCGCGGTGCGGGTACAAACGTTATAAAAATCAACGGCGTGACCAGGATGAAAGGCGGGTTTTACTCGATCATCCCGGATCAGATAGAAGCAGGGACATACATGGCTGCGGTGGCTGGAACAGGCGGCAGGGTTATAATAAAAGACGTGATACCGAAACACTTGGAGTGTATATCCAGCAAGTTAAGAGAAATGGGAGTCACGGTTATTGACCTTGCAGACTCTGTCATTGTACAGCGGACGGGGCCGCTAATAAGAACAAACATAAAAACAATGCCGTACCCCGGATTTCCGACGGATATGCAGCCGCAGCTGGCGACGATACTCTGCCAGGCGGAGGGGACAAGCATCATTACCGAGGGTGTCTGGGACAACAGATTCAAATACGTTGATGAATTGATGAAAATGGGTGGCTCAATTCAGGTGGAAGGAAAAACGGCGATTATTGAAGGCGTGGGCAGTCTGACCGGCGCGCCGCTGAAAGCCGGAGACTTACGTGCAGGCGCGGCGCTGGTTATAGCCGGACTATGTGCCAGCGGACAGACGATTGTCGAAGGCGTTAATTATATCGAACGCGGCTATGAAAAGATGGTAAAAAAGCTCACACTGCTGGGCGCGGACATAAAAAGCGTGTTTCAGCCGGATGAATCGGTTGCAAAGAAGATTATAGGGTAAAGACGTTTAGGGGGTGTTTTACACCCCCTAAGATACATAATAGGACATGATTGGAATTAAAATCATCTGTGTTGGCAGATTAAAGGAAAAGTTTTATACCGATGCGCAGAAAGAGTTTTTGAAGAGGCTTACCGGGTATTGCAAACCGGAAATTATTGAGCTCCCGGAATCGCTTCTGCCGCCAGAACCGTCAGAAGCGGAAGTTTTGCGTGCTCTTGAAAAAGAATGTGCCGTGATTGAGCGAAAGTTTACAGCGGGCGCATATCTGATTGCACTGTGCATTGAGGGGTGCGCAATCGACAGTGTCGGACTGTCAAATCTCCTTGCCGATTGCGCGGGGCGAGGGGAATCGAAGCTGAACATTGTAATTGGCGGTTCGTTTGGGTTGCATCAGCGGATTAAGGAGAGGGCGAATGTGCGTTTGTCAATGTCGAAAATGACGTTTCCGCACAATTTAGCGCGGATTATTTTGCTGGAGCAGGTGTACAGGGCGTTTAAGATCATCGAGGGCGGGAAATACCATAAGTAAGCCGTTTAAAAGAAAGGCGGGACAGATTATGCTGAAATGGAGTTTTGGGAAAAAGAAAGGCCACCCGTGGCCGAAGGATGTTGATGGGAAGCCGGTTCCACCCGCGTTTCTTGTGCATATCCACGGCGGGCCGATTACTTTGGAGCTGACGCTTAATTTGCTGGATGCTTACGGCATGCCCTATATCTGCCAATACCCGAACAACGGACTGTTCGGCAAGCTGATAATGGGGCACCCGCCGGCGGGTATGGAAGTGTTTGTGCCGGAAACGCTGCTTGTTGAAGCGCAAAACCTGCTAAGCGCGGACATATGCGAAGATGATGAAGAGATCGAGGAGGCATAGTAAAAGTGAGTTTTCTTGAACAATACACCGCATGGCTGGACAGCGATGCGCTTTCGGATAGTGAAAAAGCTGAACTGAGAGGGTTTGCCGAGGACAATGCGGAGATAGAGAGCAGGTTTTTTAGTGAATTGCAGTTCGGCACGGCTGGTCTGCGCGGAATTGTGGGACTTGGCCTGTTCAGAATGAACGTACACGTCATCCGCCACACGACACAGGCACTATGTGAGCTTATTTTGGAAGAGCCGAGGGAAGACAAATGTGTTGCGATCTGTTTTGACCCGCGTGTGAACAGCCGAGACTTTGCGCATGAGGCGGCGCGGGTTATTGCGGCGAACGGGATAAACGTGAGAATATTCGATGACTTGCGGCCAACGCCGGAGTTGTCGTTCGCGATACGTCATTACGGCTGTATCGCAGGAATCAATGTAACGGCGAGCCACAACCCGAAAGAATATAACGGGTTCAAGGTCTATTGGTCAGACGGGGCGCAAGTCCCGCCGCGACACGCGGAAATTATCGCGCGGAAAATGGAGGAGCTGGACTTCTTCAGCTCAATTCGCACAATGGATTTTGACGAGGCGGTCAGCAAAGGACTTATAAAAATCATGGGAGAGGAAACGGATAAGCTTTTCCTGCAAAACGTCTTGGGCCAGGCGCTGGAATCTGTTGAGTCTGCCGCGGAAAGCTTCAAGATGGTGTATACCCCGTTTCATGGCGCGGGACATAAGCTTGTGCCGGAGGCGATTCATCGGATAGGATTAAAGCATGTTTTTTGCGTAGCGGAACAGATGGAGATAGACGGAAACTTCCCGACTGTGCAATCCCCGAATCCGGAAGAGTCGGAGGGGTTTGAGCTTGCTATAGCCCTAGCCAAAAAGCATGATGCAGCACTAATCATCGGCACAGATCCGGATTGTGACCGTGTGGGCGTTATGGTGCCGGACGATACGGGGGAATTTGTCCTGTTGTCAGGCAATCAAACCGGCATACTTCTGCTGGATTATATGATTGGCGCGAAAAAAAGAGCGGGCACGCTGCCGAAAAATCCGGTGACGCTGAAAACGATCGTCACCAGCGAAATGGCGCGCCGTGTCGCGGAGGAAAACGGCGTGGCATCCTATGATACATTTACCGGCTTTAAGTTCATGGCAGAGAAGAAAAATCAACTTGAAGAGAGCGGGCAGGGGAAGGTAATCTTCTCGTTTGAAGAGTCGTACGGCTATATGCTGGGCGACTTTGTCCGGGATAAAGACGGTGTGACGGCCTCTATGCTGATCGCTGAAATGGCGGCATGGTACTCACTGCAAGGCATGACACTGCATGACGCGATGCGAAAGCTGTAT
>WQWC01000063.1 GCA_009785525.1 Oscillospiraceae bacterium | reverse complement strand
CGAGTTTGAAAATTTAATGACCGTCCGAATGGAATACTGTTCCAGCGAAGTAGGCGACGATCCGCAGCGGCGAGGAGCCTGTCAAGGAGTGGGAATACGAGAAACTGCCGCGCAGGGTAAGTTCTCAGGAATCCGGGAGGGTAGAGCGGCAAAGTGGATTTACACATTTGCGAACCCTTTTTATCGGGATTAAAATGATCAAGAAAGGAGCGTGACTCGCATGAGCAATTTACATCAACACTACACAAATGAACAAACCGGTATTTCCTATACCCTCGTTGGCGACTATTATTTGCCCGACCTCATTCTGCCAAAAAGCAATCACTATGCCATCGGTCGGTTCGGGCGTATGCGCCTGAATTATCTCAAAAACCATCGCAAAGCCCTATATGTCAATTTGCTAACGTCCGGGAAGCTGGACGCCCATTTGCGAGAAATTGACGAAACCGCCAATGACAGAATGGAGATTATCAGCAAACAGATGGCGGAGTGCGAGGGAGTGACCGAGCAACTCAAGGCAGAGAATCAAATGCTGTGGGTTAAAAAGATGAATGGTATCCACAGCCGTGTCGTAGAAATAATCCGCGACGAGCTTATTTACGATTAACACCAGTACACAGAGCAGAAAAATCCACAGGCCGCTTTTTGAAAAGAAAGGCGGTCTTTTTCTGTGCAAAAGACTTACCAGAAAGCTCAATCTTTCGGCCACTCCTACTATGTAACGAGCAAAGGGTTTGTATCGCCGCGTGGCGCACAAACCCTCAAACGGCGCGAGCTCCGCGCCTGTCAGGGGGCGCTTCGCTCCCCCTATAACCCCCTCGAAGAAAGGACGAATTTATGAGAACACGAGAAACACATATAAACATACGCACGACCCCACAAGAGAAAGCGCGGTTTCAGCAGAGCGCCAAACGGTGTGGTCTGCCGCTGTCGGAATATCTTCGCAAGCTGGCAAACGGCTATGAACCGCAAGCCGCGCCAACAGCGGAGTATGCAGAACTGACCCGCCTGCTGACTGACATTTACAACGACTTCCGGATAACGGGCGAAGACGTATACGCAAGGCTGATTGCCGATGTTCTGCTGGAACTGCAAGCATCGATCAACCCGGTGAGACGGTATGGCGACAACTAAGATTTGGCCGGTTCGTGACAATTTGGCAAGGGTAGTGGAATATGCGGAAAATCATCTCAAAACTGCCAATCCGAACACCTATACCGCACGAGAACTTGCGGATTTACGTAATGTTCTGGACTATGCGGAGAACACCGACAAAACGGCCAAGCAATTCTATGTCACCGGCGTGAACTGCATTGGTGAGTACGCATACCGGCAGATGTTGGCAACAAAACAGCGCTTCGGCAAGACCGGCGGCAACCTCGCTTATCACGCCTATCAATCGTTTGCTCACGACGAGGTCACGCCGCGGCAATGCCATGAAATCGGCGTACAGCTTGCAAAAACTCTATGGGGCAACAGATACGAGGTACTTGTCACAACGCATCTGAATACCAATTGCCTACACAATCATCTGGTAGTCAACTCGGTGTCTTTTGTTGACGGCAAGAAGCTGGACAATAACTATGCCATGTATTTCAAGAATCTGCGGGCGGAGTCGGACAGGCTTTGCCGCGAGCATGGGCTATCGGTAATAGAGTATCCGAAAAAATCTTCCGGTAGCCGATGGATGCAGCAGACGGAACGGCGCGGCGAGCCGACTCTGTATAACGTCGTAAGGTCGGATATCGACAGCGCCATACGACAGAGCATGACGGATGCACAGTTTTACCGACTGCTCCGGCAGTGGGGATATTCGGTGAACGATGACCCGAAACGCAAGTATGCGACAATCCGCGCGCTGGGGATGAAACACAACATCCGATTCAAGACACTTGGCGAGAGCTACACACCGCAGGCAATCGTACAGCGCATACTTGAAAATCAACGCCCGGAGCTTCCGCCGCCTGTACGGATTCAGACGCAGCGGTATCAATTGCGCGGCAGTTTTAAGACCGCGCGGAAATTCAGTGGGCTGTACGCAAAGTATTTGCACTACTGCTATCTGCTGGGCGTGATCCCAAAGAATCGGCAGAACCCCAAAAAACCGCTATCGCCGGAGCTTTGCACCGCCGTTCGGATGGTGCGCAAATTCTCTGAGCAGACGCGTCTATTATGCCGCCATAAAATTGAAACCGAGGAGCAGTTGACAAGCTTCGTAGACAGCCGCAAAGAGGATTTGTCCGACTTGGGACGGCAACGCGGCAGAGTATATAACCGCATGAAGTCCGCAAAAACACCGGAGGCACTGGACTCGCTTAAATCAGAGCGGGACGAGCTGACCGGCAAAATCAAAACCATCCGGCATGAGCTATTCTATGCTCGCGACATCTTAGCCCGCAGCGCGGATATCGACCGACAAATCCGTGTCGAATTGAGACTCCGAGCCGAGCGGTTCAGGCTGGGGCAGTCTAAACAATTACAACAGAAAGAAAGAGGTATTGCAAGATGAATAAAAAACCCGATATGCAAAATGAGTATATTGAAAATCTGCCGTTGAACAAGCTGGCGGCATTTGAAAACCACCCGTTCCGTGTCACGCAGGACGAGGAGTTGCAGAAACTTGTTGACAGTATCAAAGAAAACGGCGTTTTAATTCCCGCAATCGCGCGGCCAAAAGGTGATGGCTTTGAGCTGATTGCCGGACATAGGCGTAAATTCGCCTGTCAGATTCTCGGCATAGAAACCATGCCGGTGCTTGTCAGGGATATAACAAACGAGCAAGCCGTAATCTCGATGGTCGATTCAAATGTCCAGAGGGAGAACGTATTGCCAAGCGAGAAGGCGTTTGCATATAAGATGAAGTTGGAGGCTTTGAAACGTCAAGCGGGACGCCCGAAAAATAATTTGTCTCCAGTGGAGACAAATTTCCGAAGTGACGAAAAAATTGCTCAGGAAACAGGCGAAAGTCGCGCCCAAATCCAGCGCTACATCAGGCTTACAGAGCTTATCCCACAGTTGCTTGACATGGTGGACGCAGGCAAAATTGCCTTTCGTCCTGCCGTCGAACTCTCCTATATGCCAAAGGAGCAGCAGACACTTCTACTGTCGGTAATGGAGGCTGAGCAATCCACGCCGTCATTGTCACAGGCGCAGAAGCTAAAGGCACTCAGTGCCGAGGGGAAACTGGATGAACCCACAATAAACGGGGTCATGCGGGAGCAAAAAGGAAATCAACAGGAGCAAATCTGAATCCCCTATGAAAAGGTCAGGTCGATTTTGAAAAAGGATATGCCCGCAAAGGAGATTGAAGACTTAATCCTCAAGGCTGTGGCTGATTTCCAAAGAAAGCTGCAACGGCAGCAAAACCGTGACGCCCGCTAGTTTGCGATATCGCAATCGGCGGGCAATTCTATCGCCACCTCGGTTTGCACATTTGCCAGACCGGGGCGGCGGCATTAAAATCGAAAGGTGGGAGCAATATGCTCACAATTACCATATCAAAGCCGGAACTAAAGAAAGCTTTTTCGTGCGGTTACGCAGACTATTCTCAGGAGTTGACCGTGGATGAGGAGCCTGACGTCAACGTGTATGCCGTACTGCTCAAAATCATTCTGAACATTTTTAGTTCCGCAAATAATTCAAAGGAGGCAGTCTGACGTGACGGCATTAGAAAAAATGAAATCCAGAGGTGTAATTCCAAAAGCCGCGCTGTACGCCCGTTTCTCTTCGGACAACCAGCGTGAGGAATCCATTGATGCGCAGATTCGCGCAATGCGCGATTACTGTCAGCGCAACGGCATGGTGATAGTCCGCAAATACTGTGATCGCGCCCGCAGCGCTACGACAGACGATCGCCCAGAGTTTCTCACAATGATTGCAGACTCTAAAAAGTGTGAGTTCAACTTTGTTGTCGTCCACAAGCTCGATCGCTTCTCGCGCAGCCGCTATGACTCTGCCTATTATAAGCGGGAGCTGAAGAAAAACGAGGTATCGCTGCTATCGGTGCTTGAACATATGGACGACAGCCCCGAGAGCATTATCTTAGAATCGGTGCTGGAGGGAATGAGTGAATACTATTCAAAAAATCTCGCCCGCGAGGTGATGAAAGGGCTTATTGAATCGGCCAGACAATGCAAGGCTTTGGGCGGGCGTCCGCCCTACGGATACACGGTCAATCCCGTGACCCGCCGGTATGAAGTCAATGAAGAAGAAGCGGACGCGGTACGATTGATATTCCAGCGGGTATGCGAGGGGCTGGGCTATGCGGAAATCATTACGGAGCTAAACTCTCTTGGCTACAAGACCCGTAATGACAACCCGTTTGGCAAGAACAGCTTGGCGGAGATTTTGAGAAATGAAAAGTACAAGGGTATTTACATCTTCAACCGCGCGTCACCGTATAGCCAATCCCGCTACCCGTAATAACCATAAAAGCAAGCCGGATGATGAAATCATCCGAATCCCCGGCGGGATGCCTGCCCTTGTCGATGAGGTTACCTTTAGCCGTGTAGCGGCTATCATCAAAGGGCGTTCGCGTGCCGAACCTCACAAGAATGCAAAGGAACGCTATCAGCTTGCGGGAAAAATCTTCTGCGGGCTTTGCGGCTCCGCATATTGCGGCAATCGCCAGCACTCCGGCAGGAACAAAAATCTGCTGGTTACTTACCGATGTTCCAGACATAGCGCTCGGGACGACCGGCGTTGCACAAACAAGGATGTAAACCGCAACTATCTCGAAGACTTTATATTTAAGCGTATCGATGAAATCGTCTTTAGTGAGGATCGCATCTCACAGCTTATTGTTACCTATCACGAATCTCATGAACAGTTTGCCACCGACGATAACCTGCTTTTGAATCGCCTTCATGCGAACCTCAAGGAGGCTCAGAAGAAAATTGACAACATCGTGTCCGTCATAACACAGACGGGCAGTCCGACTTTACTCCAGACGCTGGAAACACTGGAGATCGAAAAGCAGTCGCTGACTATGCGGATAAACCAAGAGGAAGAACGCTGTGTTGAAACTAAGCTGAATGAGCGCGAGATAATCGCTGCCTACCGTCGGGCGCAGGAGCTGTTTGAAAGCAACAGTCTGCCCCAGCGTAAACAGCTCTTGAATCTCTACCTCAAACGTGTAAACGTATTTCCGGAGTATGTGCAGATACACTTGCACAAAATCCCAGCCAACCTGAAAAGTCCTTCTTGCGAGGACAATCTGCCCGCCGATAATGACGAGGCAGACTTACATATCTTCCTCTACAAAACTACGCTTATAAAACATCTGTCCCGCCCAAATAAGGGCGGGACAGGGGAAAATTTGGTGCGGACGTTCTTAGGGGATTCTACCGAAACCCCTGCAAACACTAGGGCTTTATGAGCCAGTCAAACAACAATGTTTACAAACCCGAGTTAGTTCAAGAGTAACTCTGCCACAAATATCATTTTCACACAAGCCTGATCGGAATTTTCCGGTCAGGCTTTTTTCTGTTCCAAAATCTATTACCCGCCATGAGCGAGACTAAAATTTTTTGGATTATGCTACGCCAAGGCGCGCTGTATCGGGGCATTGTCACGGAGGCATGAAACGTGCCGTTATCGATTCACTTGTCGATCGCATTAGTTGCCGCAAGGCTCTTTTCCCCCAACGGGGGTTCGAGTAGACGGAAAATTCCGGCTTAGAAAATTGTTGCTCTGCAGCAATTTTGAGGGGTTCGGGTACACCCGACAAGCTGCGCAACAGGCCATTTAGGGCCCTGTGCGCCTTGCTTGCCAAGGTCGGGGTGGGCAGGGTGTTGCTACGAACTCGACAATCTTTCATATCAGACTTTGTATCGAAGAGCATTCTCAAATACCAATAAGCTTTCGCCGAAAGAGGCTACACATGCTGCCCGCAACAGCGGAACGTGGTGCTTTACTATGCCGTGGAGCGTTTTTTTGAAACGGTTTTTCGGAAGTGTAAGCAACTGCTCTAGCTGTGTAACTAGTTGTTCAGAGGTTATATCACCTGAGCGGTAACTTTCGCATATACCCAAAATCATTTCCGCTGTGATGGTTGGCACAAAATCATTTTCTCCACCTGTGCCACCCCCCATCTCTGCAGCAGATTTCTTGCGAACAGGTAGCTCGTCCACAAAAGATAGTTGATTGAGCTGTTTATCTCCGATTGCACCAGCCGTTCCGGTATAGTTTCCACTATATCCGCCACCCATCATGCTACCTCCGTTGGGCGGTTATGATAGCGTGCAGTTTCACTTGCGAACACAACAATCTCTATACCTGATGCCTTATAGTCTCCGAACACATCATCGGGAGCACTTCCATAAACGACAATTGTGTGAGGCATCAAGGTTGAAACCATTACGGGCAGCCCCTTTAAGAACAGCTCTCTACTAGCAGTTGTTTTCAATTGTCCATGTGACCCTATGGCCACAATGCTGTTCTTCTCAATGCCGCGGAAACAAAAATCATAACTCTGCTCATTGCTCCATCGCACATTGGGAATTACAGGAATTCCTTGTGTGCTAAGCCAGTATGCCACAGCGTGATTTCGATATTTGTTATGTAGCTGTGTTGGAATCGGAGAGTCTGCGTAAATACTAAAGTCTGGCGAAATGATGCCGCTGAATCGTTTGAGAGTTTCGACATGCTCGCGCGGATTTGTCCAAAT
>WQWC01000062.1 GCA_009785525.1 Oscillospiraceae bacterium | reverse complement strand
GCTTCCCATAGATTACCTGTCTCCGATATTTCGGAGCAAAAACTATATGATATTGGCAGCGCCACTTTGAATGTGATAAACTTTGTATGTCGTTCACGCGACAAAACCTCCTTTTGCTTTTTTTGTGCGGTTGGCAAACCTGCACCTATTTTAGCAAAAGGAGGTTTCGCTTGTATCTAAAGATTTTGTCTCTCACCGGCTTAGCCGGTGCTTTTGCTACGCTAAAGCTATGAATCAAATCAAAAAGCGGGGTAATCACCCCGCTTTTTGCGCGCACCCAATACATCAAACCGTCTCACGCTGAGTTTCCGCCAGCCACAGGAATTCATACACCGGCGTGAGCAGACGGAAGCCCTCCAGCAGCGTATCGGCGAGCTGGTCAGAGAACAGCAGGTCAAAATCTTTGCTGTGGGTATTGAATGAGAGACTTTTTTTGTCCAGCCATTCCCGTTGATGCTCCGGCGCGTCGGGATACTTGCTCCGCTTATAAGCATCACCCTCCATGGTGAAAACAGCTTGGTTCCGGAACGATTTGTCAGCCTTTTTAAACGCAGGGGAGCCGCCGAGTATCAGTTGCCGTATCGCGTTCATCGACGCGGTTGACGCCTGGTAGTAACCCATTCCGTAACTAAAGCCAAATGGGTTCAAGTCAAAATAGAAGCCCGGCAATCCATCGTACAGCTGCTTTTTGCGCATAAACACCAGCCACATGTTGTCACGGTACAGCGATTTATCCTTGGAAAACCGCGTATCACGGTGAATCCGCGACAATGACCTGTCAACACACGCCTCTGTAATAAGCTGCGGGTCGATTTTCAGCATTTCCGGGCTGAGCCGGGTTACCAGTTCTACAAATGGTTCCAGCAAGACAGTGTTATACCGTTCTTTGTTCTCCTTAAACCATTCGCGGTTGTCTTGAATTTTGTTCTCTAATAAGGAAGTCTATAGCTGCTGATGTAAACGGCATGTGTTTACTCCTCATGATATTTTGTTTTATGTGCTACCTGTCGTGTCCGTATTTGGTATAAAAACAGGAACCCGGAAATAATTGTTTCAGGTTCCTGTTTGTTGTCTGCGGAGGGCTATATCAGGTTATCTTGTCCGGCAGGGGCAGGACTATATCATCGTCGATTGTAATTGTCCTGATGACCGGCCTATCTTCCGGCGCGACGGAACCGTTTGGCCCGTCGTTAGGCGTCTCGGCGAGCCTGTCAACAACATCCATACCGCTGATTACCGCACCGAAGCCTGCATAAGCGCGGTCAAGGAATTGGCTGTCCCCGTGTACGATGAAAAACTGCGACCCGGCAGAGTTATAATCATCACCGCGCCTGGCCATAGACAATACGCCGCGTACATGCGCAAGATTGTTTTCAAAACCATTATCGGCAAATTCGCCGAATATCGTGTGTCCCGGGCTGCCGCCGCCGGTGCCGTCCGGGCAGCCGCCCTGGATCATAAAGCCGCTCATAATACGGTGGAATACCAGCCCGTCATAGAAGCCCTGACGCGCCAAATAAACGAAATTGAACACCGATTGCGGCGCAATATGCGGGTAGAGTTCAACGACGATTACCCCGCCGTCTTCCATCGTGATAGTCGCCTGAATAGTTTCCGGCAGATCCTCTGTTGATACAGGCGGTTCTGTCGTTTCCAGCGGTGGCTCTGTGGCTCCGGGTGTTGTTGCAGCATCCGTCGGCATGTCGAGATTTTGTTCAGCTTCCTGTTCGTTATTGCCGTTGGCGCAGCCGATAATCACGAACGCCATCAGTGCGGCAAGCATCAGCGCAAAAATTCGTTTTTTCATATAATTCATCTCCTAAAATAGACTCAGATTTTTAAATATAATCCATTATATCAGAACGGAAAAGCTTGGTCAAGTGTGCAGTGCATATCCGGATACAGGCTTTGCACATACTAAAAGCAGTATTTTAATCGGAGGATACACATTATGGCGAAAGACAGCCAGCTTGATCCCAAACGCATCCGTGAGCAAAAAGCCAAAGGCGGCGCCACAACAGCGCAGAGCGCCCCGGATGAGGAAAGCCGCAACACAAAAAAACAATCCACCAGCCGCCACCACCCGGGCGATGACAAAAAGTGACGCAAATGCGGTGGGATACCGGCACATGAAAAAACCAAGAGATTTAAGAATAATCTCTTGGTTTTTTCTGCCTTTATTGAACACGTCCCTACATAATGAACCCTGTAGGGGCGGCCATTGGCCGTCCGTGATTGGGGTTGTTACGGACGCTATTTTGTGTTGGCGGACGCGCAATGTGCGCCCCTACGGGTTGGCAGACCCTAAAGCGTTGTCGCGAATCCGCCGTCAACGCTGATGTACCAGCCATTCATGTAATCCGATGCGCGGCTGGCAAGGAACACAGCGGCGCCCATCAAATCCTCCGCCTCTCCCCAGCGGCCGTGCGGGATGCGGTTTGTGATCTTGTCGTAAAACTCCTTGTTATCGCTCAGGTCGGCGTTGATCTCAGTCTTGATAAATCCGGGACACAGCGCGTTCGTTTGAATATTGTACTTCCCAAGGTCATTGGCGAAATAACGCGTGAGACCGATCACGCCGTGCTTAGCCACGACATATGACGGGCACATGGTGTCAGCGGTGAAACTCAGCACCGAGCCGATATTGATTATCTTGCCGCCGGTACCCTGTTCAATCATAACCTTCGCCACTTCATGGCCGAGATAGTAGCAAGAGTTCAGGTTAAGATCGACAACGCGCTTATATTGTTCGTCGGGGAACGTTCGGACATCCTCGAAATGATTAGATCCGGCGTTGTTGACGAGTATATCGATTCTGCCGTATTCCTTCAGGCAACCCTCCACAACGGCTTTTACGTGATTATTATCACTCAAGTCGCCCTGAATAAACGCAACGCTGCGGCCCTCCGCTTCCACGAGTGCTTTGACTTCTGACACATCATCGGTATAGTGCGGTATGTACAAGTCAGCCCCGGCTTTGGCGTATGCAACGGCGTATCCAAGTCCCAGATTCTGGTTACCCCCGGTGATGATCGCGACTTTGCCTTTCAGGCTGAAATAGTCCATTGAAAATGACATAGTTTAATTCCTTTCACTGTGTTCGGTTTGCACGTAGGGGCGGCCATTGGCCGTCCGTTGTTGGGATTGTGGATGCTTTTTGCCCTGGCGGACGCGCAACGCGCGCCCCTACGACGGAACCATGAAAAATGGTTATTTCAACAGCGCAACGACCTGATCTGCAATGCCCTGCGGATCCATTTTGTAGTATTTGTAAACTTCGTCCGGATCGCCGAGCAATGCAAATTCATCCGGCAGGCCTATACGTTTGAACTTCCCGTTAAATCCAGCCTCCAGCAGATATTCCGCAACCGCGCCGCCAATGCCGCCGTTTATTGAATGTTCTTCAACCGTGACGATATTGCCGGTCTCATTGGCACACTTTAGCAGCATTTCTGTATCCATTGGCTTTACCGTGTGCATGTCGATAACACGTGCGCTTATGCCGTGTTTGTCTTTTAAAATCTTTGCGGCCATCATTGACCAATATACGGAGGAGCCGGCAGATATAATCGACAAATCTGTACCCGGCAGAGTTTCAATCGCCTTGCCGATCTGATACTCGTAATCACCCTCATACACGTTCGGCGAGCCGCCGCGATCGATACGGATAATCATCGGGCCTTTGAACTCCATTGATTTCCGGATAATCTTACAGCACTGGTCGGCATCCGCCGGGACGCAGACTGTGAGGTTAGGGATCGCCCTGTACAGTGCGAGGTCGGCAATCGTATTATGTGTCGGGCCGCCAGCGGCGGTTAGGCCGGAATGCGTACCAATCAGGCGGACGTTGACATCGTTATACGCAATGTCGGTGTGAATCTGATCCGCCGCGCGAAGTGACAGGAACGGCCCGAATACCTGTGAGAATACAGTAAGCCCAGAAAGCGCGAGTCCGGCCGCCGCGCCGACTTGGTTCGGTTCGGCAATCCCGAAATTGAAGCAACGCTCCGGATATTTTTGCAAAAGCTTACCGGCGGATGACGAGGGGGCCACGTTATCCGTGTAAGTGAACACGAAATCAATGCCTTCTTCCGCCATGCGGAATAGCTCTTCACCATAAGCCTCACGGGCGCTTGACAGCATTTGGTCAAAATTAAAAGTGGTCTTAACAGCCATTATCTAACCCTCCTTGATTTCTCTACCGATATGAGCGCTAAGTCAAGCTCTTCTTTCGCGATCCCGCCGCCGTGCCATTTGTAGTCGCCTTCCATAAAATCAACGCCCTGGCCTTTGACAGTGTTCGCGATGATGAATATCGGCTTTCTTCTGTACTCAGGCTCCGCCGGGGGCAGGTTTTGCAGAACTTCGCAGACTTCGTACATGTTGTTTCCGTTGACTTCATAGACATCCCAGCCGAACGCTTTTATGCGTTCACCGAGTGGATCTATGTTCATAACGTCACGCGTGAATCCGGTCATCGAAACCTGGTTTTTATCACAGATGCAGACCAGATTGCCAAGCTCGTAATGAGAACCTGCCATAAGCGCTTCCCAATTCGTACCTTCATTCAGCTCGCCATCGCCGGTGATGACGAATGTGCGCCAATTTTTCTTCTGTTTCCGCGCGCCCAAAGCAAGGCCGACAGCGATTGGCAGCCCGTGACCCAACGATCCCGCCGAGACCTCTATATACGGGCAGTACAGCCTGTTGGAGTGCATTCCGAATACGGCTGTCTCCAGCGTCTCAAAATGCTCCACCATATAATCCATCGTGTACGCGCCCATGTCGGAGAAAATTGTGTACAGAGTCTCACTGCAATGAGCTTTTGAGAGGACAAGCCTGTCCCGCTCCTCCCAGCCTGGATTTTTGATGTCATAGTTCATGTACTTATAGTACAACGCGACGCACATTTCAACTATTGAGAGTTCTCCCCCTAAGTGGCCCATGCCTATACGATAGATGAAATTCAGCAGGTCTTTGCGGATTTTAACGCATTTGTCTTCAAGTTCTTTTACCATTTCTAAGTCGATGTTATAATTGTGCACTAAATTAACACTCCTTTCTAATTAAAGCGATTTTATTCGCCCTCAAACGTATTACATCTGATAAGTATTTTCGGGTATTTGCCTGAAATCTGTGTCATAAACGCCTCTTCCACGTCGTCAATGTCGTACACGACATTGATAAAATCGTCCAGCTGCATACGCGGCATCAATTGCAGCGCACGTGTGAACGCGTACGGGGAGACGTATGTACCGGTAATCGTCAGCTCATTCGCGTAGCAATATTGATAGAGATTCAGCGGCATTTCATAGTCATTCGGATACATCGCCACGTACATCAGTGTTCCGCCTTTGGCTGTGATCTTTGGCAGTTCGACAGCTGCTTTCACAGCGCCGGAGCAGTCGATTACGATATCGTATCCAAGATTATTCGTGATCTCGGCAGCCGCTTCCGCCATATCCCGCGCGATAGGATCAACGCAATGATCCGCGCCGAACTTTTTGCCGAGCTCACGCCGCTCTGCAATCGGCTCAAAGAGCGTTAGACTCACCGCGCCCATCATTTTGATCGTTTGCAGAACCAACAGCCCAATGGGCCCGCCGCCGCACACGGCGACACGGGAGCCGATTTTAGGCCCGATCTTGTCCATCACCCTGACTGCCACTGACACAGGCTCTAAAAGACAGCCCATTTTAAGGCTGACGTCGTCGGGGAGTTTGAAAACCTGCGACTCATGCCAGGTGATATACTCCGACATGCAGGGCTGGTTTGAATCGTTTGCGAATTCGCAGAATTGCTCCTGCTGATGGCGGCAGTAATAACATGTACCACAGAAGCGGAGGAAATTGCCGGCCACGCGATCCCCGACTTTTAATCCTTTTTTTGTGGCTTTTGGGCCGACTTCGACAATAACGCCGGACATTTCGTGCCCCAATCCAAAGGGGACATCCCAACCAAAAATATTTTCCTGAAGAAGATGGGGGTCAGACCCGCAGACAGAACAATAAGCGACTTTGATCCTCACGTCTTCATCGCCGAGCACGGGTTCCGGAATATCGCATACTTGGACTTTGCCGCGCGCGGATTCATCCGCTGCTTTTAAGCTGCCAACTTTGACAACTGTTACAGACTTCATCTGGTAAAGACCTACCTTTCAAATAAATTTTGCTTAGCCTTAGTATGATAACAAATTCTATCACAACCGGCCGGATGTTACAACCCCTAAAACGAAGGGTGGGGTGTTGAAAAATTGTGATGCGGTGGCTGTAGTGGGACGCACCCCTGCGCGTCCTGTTGTTGGATTGTCTGCCTGTAGGGGCGGCCATTGGCCGTCCGTAGTATTCGACAGGCGCGGGTTTGGACGGGATAACGGCGGACGCGCAAAGCGCGCCCCTACAGCCACCGCGTCCATGTGATGTCTTACGTTGTGGCTGCCGCAAACAAGCAGACAAAACACCCGCCGCCTGAGCCAGGCTGACGTAAGACACTAAGCAAGAATCCAATAAAATCAATACTTTATGGCAGACGGGCAAACGGAATGGCATGAGAAACGGGACGCAGATATAGGATGCGTCCCGTTTTTATGCTCAAATGTATAAATGGGGCTTGATTATGGCGGTATTCCGTATAGAGAATGCAAAAAGATAAAGATTGCCAGCAAGCATAGGCACAGGATACACGCTAAAGCGTATC
>WQWC01000061.1 GCA_009785525.1 Oscillospiraceae bacterium | reverse complement strand
TGTCGGACTTTGTATAAGGATAATGACAGTCGTTATATTTGTCATTATCTTTGGCCGTATGATTGAGATATATCTCGTCATTTCAGTCGCCCCGATCCCACTGGCAACAATGGCAAACCGTGAATGGGGACAAATCGGAAATAATTACATCAAATCCCTGTTTGCGCTCGCGTTTCAGGCGTTTTTGATCATAGTTTGCGTTGGCATATATGCGGCCCTGGTGCAGAACATCCCGTCAGCAGATAACATACACATCGGAGTATGGACGGTGGTTGGATACACCGCGCTTCTCTGTTTTGCTCTTTTCAAGACGAGTTCGCTATCAAAAAGTCTGTTCTCCGCGAATTGAATTACAACATAAAATAACATTCTCACAAGGAGTTTTTACATTGGGAAACTATACACTTGACAAAACGGATAAAGAAACCGGCGAAATCACGGGCACGATGAATCTTGAGGTTCGCGCATATCCTGTCGACGAGCCGAAAGGCAATACTAAGGGCTTCGCCAGCGTCACAATCGACGATACGTTCGGCGCACATGGCATAAAGATCGTAGAGGGTAAGAACGGGTTGTTTGTGTCTATGCCGCAGACAAAGGATACAAAGGGCGAATATCGCGATATATTCCATCCTGTTACTACCGAAGGTCGGGAAGCTATCCGGGACGCGGTGCTGACTGAGTTCAGCGTCGCGCTTGAAGAAAAAGTGGCTCAAAAAGAGTCAACCGTGCAGCAATTACAAGATTCGGCAAGAGCTGCGAAAGAGAAAACCGGGCCGTCAGCCGGGAAAGAGCCGAAAGATAAGACGCGCAAAAACACAGGGCCAGAGCTTTAAGCTCCGGTTCCAATCTGTATGAATAGGGGTACAATTTTATTATGGCAGAAGAACCTTTATCTCCCGCGCAGGCAGCTTTGCACGAGCCGGATGCTTCTAAGGACCAATATTACATAGTGACTAAACAATTAACGCTGGGATCACTTTTCGACGGCATCGGGGGCTTTCCCCGTGCCGGTTCTTTTTTTGGAATAAAGCCGCTGTGGGCAAGTGAGATAATGCCGCGGGCAGTATCAGTAACCATGCGACACTTTCCTGATATGGAGCACTTCGGCGATATAACTGCGCTCGACGGCGCGAAACTGCCGCCTGTTGATATCATCACGTTTGGTTCACCGTGCCAAGACCTGTCTACTGCGGGAAAACGCGCCGGTATTGACGGCAAACGCAGTAACTTATTCTTTGAGGCAATCAGAATTATAGACGAAATGAGGGAAGCAACTCATGGCAAATACCCAAAATACGCGGTCTGGGAGAACGTCCCCGGCGCGCTCAGCAGCGGAAACCCGCGCGGGAGTGACTTTCAGACCGTGCTTGAGGCGTTCACAAAAACCGATATTCCAGTTCCTGATTCCGGACGATGGGCAAACGCCGGAATGGTGCGAGTCGGCGGAGTTAATCTCGCTTGGCGGATACTCGACGCCAGTGGTCACGGCGTTCCCCAGCGCCGCCGTAGAATCTTCCTTGTCGCAAATTTTGGAGCAGGATGCGCCGGAGAAGTATTATTTATCGAAAAAAGCTTGCGAGGGTATTTTAAGACGTGCGGTGAAGCGAGGGAAAGAACTTCCGCCGATGCTCAGGGAGGCCCTGGAGGCTCAGTTCCGGAATGCAACGTAACGCTTGCCTTTGCCGCGAACCAGCGTGATGAAGTCCGGGATTTAGGTGCGGCGTCCGGAGCATTGCAGGCACAGCCGGGAATGAAGCAACAGACTTTCATCGCACAATGCCTAACTCCGTGGGATATTCGGCAATCGCGGATATTTATCGGCGACGGTGTATCACCCACACTCGCCGGCGCTGACGGAGGCGGTGGGCGGAATCCCGGAGGTCTGGTTTGCGCCGCGTGTGTGTGCGAACCGAAAACGGCACGGACTCTAACGGCTCGCGGCGACGGCAGTCCAAATGTTGACAGCGGCCCAAACGTCGTCGCAGTGGGTGTTCAGCAGAACCATGACGGAGACGTTAGAACATCAGGCACAGCATATACCCTTGCAACCAACTCCAACGCGTCGGGTCGCAACGCTCCGCTTGTGGCGCATCCAACCATCTGCGGAACCCTCGTCGCATCAGGCGCGGGACTGTCGCGTCCCGCCGGCATGGCTTCGGAGCCGGATTTGTGCGTGGCGTATGAGTGCCCTGCTTACGCCGAATCCATGGAACCGGTTCCGATCAACGATCGGGCGACGCGTTATCAGGGTGGCGGGCCAACCCGGAACGGCGACGGAGCCGGTAATGGCCTCGGAGTTGGCAAGCCCGGAGATCCCGCACCTACACTTTCGGCGGGTGACAAACATTTGGTCGCCACTTTTTTCAATCAACAGCGAAGTGACGCTTTCAAAGAGGATACCGTCGCCGGCACGCAGACTGCACGGCAGTATAAGGATTCGACGGATTTGGTCTGTCAGAATGTTTCGGCTGTGGATTGTCGGAACCACAGAGAACGCGGCGATGTATCCGGTACGCTTCAGGCAAAGAATGCCCCCGGTTATTCACTGAATTATCAAAACCCTGTCCGTACAGGATATATCGTGCGACGTTTAACTCCCACGGAATGCGAGAGGCTTCAAGGCTTCCCTGATGGTTGGACTGCGTTTAGGCACGATGGCAAGGTGATCAGTGATACGCGACGATACCAGATGCTCGGCAATAGCGTCGCGGTACCGGTGGTGGCATTTGTGCTGGGAAATATCGTAGCGCAGATGGTGCCATGACGTCGAACAATCTCTTGCGATTTCATACCAGTTAAATTATACTAAAATGAGAAGGATGTGTCAAAGTGGCTTACAGCGATGAGTTATGGGCAGAATGCAAGCGCAAGTGCCGATTGAATATGGAAGATATCGAACTGGCGAAAAAACTGGGATTAAATCCAAGAAGCCTCATAAAAAATATCCCAAACAAAAGCCGGCCGTGGAAAGCGCCGGTAAAAGTTTGGCTGCGCGAGATAGAAGCCGAGCGCAATAAAAAGACGGAACAGAAAGCGCGGCGCAAGAATAGTGCGATGTAGAATTAGTTTTGATACGTCAAGGCATACTGTGATTATACAGCCGTGAAGAGAGGCATACGCATGACATCATTGACAAGAAATGATTTTTTAACAACAAGGGCGTGGCACAGAGATGCCGTAGACAGCAAGGACTTGATCCTTCGGCGTACATCAGCTTTGGAGTTTCTGGAACTGTTCGGCGGATATATGCATGAGAGGAAGATTGATGTTTACGCAAAGCAACGTGGTGAATACGATAACGTAAACTATTGCATAGTTGATACTTTTGACGGCATAGAGTATATCCGTTTTGGTGATGTAATGTGTACGTCCGCAAATCAGGCGTTCAACGAAATGCTCGGCGATTATGATAATATCGATGAGCTGGCGTTGATCGAAGGACTGGGCGATTGAATATTATGACGAAGGCTAGTTATGACAGAACATGAACGCCTGATGTATCAGATCATAGGAAAAATTTAAATGAAAAGTTAAAATCCACTTTCAAGAGCAAATTGGGCGAAAAGACTGAACAAAATTCGGTTGGCTGTTTTTTTGCCACTTGCGCCATAGATAAAATAATGATATAATATGTGCATAATAATGTTGGGAGGTAATCATCATGCTAATAAAACCGTCTACCGCACTTCGCAATGAGTATAATACTATTTCCGAGCTGTGTAAGGAGAAGCAAGAGCCTGTATTTCTCACGAAAAACGGCGAAGGCGATTTAGTCATAATGAGCATCGAGGCGTACAAGTACCGCGAGGAAATGCTTGACTTGCGCGAAAAGCTGCTCTCTGCGGAAGCAAACAGATTGTCCGGCGCGAAAACCTATACTATAGCTGAGGTAAGCGAAAGACTGCGAGGCCTAATTGATGGAAACCTATGACGTCCGCTTTCTTCAAGAAGCGTTGGACGACTTAGAAGAAATCGTCTTATACATTGCGCAGGACAGCCGCGAAGCTGCTATGCGTATGCACGATAAAATCATTGAAAAAGCTAACGATTTAGCAGTTTTCCCAAAGCGGGGGCGGCCTGTTCCTGATAATAAGATGAGTGCGGCGGGATATAGAATGTTGGGCATTAAGCCGTATATAGCATTTTACCGTGTGATTGACCAAAATGTGTTTATTTACCGTGTTTTGCACGGGGCCACAAATTATCCGCTGCTGTATGAAAAAATGACATAAGAGGGATCTTCATTTGTGATTTCGCGCTAGATAAGTTTTTCACATGGTGAAGAGTTTCGACAGGCTTTCTATAAAGCCCGAAAATTTAGATCGCTTTCTTTTTATTAAGGACTGGTGGGCAATTGAATATTATAACGAGTGCTAGTTATGACAAAACGTGAACGCCGGATATATCATAAATATCAAAAAACGGAAATAAAACAGTCAACAAAATGCCTCATCTCAATCGGGATGGGGCGTTGTTTTGTTCAGCAAGGAGGGGGTTTAACAAAACATGCCATATGTAAGCGTACCAAAGGACCTCACAAAAGTCAAAGTACGGGTGCTGTTCGGCTTAACCAAAAGACAGCTCATCTGCTTTGCGCTCGCCGCTGTCGTTGGGGTTCCTTCGTATCTGTTCACACGCAGCGTCATCGGGAACACAACGGCGGTTCTGCTTATGATCGCCATTATGCTGCCGTTCTTTTTCCTAGCGCTGTACGAGCGTGATGGCCTGTCCGCGGAAAAGGTGATGCGCAACTTCATACGTACCCGGTTCCTGTGGCCGGGGAAGCGGGTTTACCGTACAGAAAACCTGTATAAATATCTTGAGAAGGAGGCAAAAGTTATTGCAATCCAAGACAAAACAGCAGCAGCGACGTCTGCAACGAAACATTGAGCGGATAAAAAACAATCGGGCCGAGTTGAAAAATACCGGTAATAACATTCAGAATACATCTATAACGCCGTTCGGATCGAAACCGGGCGGCGTTTCTTCATCTTTGATGACAAAAATCTTCGGCAGGGCCGATAAACCAACCACGGCGCAGCAGTCCATACCGTACCGGGAGATGTTCCGCGACGGAGTCTGCCGTGTCAATGACAGGCTTTTTACCAAGACCATTATGTTCTTCGATATCACGTATCAGCTCGCGCAGAATGAGGACAAGAGCGCCATATTTGAGGCGTGGTGTGATTTCCTCAACTACTTTGACGCATCAATATCCGTGCAGTTAACATTTGTCAATCGACGTGTGGACGTCAGGGAGTTCCAGCAGTCCATAGATATCCCGGACAGGGACGATGAGTTCGCCAATATACGCCGCGAATATGCCTATATGCTGAAAAATCAACTTGCGCGCGGCAATAACGGGCTGGTGAAAACCAAGTACATCACGTTTGGAATTGAGGCCGCGTCGCTCAAAGAGGCAAAGCCTCGACTTGAGCGCATCGAGACCGATATAATCAATAACTTCAAAACGTTGGGCGTATCGGCGCGTCCGCTTTCCGGTATTGAGCGCCTGGAAGTCATGCACGGTCAGTTCCATCCAGATGGTCTGGAGAAGCTCCGCTTCAATTGGGGAGATATCGCCAAGACCGGAATGTCTACAAAGGATCATATCGCGCCCGCGTCGTTCGAGTTCCGCGAAGGCCGCACATTCCGTTTGGGACCACATTACGGTTCAGCCAGCTTCCTGCAAATACTCGCGCCGGAGCTTACTGACCGGCTGCTGGCAGACTTTCTTGACCTGAACACCGCCGTCACGGTTAACATGCATATCCGTAGCATCGACCAGGCCGAGGCAATCAAAGCTGTAAAACGAAAGCTGTCAGATTTGGATGCCATGAAGGTGCAGGAACAGAAGAAAGCTGTGAGAAGCGGATATGATATGGACGTGCTGCCGCCCGATCTCGTCACCTACGGCAAGGAGGCCGCCGCACTGCTGAACGATCTGCAGTCACGCAACGAGCGGATGTTCTTAGTTACCGTGCTTGTGGTAAACACGGCAAAGAAAAAGCAGAAGCTGGAGGACGATATATTCGCAACGGCCGGCATAGCGCAAAAATATAACTGCGCGCTAAAGCGGCTCGACTGGCAGCAGGAGCAAGGTTTTATGTCGTCGCTCCCGCTGGGATTGAATCAGATCGAGATACAGCGCGGACTCACAACGAGCAGCACTGCCATCTTTGTTCCATTCACCACCTGCGAGTTGTTCCAGAGCGGCGAAGCTTTATACTATGGTCTGAACGCGCTCAGCAATAACCTAATCATGGCAAATCGCAAGCGTTTGAAAAACCCAAACGCCCTCTACTTAGGTACGCCCGGGAGCGGCAAATCGTTCTCTGCCAAACGTGAGATTGTCAACGTGTTCCTACTGTCTGACGATGACATCATTATATCAGATCCGGAAGGCGAGTATCATCCTCTTGTCAGCAGACTCGGCGGTCAAGTGGTAAAATTGTCGCCAACCAGCAGTCATTATATAAACCCTATGGACGTGAATCCCGATTACTCCGAAGAGGAGGATCCTCTAACCCTTAAAAGCGACTTCATCCTGTCGCTCTGCGAGCTTATTGTCGGCGGTAAGGACGGACTTGCGCCGGTGGAAAAGACGATCATAGACCGCTGTGTGAGACTGGTCTACCGCGATTATCTCACAGATCCGCATCCTGAAAAAATGCCGATTCTGGAGGACTTATACAACCTCCTGCTGAAGCAATCCGAGCCGGAGGCGCAGCATATTGCCACGGCTTTGGAGATATACGTCACCGGCTCACTTAACGTGTTCAACCACCGCACGAACGTGGATATAAATAGCCGTTTAGTGTGCTTTGATATAAAGCAGCTGGGCAAGGGCTTGAAGAAGATTGCGATGCTCGTATTGCAGGATTCCGTGTGGAACAGGGTTACTATAAACCGCGCCGCAAAAAAGACCACATGGTTCTATATCGACGAGCTGCACCTCCTGCTCAAAGAGGAACAAACCGCCGCCTACACGGTTGAGATTTGGAAACGCTTCCGTAAATGGGGAGGCATCCCCACAGGGCTGACGCAGAATGTCAAGGACCTTCTTGCCTCCAGGGAAATAGAAAATATTCTGGAGGTGCGCCCAGATAGGGCTTTGTGTGAAGTAGCATAGGTGCTACCCTGCATGATAACGCAGGAAACAACCTGACTAACCGAAAGGCGAAAGCTGACACGGGAACATAGCACGTCAGGAAAG
>WQWC01000060.1 GCA_009785525.1 Oscillospiraceae bacterium | reverse complement strand
TCAGCCGTGAGGCACTTGGAGAAATTATCGATGAAATCATTGCGATTGATGTTGAGGATGGAGTTACATTTGAGGTTGAGAACATCCAAAACATCCGAGACGTTAGTGAATACGATGACTTTCGCATTTCGCTCAAGGCATCTTTTCACACGATTTTTGTCAGGATGAAGCTGGATATTACGACAGGCGACACTATTATTCCGGGAGAAATTGAATATTCCTACAAGCTGATGTTTGAGGATCAGACAATTCCTGTCATGGCATATAATCTTTATACGATTCTAGCAGAGAAGATTGAAACGATTCTCTCTCGGAATGTGAGCAACACCCGCGGGCGTGATTTTTACGATGTTTATACGCTATTGTCTGAAAACCGTGGCACTCTATCTCGAACAGAGTTGTTTCACGCAATTCAGGTCAAGGCCGAGGAGCGTGGCAGTACTCGTTACATAGAACAATACGAAAAGCATTTGCAAGATATCAGCGCTAGCCCAGAAGTTGCGAAGATTTGGACAGCGTATACCAAGAGCTATGCTTATGCAAAGGGAATCGAGCTGGCAGATATTCTCCCGCTGATTCATTGGGTGTTCGAAGACTAAAAGCGAAGGGAATACGCATACCGTATCCCCTTTGTTTGACCCTCGTACGAGAATTCAAGTTTTGACATTTGCGGAAGTAAAATCGTGTCAAAGCAGGAAGCGAAACGCTGACATTTTCGGAAGTAGCTGATTTGAAGAGCAGGATATGCGTCCATTATGCATGAATGATCATCTGCATAATCATCCACGCTCTATCCACGCCCCAAAACCCCATCCGTGTTCAAGAAATGTTCAAGAACCTCGCCAAAAAACACCGAAAACGAGCAAAGGTTACAAGAGGTTACAAGAATGGAAATCCAAAAAAGCTAGAAATATCAACGGTTACAGCCGATTACCAGAGATTGCCGAACGCAAATTTCTGCACTCCAAAACCGCGTGTCGAGGGTTCGAATCCTTTTGCCCCTGCCAGCGAAAATGCTACAACCACAAGGGTTGTAGCGTTTTTGTGTTTTGGGGTATTTGGGCGGAAACGGAGGCTTATTCCAGCGGCGGGTCGACACACCAAATTGACGAAACGCCCTTGAAAATCTCTCTATTTCTTACCGTATGTACGCGCGGTGTCGAACATGGCTTCAAAATTCTCGCGCTTGACTTTCTCGAACGCCGCGGCTCCGCTCATAAGATATCCGCCGCCGGCAGCGCAATTGTCTATCAGATACTTTATTCTGTCAACAACATTCTCCTTTTTGCCGTACTGCAAGTCATACATCGGTATCCCGCCCATCAGGCATGCGATTCCTTCGAACTTTTTCTTCAGCTCGGCGAAGTCTCCCTGCTCGAAATGAATGAAGCATGATCCACGTGGGAGTTCTTGCAGGCGTTCGCGTATGTAATCAATCCGCGAGAAGTACGGCCCCTCTGTATAGATAAATGGTGTGACGCCAATGCTTACCAGATATTTTAGCACTTTTTGGTATGGTTCCCAATACAGCTCGTGATACTGTTCTGGGCTCATAAAGCCATCCATACCCTTGTGCAGCGGGAAAAATACGCGCTTGAACGGCATCGGGGCGTGTTCAAGATAACTCAGGTATTCAATCTGCCGGTCGGCGACCATATCGCACGCTTGCCTGACTTTTTCCGGGATTTCAAGGATATCTTCAAAAATGCCCATCACGCCGCGGAAGTTATCACTCATGTAATCGTAAGGCACAACACACATGCCGTTCTGGAACGCAGGATACCCCATATCATCAAGCTTTTTGTCCAAGGCAGATGTCTGTTGCATGTATTTTTGATGCTCGTCAATTATCGCTATGAAATTTTGCATCATTGCTTTAACGTCATCGTTGAGCATATTTGTGAACGCGTTTGTACCCATCAGCAGCGTGGGGGCAAACTTGAAGTTCTCAAGCGCTTTCATCTCGGGAAACGCGCGGGGGATAAACTTCCTGAGTATAAAGTCCGGGTATTCATTGATGAATTCATCATATTCTTCTTGCAAAAGATACTCATCCTCAAGCACCTGATGCGTCGAAAAGTCAGGCACAATCGTGCCTGGCCTGCCGGGCCAGTCGATCATTGCCGGCTTCAGGATTTCATTCGCCGGTCCGCTTTGGCTGTTCGGGGTTGAGCGTATGTCCGGCTGGAACTCCTCATGGAACTTGATAAACGCCTCAGCCGTTTTGTCAAAGTCATAATAGCTGGTGGCATGGGATCCGCCGACCTCCTCATACAAGAAATACGGCGCCCCGGTGACCCGTATGACAAGCGGAACGGAATCAGGCTCTTTTAAAGCAATCGCGTCCTGTACTCTTTTTAGTCTCTCTTCGTATAGTTGTGTATTTGACATATCTAACATCTCCCCCGGTATATTATTTAGACTCTGGGCCGTTTTCTTCATCGCGCTGCGTTATTTGTTGCGGATCGCGTTCATAACCCCGTCTGTCCGCGCCAATTTCGCAATGCGCACAATCAAGCCGCGCAAAATCACGCAATTGTTGTATATTGTATACAGGTCAGAAATGATTGTCAAGAAAATTTTTACAAATATAAAGTGGGGGCGTACGGCATGGTCTGTGAGTATTATGGGGGCGGCTTAATATAAAGCCGCCCCCTGTCTTTGTTTTTCAATTGGCCCAGAGGCATTTCTTCAAACCGTCAAAACACCTCAGGCCGTTCTTCTATAGCCCAAGGCCAAAGTAACTTCCGATATAGCGTACCGCAACCCCGGCTACTAAGCCAAGGAACGGGTTTTTAGTTATCGCCGTCACAGCCAAAGAAGCAGATGCCTGCGCTGTATATCCTGTTGCAAAAGAGTTTGCAAGGTTCGGAACAAATGTTGAGAAAAAGCCTATGATAAACAGGAACCCGGCAATAGCCTGTACCGGAATGTACTTCACCGCTTTTGTCATCAACCCCAACAGCAGCAGCAGGGCGCACAATAGCATCATCACCGCGCCCGCGATAACCGGCCAAGGCGCAGCGGCCGTGGCGGAGATGATAGCGCCTACAGGTGCACCGCCGAATATGACGCTTGGAATATCGGCCAGGCTGTTGATGACAGTCAAATGATCCATGTTTTGCACTGCGCCGCCCATGCCGGCGGTAATATTGCCGAAAGCGATGTTTGTGCCAATGTTCAGGCTTATGAATGCCAGGGCGAAGTATATCGCGTAAAAGTTAAACTTGGGTTTCATTAATTTAAAGTCTGACCAGTATTCTTTTGTCCAGAATTTTGGACTTTCATTTTGCGCCATGTCCCCGACATATCCGTCGGCTTCCGCCATCTTAGATATATTAATACGGCGACCTCTTTTCCCTGTTTCCGGGTCTTTTTGCAGTAAGACAAAATCCAGAGTGGCTAAGGTTACAGATACAGCAACTACATAGATGAGACGATAGTTGAAAAGATGTTCACCCGGTGAAGAAAAATGGCGGCAAAGTGCGTATGTACCCAATGCCGCTATAAATGATATAACACCTGTACGCTTGGTTTGCTTGAACATATCCACACTGATCCCTGTCACCATCAGGCCAACACCGGCCATCATGCCAGCTACGACAGCAGGGCCTGCAAAATCAGCGA
Source organism: Oscillospiraceae bacterium (assembly GCA_009785525.1). GTDB lineage: Bacteria > Bacillota > Clostridia > Oscillospirales > Oscillospiraceae > WRMH01. Next base: position 3,929 of record WQWC01000060.1, on the reverse strand, counting down.
TTCTGGTAACGGCGCCGGTCAGTCCCAATGGAACCATTACCACCACCGCCAACAGCAACGCCGCAATCCGCTCGTTCACATTTTTCATAAAATGCGAAACTGTCAGAATAGAAGACTGCCCTGAAATCGGTGTAATCGACCCCGTCAGCAAATTGCCTATCGCGCCTATCAAAAACGCAAAAGCCGTCGGCTTCATTTTGTAACCCTGTGCCGCCGCCCAGGCCAGCATGGTTAGTCCGTTAATTGCGACAAACACTACCGCGATGACAAATACCCATAAATCTTGGAACATAAAATACCCTCTCTTTCAACAATTTTCATGGGGGCTCCCCCTGTTATCTCATTATATACCAAAGTTTGAAAAAAACAAGCCGTTCTTTGCCGTTTGTTTATGAAAATATTTCAGGCTGTCTGCGGAGCCATTTGTTCTGGCAGACAGCCTGAAATATTCATAATTTCAATATTTTATCATTCAGCCAATCAATACTGCAAACAGCATCCCAACAACAATTCCAGCGAGCGCAAAAATGGTTGGGACACGGTCCTTGCTGGCAATGATAGACTGCGGAAAAATCTCACCGATTACAACATACAGCATGGCACCCCCGGCCAAAGAGAATGAGACAGCAACAGCAAACTCAGAAATCCCCCCAACAAGAACGCCTGCTATTGTGCCGATAAGCGTTGTCGCACCCGCCGCCAACGTTACAACCACAGCTTTTGTTTTACTAAACCCACCAGCAATAAGCGGGGCGGAAACAGCCATACCCTCCGGGATATTGTGGAGTGCAATAATAATTGCAAGCGTCAGTCCAAGGCTGGCATCATGGACTCCGGCCGCGCCCATGGCCAAACCTTCCGGTATATTATGCAGTCCAATGGCAACAAGCATTACCATGCCGGAGCGCAACATACTCTTTTTCCTTGAAATCATGTCATCGGAGTGAAAGAACTCCGCATATGTTCCGTGCAGCTTTGATTTAGCTTTTCCTCTTTCCGATAACTTGTCCATGAGGCTATTAAGTACCCAAACCATCGCGGCGCCGATGACTAGTCCAATGACTGCAACCGCAATGTTTGAGTGTTCGATTGCTTCCGGCAGCAATTCAAAAAATACAATGCTTATCATTACACCACCGGCAAAAGATAAAAAAATGCTTATCATTTTATCTTTCCGGCTTCCAAAGAGGGCTGCAAACAGTCCTCCAAGTCCCATTCCGACAACACCGGCTAAAATGCTCATAGCTATAATATTCATACGCTTCCCCATCCTCGACCGCAAAATAAGTTAGTCTCGTCTAACAGCTGTAATGTTAGCATAAACTAACAAACTTGTCAATAGGGTTCTGAAAATTCTTTGTTTTCTTGCCGAACTGCTTGAATAATAAGCACCCTCGTGATATGATGCAGTTAGTCTAATGTAACTCAGATCCTGGGGGTAGTGAAGTGAGCACACGTGAATCAGCAGAAAATTATTTGGAAACCATTTTGATTTTGAGCCAAAGCGGAAACCCGGTACACTCGATTGACATTGTAAAAGAATTGGGATATTCAAGACCCAGTGTGAGTGTAGCCATGAAGAATCTGCGTGAGAGCGGATATATCGCAGTGGACGGCGACGGGCATATCACCCTTTCTGACAGCGGGCGGGAAATCGCACAGAATATTTATGACCGCCATACGCTGATAGCCGACTGGTTGATTTTCTTGGGCGTGGACAAAGAAACAGCCGTCAGCGATGCTTGTAAAATGGAGCATGATATGAGTGAGCAGAGCTTTTCGGCAATCCGAAAGCACATTGAGGAATGGAAACGCAATGTTTATAACCAGAAGAATTGCCGCTGAGACTTAATCTATAAATGGGTGCTTTCAAGCCGACGGTTTGAAAGCACCCATTTTACTAAATCGTCCTATTCAATTTCCAACGGAACAAAATCAAACGCCAAAACATCAAAAAGCCCCTTGTCGGTGAGCTTCAGCGCCGGAATTACCGGCAAAGCCATAAAGCACAGAGTCATCAGCGGTTCCACATCCCCGCTGATACCCAGCTCCCGGTGTGCAGTTTTATGAATGGCCGTGAGCTTTTCATCCACCCATTCCCCGCTTTGGTTACTCATAATTCCGCCAATGGGCAACGGCATGGATTCGAGCACCGCCCCGTCTTTCACCAAAACCACGCCGCCGCCTTGCGCAATAAGACTCTCCACCGCAAAGGCCATGTCCTCGTCCGTTACCCCTGTTGTGATGATATTGTGAGAATCATGCGCGATGGACAGGGCCACAGCCCCCGCTTTGATTCCGTATCCGCGCAGAAGGGCGACCGCCACATTCCCGGTGTTTTGGTGTCGCTCCACCACAGCCAGCTTGACGATATCCGTCATTTCGTCGTACACGAAGTCGCCGTCTGCGTCCAACTTTACCTGCGCCGTACCCTTCCCGGTGGCAACCCCGCCGGGTTTAATATCGATGACACGAACCTTGCCGCTTTTTAAATTTAGCTTCAGCTTTTTCACCGAGAAATCTTTTACACGGAAACTGCTCTCCATCGCTGCGCTGTCACGGCGCGTGACTGCGGGCAGATATTTGCCGTCTTCCGCCGTAAGCTTGCCCTCTATAAAAACTTTGGAAACGCTAAAGTCAGTCAAATTATCCAGCAAGACAATATCCGCCCGGCGCCCCGGGGCGATAGCTCCGCGGTCAGGCAGGCCGAAGCAGACAGCGGCATTGATCGTTGCCATTCGTATGGCCGTGATTGGATCAATGCCATAACGCACGCAAATACGCAAATGGTTGTCCAAGTGTCCCTTTTCAAAAATCGTCTTGGGCTGGAGATCGTCGGAACACAGCAGGCAGCGGGAGCCGTTCTCCGGCGTCACACCCGCGAGCAAGGTTTCTAAGTCATGGCAGGCAGAGCCTTGGCGCATCAATATGTACATCCCGCGTGAAATGCGCTCATGCATCCCTTCTACTGTGGTGCATTCATGGTCTGTGGAAATTCCCGCGGCGGCATAGGCATTCAGGGCAAGGCCGGATAAACCCGGACTGTGTCCGTCAATCGGTACACCCGCTTCATGGGCCGCGATAAGGCGGTCGATGGCTGAATCTGTGGCATTGGCCACACCAGGGAAATCCATAAACTCGGCAAGTCCCAGAATCCGTTCATCTTTTAACGATTTCACCATATCCCCCGCCGTGATGCTGGCTCCCGCATGTTCAAACTTCGTCGCGGGAACGCAGGATGGCAGCATATACTTAATATCAAGCGCCGTTTCACCGGCGGCTTCCAACATATACTCTACTGCTTCAAGACCCTTTATATTCGCGATTTCGTGGGGGTCGGCAATGATGGTGGTCGCGCCGTGCGGCACCAAAAGCCGGCCGATTTCTTCCGGTGTCACATAGGCGGATTCGATGTGTATGTGACTATCAATAAAACCGGGAGCCGCGAATTTCCCCTTTGCGTCGTAAACGGATTTGCCTTCATACGTTCCGATACCGGCTATACATCCGTCTGCAATCGCAATATCTCCCGCAATAATGCCTCCGCCATAGACATCCACCACTTTGGCGTTTTTAATGACCATATCTGCGGGTGTGCGGCCTGCCGCCGTGTCAATTCGTTTTTTCAACTCAGCCTTTGTCATGTTGGCCTCCCTTTTCTATGTTTCGTTTTCAAATAACTATATTCTATGTTTTCTCCTTTTGCAAGTCCAATTATATTTCGGCCGGCGCTGCGCTCTTTGTTGGATACACAAGCTTCTGCCCTTGTGCAATTCCGCGTACAGGATACTTTTTATATCAGTTGCTTTGCAAAATAAACTTCATGCAAGCTGCGTTACACCCCGATGAATGAAAACGAGGTGTAAGTCCGGGATTGTTATGGTATACTTTATTGCGCACGGCATCAGGTCGGCTTTTTTTGCCGCTAC
>WQWC01000059.1 GCA_009785525.1 Oscillospiraceae bacterium | reverse complement strand
GTTAGCTCCGTAGTATGGTATGGGTGCGTCTGTACCGTCAAGCGTTGTACGAACGCGTATCAAACCGTTCTCGCCCAATCCAGGCACGTTTATTCGACCGCTGTTGTACGCTCGAAGCCCGAAGACGGGTGGTGCAGCGAGGTCAGGGGTAGTGCCATAGTTTACACTTGGCCTAGTGTCCACTATAAACGATACCGCGCGCGGTTCGCCGTTATCAAGGTCAGCAGGGTCAAGCCAGACTACTGCATAGACTCTTTGTGGTCCTCCCATCTGTGCGACGCCGTTTGCTGCGGCTATTTCTGCTTCGTTCAGCGTGAACCTGTCAAGGATACGGTCGCTCTGTGCGATGCCGTTCGGGTTCATAACTGTTATAGCCGCACTTTGGTTGCTTCCGGGAATGCTGAGTTCTCTCGTAACCGGAATTGCCAGCTCAGGTATCGGCAGGAAGATTGTGCTGTTCACATCCCAGTTAGTTCCCAGTTCCGAGCGAGGAATGTCTGCTTGCACCGGCGCCGGATCAACGGTCGTGTTTATCGCGAATGCGCCTGTTGAAGGGTCAAAATCAATCACTCTACCTATGACCACGTTGCTCCTGCCTATAGCACCCCTGTAGTGCCATAGGGCGAAGTTTAGCATACCTCTATCGCGGTACGGACCGACGCCAGGGCTGTTCCTGTGCATAACTCCGAGTCCATGGTTAAACGAAAGATGCCTAATCAGCATACCGTAAGTGGTGGACACGAGCAATCCTTCGCCTCCTCCTGCGCGCCCGGCAGGTTCGCCACCGATAGAATATATGCGCGTAACACCCGGTACGTTGGCTCTGCTGCCAAGTTGAATCATCTGACCGCGCATCATCCAGTAATTATCAAGTATATTGTCGCCTCCACCTGAAATCATGACTTGCGGTATGAGGATATTGACTTCGCCTTCGCCTGTAACAACTGCTCTGCCAATACGGTGCGCTGCGCCGCCGACAGTTACTTGGTTGCCCATTACGTAGCTTATCACCGCATATCTGCCGGTAAGTTCCGGACACACGCACGGGTACTCTGTGCAGTCGTCGCAAAACTCAGGGCAGACGCATGGGTATTCGCCGCAGTCATCGCACGGCTCGGTGAAATAATCGCGGTCCGGGTCAGGTCTGTAGTCTACGATGAACACCATTGAGAGTATATCTGTCGGATCTGTCGGAGTGTGCCAAATAATCGTATATATGCGCCGCGCCGCATTGACCGCCGGTCTCTGATTTGCCGCGTTGATTTCTGACGCACTCAGTCTGTACCGACCGGCGAACCTGTGAGCGGTGTTAACCGTGCCTCCACCGCCGAAAGTGCCGCGGTTGTTTTCCAGCCTGTATACAGGCACCTGCATATTGCCTGGCAGCGTGAACTGCGTTGCCGTATCCATGGATGTGCCTACAGGGAAACCTCTGAAGTCGGCTCCTACGGTAAACTCGCCGTCTTCGTACGAAGTTAAACGCCCAAATGTCACGTCTAATCCCGGAATGTTAGCGTTCGCGCCGAGGAATCCGCCGAACATCCAGCCCTTAGCATTCAACACAGTGCCGTTCGTCCAAATAACCTCTCTAATCAAGCCTTGGAAGTAGTTCGAAACTACTGGTCCGGCCTCCAATTGGGCTTGGGTCGGCGAGGTTGGAACGTCGCGCACGACATCAAGCCTGTACAGGTCATAAATCAGTCCGAGGCTTTCGCTCGGTATCATGTCGCCAAGACGCACTATAACGCCGGCGTTAATCATGTTGCTTTGAAGCAAAGGCGTTCCCGCTTGGAATGGTGTTCTCAGCTCGTTAGGGATTGCTATGGCAACCATTCCCGCGCCCGCAACGAAAGCGGTGCCTATGCGATACGTGCCGCCGTCTATTACGCGCACCATCTGATGGTCATAGGTGATTACCATGGCGTATTCCCCGTCAACCGGACGCGATGCGCCGGGATCTTGGTCTTCGCCGAAGCCGTATATCGGACCGTAGAAGAACGCGCTGTCTTGGCTGAGTGCGTCGCTGAACCTTACGTCCATGTCCATGAACGCGCCGGCACTCACGCGGAGGTTAGCCGCCGCGCCGCCGTTCGCCGCTCTCACGCTGGCGAATCCCCTGATTCCGCCTATGCTTGCATGGTTGGCAAATTCGGTAATATGCACTGTAAACTCCGTTACAGGTACGGGAACATACTCATACTCCCCAGTAGGATATCCGTAATAATCCAAGATTGGCTCGCCGCGTTCCATTTCAATGTGGTCCGCACTGATTGTTAGCGTCGCGACCATTGGCGGCTGGATAAATCCGCCCATACGCGTTGGGCTGACTGCGCCGTCCGGTGCTACCGTCCATGCGTACAATGCCGGCCCGGGTATCTCTATCTGACCGCCCTCAATCGGTACAACAGCCCTATCAAAGCCAAACGTGATATAGAAGTCCGCGTCCGTACCGTAAGGCGTCAGCTCACATGGAATGAAGCGCCCCGGCGTCGGTGATATGAGCCGCACTTGTGGGTTAAAGCGCGGAACAAAGTCGTTTCCGCTTCCCTGCGCGCCCGTCCTGACCTGGTATGCAGCAGATGCCGCGCCCGTTTCATAGTAAAGGTTGCCTGCCGCGCGGGCAAATATATAAAAGTTGGTGTCATGGGTTCTACGCGCGAAAATCGGATCAGTCTGCCAGCCACGCACAGAATTCGGATCGTTGCGCTCGCTTATGCCGAATACCAGCGTCTGCCCGTTTTCCGGGGCCGCCGGCATTCCGGCTTCGGTTACCCAAACGTAGTTCTGGCTCGCGCCAGCTTCCGTTACCGAACCAACAGCATAACCCGCCGGTCGCACCATATCAAACGCAGCACTCAAAGCGTAGAACATAACAGGAGTGTCTGTGAAGCGTTCCCTTGTGAACTCTCGCACGTCGTAACCCCTTCTGGGAGGCGTCTGCGTTCGGTTGTTAGCATTGCTTCCGCTCGGCCAAGCTCCGCCAGGTACAGAGGTTTGCGCACTGCCGGATCCGGTAGTCCACGCACCGATGCGGTCTTCAGGCGCGATGCCCATCTGAACATAATGGTCAGGGTGCATCATATGCAGGTAGTATAGGTAACTGCCCCAGTTTCTGTGCTGCACCTGACGGCCGGGCTGATTTGCATATCCGCCGTGGTTCTGAAGTGGAACAGATCCCGGTCCTGTTGTTGGCAGCATATTTATAAGGCTTTCGCTTCCGACAACCGGTGAAGTTTGGTTCTGGCGCATATCCATATGATACCAGTAGCCATGCCCGCCTGTGCCACCCGCTCCGTCAACAGCCGGCACCGCACGACCTCTCCATGCGCCTTCCTGCTCGATGCTGTGTATAAACTCGTGTACTACGATGGCGTGAGGGAATCCATAAGGAGCCGCGCCAGTCGGAGTTCCGCTGCGGGTATAGCCGTTGAGTCCCATGTGATTGAGGTTGTAGCGTATGCCATTGTGCGGACCGTACGCTAAACCGCCAATACCGCCGCCCGGGAATCCGTCGTTGGGAAAGATAAACGATACTTGGTCGTAAGGTCTGCCCGCTTCGCGTGCGCGTGCCACCTCGCGGTATATCAGATCCCATGCTTGGTGCGGTGCGATTATCAGCCTGTTGTCGCTGACTTCAAAGAAACGAAGCGGCTCAGTGGGGACAAACACGTCCACCGACGGAACGAACGGACCGTCAAGTACCTCGTCCCAGCCTCGATCGCCAGCGAAGGGGCGCATATTTCCGCCGCTCATGTAATATAAGCTCTGCGCAAAATCAGCGAAAGCGCGCCTTCCGTGGTTTACGGTCGCTTCGCTGCGGCTGACCGTGCGCCTCTCGTAAAGTCCAGTCACGGCATGAGGGACAACAACATCAACGTGCTGAACAACAACGCCCAGTATTCGCCACTCGTTACTCATGCCAGACACCGTGACATAGCGTTCGCCCTGACCATGTCCCTGAGTAGTATCACCGAAATCCCCGGCATACAACGTAGTTTGGATGCTATGGTCCAAACTGAGCTGCTCAATGCGGATATTAGTCCAATATGTGGTCGTTGTCCCTGAGTTGGCGCGTGAGGGACTTGACCCTCGCGAATGGTTCAGCTCCATCGTCATGTTTACGGTTGCCCCGCCGGTTGCGGGTACCATGCCGTATGTAACGATAGTCTGCCAACCGCCAACAGACGAGCCAGCCGCATAGTGTCCATAGGTCAGCCCGCTGTTGCGGACTCCCGACGTGACGCGGAAACCCGTGTTATGCCCGCCGTGTCCGTCCGGGCTTGGCGGCACGTCTGACCATACGTCCACCGAGAAGCGAAACCAAGTTCCGTTTGAGCCAGACTCCGCCAGCGGGTCAACCGCAGGTCTTGGAAACGTGAACGTCTGGACAAAATGCACGTTAGGCACGTTCGTATGGGTTGTCACGCCCAAAAGATTGCGCTCCTCGCAGCGTGTGAACTCAACTGCGGGATTGCTGGGGTTTGCTGTGGTGCCAATCCTCGGCGTCCAGTCATTAACCGATGTTCCTACCGCCGATTCAAGCATAACCAATGGGAATGCTGCGCCATCTTCTGCCGCAAGCACTGTCCCCGCGCCTACTGCCGGAATAAGCGTAAAGACCATCATTGCCGCGAGCATTAGGGCAAGAAGCCGTTTTTTTGGTACTCTGTGTCTCATAAATCCCTCCTAAAATTTTTGTATTTATCTCAAACTGATTTTTATGTCAGTTTAAAACCAAACGAATTATAACACGCCGCAATGTTAAAAATATAAAACTATCTTCCGGGTCAGCTCTTTAATTCCACAATACGCTCTCGTTCACGTAGCGCACGCTGACGGCGCGATTTGGTATACACTAAGGAAAAAGTATGGCTTGACGTTTGCAGGCGCATATAGCGCTTCTATGAGCGCTGTAATGCAATTAAGTCGCTGAAGATGAAATACTGATAGTCCACACCTATAAAAGTTTAGCTTGATTGCGCTTGATTTTCGCCATAATATGTTCCTCGTTGAAGCCCTTGGGGATTTGCGTGAGTGGTGCAGATGTGTCTTGCTTTTTTATAGGCGGCGGGGAATATAGGTCAATAGTGCGGACGCTGTTGAACAGGGCTGTCAGCAGATAGCCCGTTTTGTTTGTACTGATTTTTTTTCCGTTGTCGTTTTTCTCTAAGCAACGCAAAACATAATCCACATGAGATTTTCGGATTGTCATCAATTTTTGTTTTACGTCTGAAAGCGGAGTATCCGTCTTTGCTATTCGAACTGTTCCTGCGTGTGTGGATGACAAAACAGTACACATGATTTTGTTGACTGCCTGTATGTCGTCTGAGTATGTTGGGTATTCTTCGAGTAGCTCATCAAGGGATATGTTATCGGCAACCGTTTGAGATATATTTTCTGGTTCAGGTATATCTATCAAATCTATCGGCGGCGTAGCCGCTTCGAGAGATGTTGGTGGATTATCAGATTTTAATACGCTATCCTCTTCTTGATAGATAGATATTACATCTGATATTATATCTGTAGATAGAAGAGAAGGCACTTCTGTATTTTGAATGGGACGTTCTTGTCCCCCCGATGGGACATTTTTGCCCCATCGGAAAAATTTCCTTGATTTCTCAGTTAATGCGTACCAATTTGTCCGGTCATATGGAGATTTATTATAGTTTCCTGTTTTTATCAAGTCTGCGTCTTTTAACTTTTTTAGGTGTCTTTTTATCTTGTCTTTGCTCATGTAAGGGAACAGTTCGGCGTAAGCCTTAGCAGACGAATATGTCCAATAGTCTCCGTCGTAGAAGTGTTTCTCGTTTGCCTCGTTTTTTCTTATCCAAAAATGTAGATTTTCTAATAATATTGCCTCTTCTATGCCGTACAGTGCGGCAACTTCAGTGTTAAAGATATGATGCATATTAAATATACCTCCGTTTATTTTAAATTCCATAATTAACTACTTGACAAACTAAGTAAAATGAGGTATAATGTATTAAGATATACTTCAATATACTTCATACCTCTCATGTGATGTACTATACCTCATATGATGTATACCTCTCATATGGGGTGCTATGCCTCATATGATGTACTAAAAGTGTGCAAATGTTCATACCTCTCATGTGATGTACTATACCTCATATGATGTATACCTCTCATATTGATGTGCTATGCCTCATTGATGTGCTATGCCTCATCTCTCATGTGATTTACATTTGCCTCATAATATCTAGTTTCGATAATCGGGCGTCCTGCTAAGAAGACCGATTATCTTTTTTTGTCTTGTAGCTTGGTTTTGGGTTCTTATTGCGGTTTGGGTTTACACCTTATATACTGGCAGATTTTTCAGCGGGTATACTACCAAAACACGCTGTAATAATTATAGTATATCACGGAAAATAAGGTTTGTCAAGAGTTTTTAGGGTGCTGCATGGTAATTGAGAGAAATAATTTATTGAGCTGACCTTGCTTGAAGACAGCGATTGGGATAATAACGGCAAGAAAGCGCATGGACTATACTTACAGCGAGGACGAAAATCTCGGTGTGTCTGCAATGGATAAGTTACTTTGATACGCTTCGCGAATCTTTTGCTGTGCGTTGTGTTCCCAAGTATCCTTGCCCCAAGGCATGAAAAATACCCATTCGGACTGTTCAGGCTGTTCCGTTTTATTTGGCAGAACATAACACTCGCCTATTGCAAACGGTTTCCCTTTGGCAGTTTTTTTCGCCTGACTGTATTTTTCCGCAGTATAAGTCCCGTTGGCGTTATCATAAATATCAAGCGCGAATATATCCCAGTAATCATTCCCCGGATTAAATTGTTGCCAGTCTGTTGAGTCATACGGCGTTTGATAACTATTGCCGTAGCTTGCGCCGAGGTCTTGCATATCCCATACCCAAATTATGTTGTCCAGCCCTTTTTCTTTTTCAAGGTAATCTCTTGTCATGCAGTATAAATCCGCTGTTGTGTTCCGCAAATCATTTCCCGCAAGTGTTGTTTTAGGTCTTCCGCCCCACCAAAATACGTGCTGGTTCATTTCATGGAATGGTCTGAACAAAAATACGACCCCTGATTCTTTGAGCTGATGCATATATTTGGCGTATACATCAAGTCGGCGTTTCCAATTCGCGTTAATCACGCCTCCCTCTGTAAGCAAATCGACCCACTGCTCGTCTGTCAAATCCGACTGTACCGCATTTGCAGAACCGCCTCGTCTGCTCCATGGAACGCCTTTTATTTCATCTTCCGGCGTGACGGTTGGGGGAGCGACATGAAGCAGCAACTGTACAATTGCGCCGTTATTCCATTGTTTTATCATTTCGTCAATCATCGCTTGGCGTTGGCGTTCATTGGCATACGCCGCGTTGTACAAGAAATCATTGCTCCAAATAGCAGGCACAACTCCCGTGTCATTATATATGCGCTCTGTCGAGCCTGATGGGCTAAGGTTATCATGATCATTATTGTGCATCGCAGTCAGAGTCGCTTTGTCCGATATCAGATAAAAATAATCAAGCACACTTATCGGAGAATGTAAGTCTTTAACAGTAATAAATACAGTCTGATTCACATCGCAAACATAAATGTTACCCTCATCAAATATTTGTACTTGTTGAATTTCAACTTCAACAGTTCCTTCGCGTACAAAAGAAGCCTTCGGCGCAAATTCCCCCGGATATATATTGGGCAGTATCGACTCGTCTTTGGAGATAAAACGAACTTTAGATATTTTGGCACTCGCTGAATTGTTATCGTTAAGTGTTTTCACCAAATTGGGCGCGCCACTGACCGTAAACTTATTGGATTTTAATTTGAAAATCATTGTTGTGTCCTTACTGTTTTTTATTTATGCTGCGAAAGTCTATAATAACCGAAAAAATATCTAATTCTATCCATCATCAACTTTAGCCTTCTCAATTTGGGCATGAGACTGCACCGGGCATCTTCAAAAAACTTAAATAAATATTGCTTTGAATTATATCACAATTTGACCATATTTGTCAATATCCAAATTGAATGATGGCGAATATCGACTAAAACAATCGGATTTAGACCGAATCATAATCAAACATAATCCTCTACATCCAAAAAAGATGGTTCCCTATGGATTCTCCCTTTTACCAAGAAGAATTTCCTTGGAATACAAGAATGATATCATCTGCCCATTCTCTCCAATTGCACAAAATTAAATCTTTGTGGAACTGATAAGCCCGCAAATACGCCGTTTTATCGTGACCACCTTGAATTGTGTACAAATTGTGTGCAAATTGCCCCCCTTTTAATATATCTGTAATAG
>WQWC01000058.1 GCA_009785525.1 Oscillospiraceae bacterium | reverse complement strand
GCTTCAGCAGCAAATTTAAGGAATTTACAGCAACTCAAACACAACGTCGCCTAATTTCACAATAACATAAACGGACGGCACATATTGTCCGCCCGTTTCGACTGTTAGTCTTGATATTTAATCCTGCCGAAGTGCCCGTATGAGGTTTCTGAAGTATACTTTTTACAATCCGCTAGTTTCCTAGTTTTCCAAAGGCAGACAGAATCGGTTTCTCAAAAAATAATCCCAGAAGCCGTTATGCCTCCGGGATTAAATATATTTTACCCGTAACTATTCATCGGAAATGATTCTTAAAAGCCGCGTCAATAAACTCACTGCATTCTGTTAAGAATGCTTCATAGCGTTTCATAAATTTCAAGCCATCTTTCGTGATTTCAGAACCGCCGCCTGTGCGCCCTCCTTGCTTACTGATTACCAGTTGAAAATCAAGCTGTTTTTCCGCGGTGGCAACCATTTTCCATGCCTTGCTGTATGAAATACCCATTTGCTGAGCTGCTTGGCTAAGTGACCCCGTTTCGCGAGTTAGGTTGAGCAAGTGCAGTGTTCCTGGGCCGAAAAAGGGTTTTTCACCCATAAGCCTGATTCTCGCATCCGGTCTGATTCTCTGCAAACTTTGGTTCTCGGTGACAGCACTTGCGTTTGACTTATCCCGCGTGTGTATAAGTATGCCCTCGTCAGATACATCGAGAAATTGTCGCGCTACATCCCCGCCTGACAAGGCACCTTCAAGCCCATCTAAACCATCGTATTCCAGAACGCTGTCAAAAAGGCTCTCCGAAAGAAGCAGCGGATGCCCTGTCTTGTTGTTGCATATTGGGATAACGACAGGTTCAGTCGTGGCTTCCATGCTTTTCACTGTTTCCGCGGAAAAAAAAGGAACATAAGCCGGTGAAATAAACGCCTTTTCACATTTGCCTTTCAGATAGCTTATCCCGATTTTCACACTGCTTAGCATGTCGCCGGAATCGTATGCGTTATTTCTCAAAAATATTACGCCCATGTGTGAGCAATGCCGCTCTAACACATCTGCATCAAAACCTGTAACCACAACAATCTTTTTTATTCCGGCTTGCCGGAATGCCATAATAATGCGCCTTATCGAGGATGTCTCGCCTATGTTGTCGGTGGATTTCCGGCGATCCTCTCCAAACACATTACCGGCGGAAGCTATAATTGCCGATGTCATGTCGCGCCCCTCCTAAAGGTGGTCTATATCTTGTTTCAGGGTAAAGTATTTTGATCCATATGTCAACATCGATGACTTAAAAAAATGTATTGACAGATTCAGCTCTATCGGGTATGATTGCTGTTAGTATCGTTATGTTTTTAAAAACATAACGAAATGCGCGCTACTTAGTTTAATAATTTCCGTGCCTTGCGGCCTAATGGATATTCCTATGGACGCTTGGCCTGGGCTACAAGCTCACGGGGTTGATGTTAGAAATGACTCAGCCTTCATGTTTTGAGAAGGAATTGAACAAATGCGATGGGGTATTGCCCCGCGCTCAACTGCTTAAATGTATTTCGGCAGTCCGTTTTGTTTATCTCAAGACAGACTGCCGTTTTATATGTTTTCCAGCCGTGGCCTGGATTTTGACGCACCCAAGCCACTCTCCTTTCTAACGTGGCCGGGCTTCTGCTACAGCCTGGCCAACTCCTAAAGGGACGTGATTATTGTGCATATTTTTTTGACAGGCGATATACGTGTTGGCAAAACGACAATAATACAAAGATTTTTAGCGCATACAGGTCTGTCCGCAGATGGGTTTGTTACATATTGGAAGGCAGACAACGACGGGAGTAGGAATCTGTACATCTCCCCATGTAGTACAAATTCGCACTTCAATGACGGACATCGCATTGTACATGACGTTGGAAAACGACCCTTTTCGCCAGAAAATATGGCAAGTGTATTCGATATATACGGAAGTGAAATGCTGCACGCTTCCGGGAAACATAACATTATTGTTATGGATGAGCTTGGTTTTTTTGAATCAAAAGCGTTTGTGTTTCAGCGAGCTGTAATGCAACATATTTATGGCGATGTTCCGATATTGGGGGCAATAAAGCCTAAGCAAACGGAATTTCTCAACACTATACGCGCTCATCCTAACGTGGATGTACGCGAAGTGACCATGGAAAACAGAGAAGCGATCTTGACGTGGCTGCTGGAGCGAATTTAGAGATAATCAAAAATGAAGTCTGTATTATTACTATCGTAAGGAGAAATAGAACATGGAGAATAGAGCACATGGTGCGGATTTGAGCGCCGAATTAGCGTACTTTCAGGAAATGTGGGACAAACGAGCTTCCTCTATCAAAGAACACACGGCTCAAACATGGGACACCCGCGCTGCGGACTGGATAGACGAACTCAATGAACCCGGCGGCGCGAAATCAATAGTGGAACGCGTGGAAGCCACGGCGGGGTATCTGCGCAATCGGGGGCTTTTGCAAGAAAACGACACTGTCGCCGATATTGGCTGTGGCCCTGGGCTTTTTGTTATGGAGTTTGCAAAAACGGTAAAGCAGGCGGTGGGGATTGATTTTTCCGAGCGGTTTATCGAATACGGTAGAGAGCTTGCCGCAAAGTGTGGCGTCGGCAATGCATCTTTTGAGCAACGCGATTTGCTTACGCTTGATGTTGACGCGGCTGGTCTTGCAGACGCGTTTGACCTTGTGTTCACGTCTATTACTCCGGCGATTACAGGCTATGGTGTCTTGCAAAAGCTAATGAAAATGAGCCGCGCCATGTGCTGTAATATATCCTTTGTAAACGTCGGCGACAATCTTGTTGAGCGTGTGTCCCGCGATATGTACGGCGGCAAAGTGCGGCAGAGGCGTGACGGTATGGGATTTTACACGATGCTAAATCTGTTGTTTCTGTCCGGGTATTATCCCGAAACGCATTATTGCACAATTGAGACGGGTGGGCGCGTGAACCCAAGCCAGGAACTTGCGGAAGATATAGCGTTTAATTTGAGGCTTGATTCATCGGAAGAGCCAAAAATCCTGCGCTATCTCGAAAAGCTTGGCGAAACCGAACGGCACACCGTCAGCCGATTCGGTTCGATATTATGGGATACACGCATATGCGATGCGCGTAAATAATAATGAAGGAGAATGAAAAATGAAAAAACTTATAGCCTTAACTCTTGCCGCGTTGATGTTTGCGGCGCTGATCGCGGGCTGCGCGGGGCAAGAGCCACCCGCCGAGCCATCATCCGCTACCACGCCGGCTTCGCCAGAACTGGCACCCGCACCATCTCTCGCAGAACCCGAACCCACCGAGCCTGAGAGTGAATACTTCATTTTTACTGACTCCTCCGGGCGTGAGGTGGAATTACCGCGAAACATTGAACGCATTACGCCGTCCGGCCCGCTTGCGCAGATTGTACTCTATACGCTCGTACCAGATAAGTTGGTCGGCCTTGCGCAAGATTTATCTGAGACGCAACTACAATTCATGGATGACAGATTCAGAGAGCTTCCCGTTTTCGGCAATTTCTACGCCGGAACACTGAGCCTTGAATCCGTTATGCTTGCTGGGCCGCAGGTTATTATGGATATCGGACAGGTGCAGCCTACCTCGGCGGACGATATGCAGGATATTCAAGACAGAACCGGCATACCGGCGATCTTTATCCACATGGACGACATTGAGACGATAATAAGCGGATATGCAACGCTTGGTGAGCTTCTCGGCGCGGAAGATCAGGCACATAGACTGATTGACTACATATCGGAGCGCATTGTTCCCGTGATTGAACGCGTCGCCGAAATCCCCGATGACGAGCGGGCTACGGTGTACTATGGGCAGAACGATGGTCTCACGGCGGTTATAGCTGGAACAGTACACGATGATGTGATTAGATTTGCCGGAGGTATTAACATTGCAGCAGACAATCCGTGGCGGAGCAGCCGAAATTTCTATGGAGCAGCTCATGCTCTGGCAGCCTGACGATATCATTTTTACACCGGGCAGTGTATACTCAGAAGTCGGTGCGCTTCCGGAATGGGCAGGGCTTAGGGCAGTACAAGAAGGCAGATTCTATGAAATACCGCTTGGGCCTTACAACTGGATGGGACGCCCGCCGTCAGTCAACAGACTGCTTGGTATCAGATGGATGGCGAATCTGCTCTACCCCGATATATTCCTATTTGACATGGCGCAAGAAACACGGGATTTTTATAGATTATTTTACCACCACAACGTGACTGACGAGCAAATTCAGGAACTACTTGCAAGATCAACGTTCAAGTAAAAATACAACACGAATGGAGGCCAACGTATGATAACCTCTAAAGAAAAAAGAGGCAAATATTACATTGCGGCGTTTGCTGCTCTATTCGTTACAGTTTTCGTTTTCAGCATTGCAACGGGCAGATATCCTATTCCTTTCCGTGAAGTGGTACGTGTTTTTATCAGCAGACTCATAGACATACCGCAGACATGGACAAACGAAATGGAGCTTGTCATATTCAGAATCCGTATGCCCCGCGTGTTGGCGGGAGCGCTGGTCGGCGCGGCGCTCTCATCCGCCGGAGCCGCATTTCAAGGCTTGTTTCGCAATCCATTAGTGTCGCCCGATGTGCTGGGAGCGTCGTCGGGCGCGGGATTCGGCGCGGCGCTTATGCTGTTGTTTGGCATGAACTATGCTATGGTATCCCTTGCCGCGTTTGTATCCGGCGTTATTGCGGTCGGTGGGGCGTATCTTATCAGCATACGCGCGCGCAGAAACCCGACGCTCGGTATGGTACTCGCGGGGATAATGATATCGTCGCTGTTCACCGCCGGTACATCGTATGTCAGGCTGGTTGCCGATCCGAACAATGTTCTGCCTGCCATAACATTTTGGCTGATGGGAAGTGTGGCGAATGTGCGGCAAAGCAGTCTGATATGGGCAGCTATACCGATACTCGGCGGGATGCTGGTGCTGCTTGCTTGCCGTTGGAAGCTGAATCTGTTAACAACCGGCGAGGACGAGGCCCGCGCAATGGGTGTAAACACAAAGGTCATGCGAATTGTGATTGTCTCCGCCGCGACGCTGATAACTGCGGCCAGCGTGGCGATAAGCGGAATCATCGGATGGGTGGGGCTTGTTATTCCGCATTTTGCGCGGATGCTTGTCGGCTATGATTACCGTGTTATGATGCCTGTTTCGATGCTGATGGGCGCGACATTTCTGATGCTGGTGGATGTCCTTGCCCGAACGATCGCGATTGCCGAAGTACCGCTTGGCGTACTCACCGCGTTTGTCGGCGCACCGTTTTTCCTCTATCTCATACTCGACAGGGGGAACCGCATATGACCGGCAAGGATATGACTGTTAGTATCAAGGTGGAGGATTTGCAGTTTTCGTATAAAAACAATCCCGTACTGCATGGAGTGAATTTTTTTGCCGAAGCCGATCAATGCATTTGCTTACTTGGAGAAAATGGTGCCGGAAAGACCACGCTTTTCCGCTGTCTACTTGGTTTGCTCGGTGGTTACAGTGGGGGCATATATATTGATGGTATAGACGGCAAGAATCTCTCCATACGTCAGCTGGCGAAAAAAATCGCCTACATCCCGCAGGCGCATGAACCGACATTCAATTACACCGTGTTTGAAACTGTGCTGATGGGTACTAGCGTGCTGATGGACAGATTCCACACGCCGGGGCAACGCGAGTGCGAGACCGTGGAGCAAATGCTATCGCTTCTGAACATCTCGCATCTCGCGGAGCGCGGTTATGCTGAGATTTCGGGAGGTGAGCGTCAGCTCACTCTTATAGCAAGGGCGCTGGCGCAGAGGTCACGCATCCTTGTTATGGACGAGCCTACCGCGAATCTTGACTACGGCAATCAGTTTCGCGTCATGCGTCAGGTGAAACAGCTTGCAAGAAGCGGGTATCTAGTGGTATTATCCACACATAACCCGGAACACGCGTTGCTTTACTCTGACAAGGTACTTGTACTGAAAGATGGAAAGGCGATGATATACGGCGCACCAGAGGAGGTGCTGAATCCGGCGCTGATTCACGATGTCTATGGCGTTTCAGTAGAATTGCAAAAGATGAGCACGGCGCAGGGTGATGTACCTGTGTTTGTGCCGTGCATTTAAATAATGGATGAAATGGGTGGTGTCTAGTGAAACTAATCACTGTTGCCGGGCCGCCGTCATCGGGCAAGACGGCTGTTATAACGCGTCTTGCGGAGAACCTTGACGAGCGGCTCGGCGTAATAAAATTCGATTGCCTCACAACATTCGATAAGGAGCGTTATGAGGAAGCGGGAATCCCCGTCGAAGTTGGATTTTCGGGAAAGTTTTGCCCTGATCATTTCTTTGTGAACAACGTGGAGGACGGCGTAACATGGGGTCTTGATCGGGAATTGGACTATCTCATAACCGAAAGTGCAGGATTGTGCAATAGATGCAGTCCGCATATCGTCGGTATCACGAGTGTGTGCGTGGTTGACTGTCTTTCCGGCGTTCACACGCCACGTAAAATTGGGCCGATGTTGAAATTTGCGGACATTGTGGTTGTTACTAAGGGAGATATCGTTTCGCAGGCGGAGCGCGAGGTTTTCGCATGGAGCGTTCGACAGGCAAATGGCGAAGCGCAGATATTGTTCGTGAACGGCATAACGGGGCAAGGTGCGTTCATGCTTGCGAAGCTTGTGTCTGGCGCGTGCAGTGTTACGACACTGAATAACACGCGTCTGCGGTTTACAACGCCTGCTGCCGCATGTTCCTACTGCACGGGCGAAATACGCATCGGCGAATCGTTCCAGATGGGCATGATGCGGAAGATTGACTTTGATTCCGGAGGTTTGCATGACTGATAATTTTATTCAGGTCATCGCGTCGCGGACGGTTGGTGAACTGCTTACAGATTACCCTGTTGCGTACGATTTTTTTCAAAATTTGAATCTACCGCCACTGCCGCCAAACAAGCCGTTGGAGGACGCTCTGTTCGTTGTCAGCGATGACTGGCT
This sequence comes from Oscillospiraceae bacterium, assembly GCA_009785525.1. Classification (GTDB taxonomy): domain Bacteria; phylum Bacillota; class Clostridia; order Oscillospirales; family Oscillospiraceae; genus WRMH01. The sequence goes on along the minus strand of WQWC01000058.1, from coordinate 2,014 downwards.
TGAAGAATTTGGACTAAGGCGGTTTGAGATACCGGATCAACTCGCGGCCTTTCTGCGGACGATGACCGCTACTGATGTTTTACGCACGGTAGCTATGCTCACGATTATCGGCGGTCAGGACAAGGATGGCAATCCCGAAAATGCGGAGCTTGTATTAAAACCCGGTTCCGTGGCAGCTGTCGTCGGCCCGACTGGCTCTGGCAAATCGCGTTTGCTTGCTGATATAGAATGTCTTGCGCAGGGGGACACTCCAACAAGACGCCGCGTACTTATCGACGGTACTGAAGCAGATGAGGAAACACGGTTCCAAATGGAAGGCAAGCTCATTGCGCAGTTGTCGCAGAATATGAACTTCGTGATGGATATTTCCGTCGCGGAATTTTTGGGAATGCACATGCGTAGCCGCTCACGCGGCGGAGAAAAATGGCTAATACAGGAATGTTTTGAGTGCGCGAATAATCTCGCGGGTGAGAAATTCACACTCAGCACCAAAGTTACGCAACTATCAGGCGGGCAGTCTCGTGCGCTGATGATCGCGGACTGTGCGTATATTTCGACGTCGCCTATCGTACTGATTGACGAGATAGAAAACGCAGGCGTTGACCGACGCCGCGCGGTTGATATCCTTGTAAAGCGCGAAAAAATCGTGCTGATTTCAACTCATGATCCGTTACTCGCGCTCGGCGCGGATTTACGTGTTGTCATCCGCAATGGCGGTATTTTTAAGGTTCTGGAAACATCAGAGCGGGAGAAAGCGAGTTTGCATGAAATTGAAAAAATAGATATGCTGCTTTCAAACGCCCGCGCAAAATTACGCTCAGGGGAACGATTGGAGGATTAAAAAAATGTGGGAACTATATGATGAATTAATTACAGGAATATCGCACGACGCAATCGTTGACGACATGGCCATCGGCGTGGCAGGAGCTTATGTACGTTCCGGCTCGGGTGTCGGAATAACCAGTACGGCTGACGAAACATGGCGCGAATCCATGCTGACGAAAAAGTCATTAGGTATGCCGTTGCGTGAACTTGCGGAATGTGTGAAATCCTGGTCTTTTGAGGAAGCCAGTCTGGGTCTTGCCGCGATCAATGCGTGGTACAATGATATTACGAGACTGCGCACGTTGGGACTTGATGTACCGGACGCGGTGCATGTGGAAGATCGTTCCGCCGATCCATTTATAGTACTCCAGCGTGAGATGAAGGAGAAGAATGTCACGACCATTGGGCATTTTCCGTATATCGACCAACTTCTCGCGCCCGTGTGCAATCTGTCTGTCGTGGAAAAATTTTATCCAAAAGAGGGTGATTATCCTGAACAAGCGGCGGATTATCTGATTCCCAATAGCGATTACGTGGTCATATCCGCATATACAATCGTGGAAAAATCCTTGCCACGCTTTCTTAAGTTATGCAGAGATGACGCGCATGTTACGATTATCGGTTCGACATCGCCGGTTACACCCATATTGCGACGTTATGGTGTGGACGACATCGCCGGATTTGCAGTGAAAAACAGTGAGGCCGCAAAAAATATTTGCCTTGGATTTGGTGGCAATATACACTCCACAGGACAGAAAATAAATTACAGAACAAAAGTCATCTGATGAAACAGGCTCTGTGCGCAAACGAAAAATGCAGGACATAAATTTTCTTGGCAAACCTGCTAAAGCGTGTCAATAGCAAAAAAGGAAAAACTATTTCACTTCCCCCGCCTCTGTCTGCTCGTCTTGTCAACCCACTGCACAAACTCGTCCAACGTTAGCTTGCCTGCATGACACGCATCGCGTTTTTCCCGCGCTTGCTTGTCCCATTCGGCAAAGGCCAGTTGCTCCATATACCCCATCTCCACGCGCTTGTAAAGACGCTCATAAGCCTGACGATAAATGCGTAGTTCCGGGTGATTCCTGCGCTTTTCGACTGCGACAAGATTTGCCCCTATGTCAGCGCAAGGGCGCGTCTGCCCCGGCATAATGCGCGCGCAATAAAGACTGTCCGAGCGCCCTGACGG
>WQWC01000057.1 GCA_009785525.1 Oscillospiraceae bacterium | reverse complement strand
GGATGCCTGACTGCTGGTGTGGTGATTGGGTCAAGTCTGCTGGGTCTTTCTGAGGGTGAGTGGATGGCACTTTCCAATGAAGAAAAGTCTGCACACATCGCACAGACAAAGCAAGCGTATTTTGAGGCGGGTGCGGATTTCGTGCTCACTAGCATCCATGATTTACCCATCTTGCTCAGTGTGATTGGAGGTTAAGGTATGTACGAGTTTATACCAGATAATCCTTATATTCTGCTAACACCCGGTCCACTGTCCACGTCCAAAGGTGTGCGAAACGCCCTGCTCCGTGACTGGTGTACATGGGACGATGACTATAACCAAGACATCGTACAAAATATCCGCCGCCGTTTGGTGACACTTGCGACAAGGGACACAGGCGCATACACCGCCGTGCTAATGCAGGGTAGCGGCTCCTTTGCAGTAGAAGCCTGTCTCGGCACTGCTGTCCCGCAAGGCGGCAAACTGTTGATTCTCTCCAATGGTGCTTATGGCAAGCGCATGGTGGAGATGGCAGAGGTGCTGGGCATTGCCCACACGGCAATTTTATTAGACGAAACTGAAGCGCCGGATGCAAACATTGTGACTGCGGCACTGACGGCAGACCCGACCATCACTCATGTGGCGTTCGTCCACTGTGAGACGACAACAGGTATGCTCAATCCGCTGGCTGAACTGGCACAAGCGGTAAAAGCGGCAGGTAGAACTCTCGTTGTCGATGCTATGAGTAGTTTCGGTGGGATTCCAATGGACATAGGTGAGTTGGAAATTGACTATTTGATTAGTTCATCCAATAAGTGCATCCAAGGTGTACCCGGCTTTGGGTTTGTCATTGCAAGACGTGATGTGCTGGGTCAATGCGATGGGAATGCCCGATCTTTGAGCCTTGACCTGTACAGCCAATGGCAAGCCATGGATCAGTCAGGTAAGTGGCGCTTTACCTCGCCTACCCATGTGGTGCGGGCGTTTTATCAAGCTCTCGATGAACTGGAAGCCGAGGGGGGCATTCCGGCACGGGCAACCAGATACCAAGAAAATCACCGCATTTTGGTAGAGGGTATGCGGGCACTGGGTTTTCAAACGCTATTGCCTGATGACCTGCAAGCACCTATTATCACATCGTTCCTGTATCCAAATGAGCGATTTGACTTCAAAGCGTTTTATGAAGCGGTCAAGGCTCGTGGCTTTGTGCTTTATCCCGGCAAGATTTCTAAAGCGGCTACATTCCGAATTGGGAACATTGGTGAGGTGTATCCTGAGGATATGCGGCGACTGATTGAGGTTGTGCGAGAGGTTGTAGAAACTGCAAAATAAGCAGTTGTCCGTGTGTGACACAGAAAGCCTCTCATAGCATGGGCATGAAATTTAGCTACATCGTGAAGGGCGTAGCGCAAAACACAGAGCCAGTCAAGGGTATATAAACGGCTTGCGCCGCCCTTGACTGGCTCTGTGTTTTGCACTTGTAGTAGCCAAGGCGGTTAAGCCTCCTTGTGGCTTAACCGCCCTGTTTTCACTAGAAATGACCCCTATGACAAGCTGCCGACTTAAATAATGTTTTGTTTTACTGCTTTATGGCGGCTCATCAAATGATGAGCCGCTTGTTCTTATTCAGCATATCTTGCTAGTTTATCGGGATCAGGGCTGCCTGTTAGCGATATCTTCCCATGATATCTTCTCTGATCCAATCAAACTCTATATGATCTACAGGAGACCAGTCTTCAATTGGGTTTCCTCCCAAAAACAATTCCGTCAAATCCGGCAGTCCGGCAAGGGAAGTAATGTCAGTGATCTCGTTGTTCAGCAAGACTAGATGCGTTAATCGTGTCAATCCGGCTAATGGTGTTATATTGTCGATTGCGTTATCAGCCAAATTCAGTATTTCTAAGTTTACCAAATCGGCTAATGGTGATAAATTGCTGACTTGATTAAAGGACAAATACAATCCTGTCAAATTCGTCAATCCAGACAGTGGTATTATATCATTGATCTGGTTGTCGTTCAAAACGAGCTCCATCAACTCCATCAAATCGGCTAATGGCTTGATGTCGCTGATTTGATTGCCGATTAAACTAAGTCGTTCTAAATTTCTTAACTCACCCAGCGGGGCGATGTCACTGATTTCGTTCTGATTCAATCCCAGTTCAGTCAAATTTGTCAATCCGACAAGGGGCATCAGGTCGCTGATTTGGTTGCTGCCCAAGTGCAAACTCGTCAAATTTGTCAAGCCTGCCAATGGCGTCAAATCGCTGATTCGATTGCCGCTCAGGTGCAAACTCGTTAAATTCACCATGTATTGCAATGGTGCAATCATTTCACACGTTAACGCCCAAGCGTTTAGGTCAAGCTCCGTTAGCGCTGTGCTGAATTCTCGGGTGGCGAATTGGCCATAGATAGTGATGTACTCAGGGATTTCAGGCTCATCGTTGTCTGCACAAGCGGCAAGTGCAATAAGAACCATAGTAACCGCAACTATAATCATTATTTTTCGCTTCATCATAATTTACCTACTTATTTGTTATTTGAAAGATACGCAATGCTTCTTCGCTTGCGAGTAGAAAGAAGCAGCTATAACAGAAACTGCTTCTTTCTCGCCCCACGTTATATTTAGCTCCAAATCGAAGCTGTTACCGTTAGGGTTTTATCACCACTATATATGCCATACGTGAACGTGCCGTGGAAAACAGAGGTGCCAGGCTGGTGCTCGTGGAGAGCAGATGTATATTAACGCAGTGCAAGTCCTACATCTCATTGGTGTAACAAGATCAGGAAATACAAAACAGGCAAAATTAAGCAATCGCTGCGAGTGATGTCGTATATGATCAGGGAACGTGCAACAAGTAAATGCCCATAATGGTTCCATCTCATCCTGCGAACAGCATCCTGTAGACAGTTTAACCTCGCCGTCATTATATTCATCTGCCATCGTAGTCATACCGAGCATTCCTACCGCGAAAATTAGTACTAACGCTACTGTCAAAGTTCTTTTTTTGAACATTGTAAAATACCTCCCTAATATTTTATCATTTGTTATTTTTATTGTCAATAAATTCCTGCATTCTCATCTCATAGGCGCCACCCCTCCCTTATTATGTGCCATATATACATATTACGGGGGGGGGGGGGGGGGTTTAACGCAAAAATTGCACAAAATTAAAAGGGACTGTTTGGCAAATATGCCACGACGAACACTTTTTGGAGGCAATTGTCGAAAAAGATTGCTTTTTTTGTTGGTATGTGATATTTTACGATATAACAAAATAACTAAAAAAGTGGTGATTTGATATGAAGAATAAGGCATATCCGTTATACCCTGTTCCAAAAATCGAAACTATACGGGAGCTTATATCAGCAAGCGCCGGTAAACACCCGGATGCGCCCGCATTTGGATACCAGCAGGGTGAGCAAGTAACGATGAAGACCTTTCGGGAATTCGCGGCTGACGTGAACGCGCTGGGGACATATTTCTTTGAAGAAGGTCTCTCAAACGGTGCGAAAATTGCCGTGATGGGTGAAAATTCGTATATTTGGATCGTGACCTATATGGCGGCGGCATGCGGTGGGAATATCATTGTACCACTGGACAAGGAGTTAAACGAAGAGGAAATTCGCAATACAATCGCCTCCAGCGAAGCCGTCGCAGTGGTTTATGCGGATGCTTACGCGGATCTTTTCGGCAAAATCAGCGAGAAGAAATCCACCCTCAAAACATTTCTCAACATGCGTTACGATATTCCGGGGGCGATTTCAAAAGGCAAAGACCTGATTGCCAAGGGATACATGGATTACGTAAACCATAAGATCGACCCGGACGAAACGTGTGTGATAATCTATACATCCGGTACAACCGGTTTGGCCAAAGGTGTTATGTTAAGCAATCGCAGCCTTATGTCCACCGTTGTACAGTGCAACCAGCTGGCGCTGATAAATGGGCCAACGGTACTGCTTTTACCGCTTCATCACACATACAGCATGGCTGGCAGTGTTTTTTCGCCGATGCTGCACGGGCAAATGTGCTTTATTAATGACGCGCTTAAAAACGTACTACGGGATATACAAACGGCGAAACCGCAATTTTTGTGCGTTGTGCCGCTGTATGTTGAATCTTTCTGCAAACGTATATGGGACAACGTGCGCAAACAGGATAAAGAAAAGATACTGCGCAAGTTGATATCGGTGAGTAATAAGTCTTTGAAAATAGGGATAGATTTGCGGCGCACGCTGTTCAAGTCCGTTTTGAACGCGTTCGGCGGGAACCTGGAGCTGTTAGTGAGCGGTGGAGCGCCGCTGGAAAAGCAATATTACCAGGAATTCCGCAATTTCGGCGTACATATAATCGAGGGTTATGGGATAACTGAATGTTCCCCAATCGTCTCAGTAAATCGCAACCATCACTGGAAAGAGGGTAGTGTGGGCTTGGCGTGTACCAATTGCAAAGTACAGATTTTTGACGTTGACCCGCAAACCGGCTTCGGTGAAATTTGTGTAAGCGGCGACATTGTGATGAATGGATACTATAATGACCCGGCGGCAACGGATGAGGCTATACGCGATGGGTGGTTCCACACAGGAGATATCGGATATATTGACGATGACGGATTCATATACATTACAGGGCGTAAGAAAAACCTGATTATCCGTGCCAACGGCAAAAACGTGCATCCGGAAGAGCTGGAAGAGAAGATCAAGCTGATTCCGGAAGTTGGAGAGGTTCTGGTAACCGGCGACAAGAAAAGCATAGTGGCATCTATTTATATAGATCCTGATATAGAAAAAAGCCGCGCGACAGAGAAGTCGATACAGAAGCAGATAAAAGAAATAAACAAAGATTTACCGATGTGGAAAAGAATAAATAATATAGAGTTCCGCGACGATGAATTTGTGAAAACCACGACAAAAAAGATAAAACGCGGAAAAGAGGTCAACGCCAATCCCAACCACAACGCTGCGTGGCATGAGGTGGAGCTGGAAGAAGACGCTGAATAGAACAAATCTGGCCACTGCTGAGAAAAAACGAACTGAATTAAGAGGGCGTATTGTCAACTATTTTGAAAACATGGTTGACAATACGCCCTCTTTGCGATATACTCCCAAGAATATAAGGGAGGCTTTGCTTATGAACATAAAAACACAGCTCCTGAAACTTCTTGAAAGCAACAGGGATGCGCACATCTCCGGCGCGGATTTGGCGCGGGAGCTTGACGTCAGCAGAAACGCCGTGTGGAAAGCGGTGGAATCGTTACGCGCGGAAGGGTATGGAATTTCAGCCGTTCCGAACAAAGGATACCGCCTGGACGACAGCGGGGACATACTCTCAGCAGCGGGGATTTCCGGATTTTTGCGGCACGGCGGGGCATTCATTGTGCACACGCGCAAATCGGTGACGTCTACAAATACAGTGTTGCGCGATATGGCCGCATCCGGTGCGCCGGAAGGCACAGTTTTAGCGGCGGAGACTCAAACGGCGGGGAAGGGCAGACAGGGTAGATCCTTTCACTCCCCTGCGAAGCATGGCGTATATTTCAGTCTGCTTTTGCGGCCCGGAGTCAGCGCGGTGGATGCCTCGATGATAACATCCGCTGCGGCAGTCGCGGCATCTCGGGCGATTGAAGAGTTTTTCACCGGAGTCCAGGTAGGTATAAAGTGGGTCAACGACCTGTTCGTGAACGGGAAAAAGGTGTGCGGGATACTTACAGAAGCGGCCTTCGACATGGAAAGCGGCTTGGTTGAAAGCGTTGTTCTTGGTATCGGCATAAATATCACAAAGCCGGAAGACGGCCTGCCGGACGAGCTTGGGGACGTCGTGGCGACACTGACAGATTCAACATCGGGAAGCGATGGACAGCGGAACAGACTGATCGCCGCGACATTGGACAACTTTTGGGAGCTTTATTTGAAGTTATCGGACAAGGAATTTCTGGGCGAATACAGGTCGCGGTCAATCGTGCTTGGACGGGAGATATATGTGATGTCGGGAGTGGACAAAAAAGCCGCGCACGCGCTCGAAATTGATGACGATTGCGGACTTGTCGTGCGGTATGAAAACGGCGAAATCGCAACGCTTGCTTCTGGAGAGGTCAGCATACGGCCGCGCTGAAGTGCGGAATTGAAAATTGAGATTGGGAGAGTGGGAAATGAAAACGAAGACTGCGTTTACTGTGAGGGAAATGGTGTTTACGGCCTTGTTTGCCGCCGTTATATGCGCGATTGCGCCGTTTGCGGTTCCGATAGGTCCGGTGCCGATTACGCTCGGCTCATTCGGCGTCTATCTGGCGGCGGCAGTGCTGGGGCCGAAGTTTGGGTCAATATCCGTTGCGCTGTATATTTCGCTGGGGGCGATTGGACTGCCGGTATTTTCAAATTTCAATGGCGGATTTCATGTGATAACAGGGCCTACCGGCGGATTTCTAATGGGGTTTATCCCGTGTGCTTTGGCGACCGGGTTTGTTATAGATTTTTGCGAGAAAAGAATAAAGACTGTCAATAGCGTGGTCAGGATTGTTTTGACGTATATATCTTACGCTTTGGGTATGGTAATTGGGACGATTTTGCTGTATACTGGCGGTGCGGCATGGTTCATGGTTACGACAGGGAATACCCTACGGGCGACACTCAGTATGACAGCCGTGCCGTTCCTGTTCGGGGACGCGTTGAAAATCGCTGCGGTATGTATCATCGCGCCGCAGGTTAGGAGCATGATTAAATGGAGAAGATGGCAAAAATAGAGCGAATCACCATCCCGGAAAACAAGCGGGTGATTTGTATCAGCGATATACATGGTGCGCTTGATTTATTCAAGCGGCTGCTGGAGAAAGTCAAATTTTCGGACGACGATATCCTCATCCTGCTCGGTGACTATTATCTGAAAGGCCCGCAAAATCACGAAACGCTGAAATACGTGATGGAGTTGAGTCAAAAAGACAACGTACACGCTTTAAGAGGAAATTGCGATGCGGTTGGAGAAATTTTGGCGCCCTATGCTGATTTTACCATGGAACCCCAGGAAATCGAGTGGGCTGAAAATCTGCCGCATATTATAGAGTCTCAGGATTACATATTTGTCCACGGCGGGCTGACTTCCGAAAATCTGCATGAGCAGCAAGCGATGACGTGCATGAAAAACGACGCGTTCATGGAAAAGGGACTGATTTTTAGCAAATGGCTTGTCACAGGGCATTGGCCTGTCAATAATTACTGCCACAAAATAGCGTGCTATGATCCGATAGTGAATGAAGAGCAAAAGATTATAGCTATTGACGGAGGCATGGGCACACACGCATATGGACAACTGAACGCTTTTATTATCTTTAATGGCAGCTTTTCCTTTGACTCAGTTGACGATTTTCCGCTTTATCAAGCGGAAAAATCGCAGGTGGAAAGCGGCGGGAATCTGCACATAACATGGAATGACAGATTTGTTGAACTGGTTGAGCGCGGAGAGGATGTCAGTGTTTACAGACACGTTGCGACCGGAGTAACGCTTTCGATACCTGATGAGATGACTTGGGTTGAAAGTGACGGAAAATTAGCTGCTGCGCATGGGACAGATTATTTTCTGCCGGTAACCGCCGGAGAAACTGTTTCCGCTGTAAAATGGTTCGGCGACAGGATATACGCGAAAAAGAATGGCGTTTGCGGATGGATTGGGGTTGATTCAGCTTGAACTTGGATACCGAGGTACGGTACATAAAAGGCGTGGGTGAGGCGCGTGAGAAGCTGATGGCAAAGCTCGGCATCCGGCAATTGCGGGATTTAGTCGGATATTTCCCACGTGCGTATGAGGACAGAACGCAGTTCAAGCGGATTGATGAGCTGGTAGACGGTGAAACGGTCTGCGTCCGTGCCATGGCGGTGTCCGTGCCCAAGCTTACGCATATTCGGCGCGGGCTTGATCTTGTAAAACTCCGTGCGGTGGATGACGGCGGGAGCTTAGATATCACGTTTTTTAACCAGAGCTTTATCAAAGACGCCATAGAACAGGGTGAAATTTACGTATTCTACGGCAAAGTATCCGGCACACTGTTAAAACCCGCGATGGTTAATCCGCTTTTTGAAAAAGAAGCCGCCACGGGCAAATTGACAGGCCGGATCATGCCGGTTTATTCATTGACGGCGGGACTTTCGCAAAAGATCATAATGAACGCGGTGACGCAAGCCCTGGACAAGTGCGGCGACGAACTGCCTGATGTGATTCCTGAGCGTGTTGTAGCGCAGTTTGAACTCTGCCGTGCGCGGTTTGCGTATGAAAATATCCACTTGCCGGAGGATTTCAAGTCGCTTGAGACGGCGCGGCGGCGGCTTATATTTGAAGAGCTGTTTATCCTCTCCGCCGCAATGAAGCTGATGCGAATGCGGCGCGTGGAAGATACCGGGCGAAGCATCCCGGTGCCGGATTTCAACGAATTTTACAACGCACTATCGTTTGAACCAACAGCGGCGCAGAAACGCGCGGTGGAAGAATTCACGCATGACATGAACGGAACAAAGCCGATGAACCGGCTGGTTCAGGGTGACGTGGGCTCCGGAAAAACGCTTGTCGCGGCGGCAGCGGCTTGGATGGTCTGCAAAGCCGGCGCACAATCGGCGTTTATGGCTCCGACCGAGATTCTGGCGCGGCAGCATTATCGTTCGTTGTCGGAGTTGCTGGAGACGTTCAATATGCGCGTCGGCCTTTTAACCGGCAGCATGACAGCGAAGCGGAAGCGTGAGGTTTACGGGAAACTTGCCCTCGGTGAGATTGACCTTGTGATCGGTACCCATGCGTTGATATCAGAGGGCGTGAATTTTCTTGATCTTGCCCTGGTTATTACTGATGAACAGCATCGTTTTGGTGTGAATCAGCGGTCGCTGTTGACCGAAAAAGGCGACTCGCCGCATGTGTTGGTCATGTCGGCCACGCCGATACCGCGTACGCTGGCGCTGTATATATACGGAGATCTTGATGTATCGGTGATTGATGAAATGCCGCCCGGACGACAGGAGATTGAAACATTTATCGTTGGAGAGTCACATCGGAAGCGGGTATACGAGTTTGTCAGAAAGCTTGTCGGTGAAGGTCGGCAGGTATACATCATATGCCCAATGGTTGAAGAAGGCGAGGAAGACACACTAAAATCTGCGAAAGAGCATTACGACATGCTGCGAACGCAGATATTTCCGGAGCTTCGCGTGGAGCTTGTT
>WQWC01000056.1 GCA_009785525.1 Oscillospiraceae bacterium | reverse complement strand
TCTGTAGTGTGCCTGCTTCCTCAAGCATATTCTATCAAATTTTTACATGCTACGTTAGAGGCTTCGGTTTCACCTCTCGTTTGTGCCTTGTAGCGTAGCGGAAAGGTATGGTCATAATTATGACCGAAGAGAATCAAGCACAGAACCCCATAAAATGGCCGGCGTTTGTCGAGTCTAACGTGGTGGATTTCTTTATGGAATTTAAACTTGAAAAAATGTCGATCGAAGACGGCAACGGCAACAAAGCAAAGCTGAGCATAACAAAAGATAACAGTATAAAGATAGAGTATGCTTCAACTATGATACTGTAGGGGATTTGCAAAACGGCGAGGGTGCTACCCCTCGCCGTTTTGCTCTTCTTCAATTTCGTCATAATACTCATAATATTCCCCCACGGGGTCGCCGGTACGCTCCGGAGGCCAGTGCAGGTGTTCACCGTCGAAGTAATCCCAAAGGGAGAAGAACAGCACAATGAACAGAATCAGAGCCGCGAGCGCCGCCGCTACAATCGCGCCTATAATCACACGGAGCGCACGGCGGTTTTTATATGTTTTCGGTACGTATCTGCGCATATTACCACCGCGCTTCCAGTTCGGATATGAGTTCAACCCGCCGGGCGTGGCGCCCGCTCTCAAACTCGGTTTTCAAAAAAATTTCTATAATTTTCAGCGCCAATCCCGGCCCGGTCACTCTCGCCCCAATCGCTAGAACGTTTGCGTCGTTATGCCGCCTCGTCATCTCCGCGGAAAAAGTATCGCCGCAAACGGCGGCGCGTATGCCGCGGACTTTATTCGCCGCTATAGAAATCCCGATACCGGTTCCGCAGATGAAAATGCCCTTACCGCACTCCCCGTCCGCAATCGCTTTCGCGGCGGGATATGCTATGGCGGGATAGTCGCAGCTTTCGTCTGAATCCACGCCGAAATCTTTGTAGGGGAGTCCTTGTTCGTTCAGATACTCTTTAACCTCTTGCATCAGGCGGAATCCGCCGTGGTCACAGGCTAACGCTATCATAGTAATCACACTCCGTTCGATTTTAGATCAATTGAAAGAATCGTATTTACTGTTTTGTCCATATCTTTTGTGTAATAAACCGAACCGTTATTTTGCTTGTTGATGCTAACTATAGAATTTTCTGAGCTTTCCACATTACTCAATCTGATATACTTTTACCACATCTCCCGCCTAAAGTCCAGCGCAATCTTCGGCGACGCGGGATGACAGGTGAACGTAAGCTCATATAGACAGATTATATTGATGCACACTGATCTTCACCGGACAGCAAAAACAGGGCAACAAATCCGTAGATGCAAAAAGCCAGCAAACCCTTGTGTATGCTGGCTTTTGTGGCGGAAGAGGTGGGATTCGAACCCACGGTACCTTGCGGTACACCGCATTTCGAGTGCGGCTCGTTATGACCACTTCGATACTCTTCCATTGCATATTTATCTTGCGTTACATAGGATACACCATTATAATGGTTTTGTCAATGTAAATTAGGTCGCGGGGGACGGGATAACCACCCTGTCGGCTATGCCGCACCCCTCCGAGGAGGGACCCCCGAATGGGCGGGGTGGTTTTACCCCGGAGGTGAACTATGAACGGATCCTTAAAAGAAGTCAACATCAAATACGATTTGCCGACGGTTGACTCCGCTATAAAACGGATAACTTTCAACATCAGGAACGGCAGGGCTTCCGGCATATCTGCTGTTAAAATCGTACACGGATACGGCTCAACAGGGTCTGGCGGCAAAATCCGGACGGAGGCGCGGCGGTATCTTGAAACCCAGAAGAAACGCGGCTTTATCCACGACTTTATACCCGGGGAGAAGTTTTCAATCTTCGACGACGCCACGCGGAAAGCCTTCCAATTCTGCGACCAACTGCGCCGCGACAGCGATCTAGAGCGGCACAATAACGGGATTACGATTGTGATATTGAAATAATAAATATAAGCCGTAGGGCGGATATGGAATCCGCCTCTACACATTGATATATAAGGAGGCACAATATGAACATCATCGTTGCTGTGTACCGCGATTGGGGGATCGGCTACGGCGGGACTCAGCCGGTTGTCTTGGCGGAGGACAGGCAGTATTTCAAGCAAATGACCAACGGCGGCACCGTCATCGCCGGGCGGAGGACGTATGAGGATTTTTCCCCGCAGCCGTTGCCGAACCGCCGGAACATTATCATCTCACAAAACCGCGATTACAAGGCCGAGGGCGCTGTCGTCGTGCATTCTGTTGACGAACTGCGGCGGGAAATCAGCGGCGCTGAAAACGTTTTCGTCGTTGGTGGGGGTAGTATTTACAAGCTGCTGCTGCCGTATTGCAATCGCGCGTATGTCACAAAGCTTGACGCCAAGCCGGAATCGGATACGTTCTTTGAAAATCTTGACAAACACCCAGCCTGGACGTTGGAAAGCCCGGGCGAGACACTTGAGTCCGGCGGGATGCTATACTCTTTTAACACGTATACAAACAACTCACCGGAGGATATGTAATGTTTGAATTAGCAGTCATCGGCCGCACATTGCCGGAGGCGTATCACAGCGCGCTTCTGGCATTGCACGAACACCATGACGAAATGCCCTGCCCGGATTATAACACGCGCCAGAAAGAGTCCTCGGTGACGTTCACCGTCGCGGAGCCATTGGCGGAGCCGATGATAAGCAAGCTGTTTATCGGCGACCCGAAGTCGCTGGAGCAGTATCGGCAGGAGATGCTGGACGGTATCCTGGATTTCGAGGTGGATCGCGGCAATTGGGAGTACACGTATCACCGGCGCATGGAGAAGCAGATTCCATGGGTGATGGACGAGCTGCGCCGCAACCCGGATTCACGCCGGGCCGTGATAGTCATCCGCGACGAGAGCGATCTTGAATCCGCTTCCCCGGCGTGCTTGCAGCTGATTCAATACCTGGTTCGCGGCGGGGCGCTGCACTGTAAGGCAATCTTCCGCTCCAACGACGCGGCGAAGGCGGCGTTTATGAACGCGTTTGCGCTGATTATGCTGCAAAAGCGGATAGCCGATGCTTTAGGCGTGCCGGTCGGTACATACACCCACCGCGCGAACAGCTTTCATGTGTACGAGCGGGATTACGAAATGTTCGACGCCTACGCCCGCCGGATACGCGCGGGGGACGATCTGGCGTACTATTATGACGGCGACTGGGCTGAGCTGATGGAAGAGGCAAAGCCGGAGATCGCGCGTATGGTGGAGAAGCTGCGCGAGCGGTGAGCAACGCGGGGACAAAACACCTGCCGCCCACAGGGCCGGGTGTTTTGTCCCCGTTCTTAAGAAAGGACACATTATGGATTATACAATGAGCATCCCGTGCCTGTTCGGGCTGGAGGGATTGGTAGCTGACGAGCTTCGGCGGCTCAATATGCAAGACGTACGCGCCGAAAATGGACGGGTGTTGTTCTCCGGCGGCAAGGCCGATATCGCGGGCGCGAATATCAATCTGCGCTGCGGGGAGCGGGTTCTGCTTGTCGTGGATGAATCCCGCGCCGATACGTTTGATATGCTGTTTGAGGCTGTGCGCGCAATGCCTTGGGAGCAATACATCACCATTGACGGGCAGTTCCCGGTAAAAGGCCACAGCCTGGGGTCAAAGCTGCATTCAATCCCGGATTGCCAGAAAATAATAAAGAAAGCCGTGGCGGAGCGGCTGAAATCAAAGTACAATCTCGACTGGATGGAGGAGACAGGCCAGGCGCTTTATCAAATACAGTTCGCGATAATGAACGACGCGGCGACGCTGTATATCGATACATCCGGCGCGGGGCTGCATCGTCGCGGATACAGGCCGGCAGGCGGTTCCGCGCCACTGCGGGAGACTTTGGCGGCGGCAATCGTGAAACTTGCACGGTATCGCGGGCGGGAGGCAGTGTGCGACCCGTTCTGCGGCTCCGGCACGATTCCGATTGAGGCGGCAATGGCGGCGCTGAACCGCGCCCCAGGTCTGAACCGTACGTTCGCCGCGCAAGATTGGCCGTGGCTGGAGAGTGAAATCTGGATTCAAACAAAAGACGAGGCTCGCTCCCGTGAATACACCGGCAATTACGACATCTGGGGCGGCGATATTGACGCTAAAAATATCAAGCTGGCCCAAGCAAACGCCCGCCGCGCCGGTGTTGCGGAGTATATCCGCTTTGAAGAGGCCGACGCTGCCGAGTTTCGTCGTGAGACTCCGGGCGGGCTCATCCTATCGAATCCGCCGTACGGCGAGCGCGTGATGCAACAGCGCGAGGCGGAGGCAATATACCGCCAATTCGGCGCGGCGGTGTCAAAGCTCGACAACTGGAGCATGTACATCCTGTCATCGCACACGGAGTTTGAGCGCACGTTCGGCCGCAAGGCCAAGAAGAAACGCAAGCTGTATAACGGTATGATCAAGTGTGATCTATATATGTATTATTAGGAGAGTGTAGGGGGCGATGGCAATCGTCCCTGTTCGCCAGATTTTTGGCGTGTCGTTGTAGGGGCGGTCGGGGGCGACCGCCCCTACGGGGTGCTGTTGTACATTGCGGGACGATTGCCATCGTCCCCTACATACGCCCCGCAGGGCCGAGTGTTTTTCCTCCCCACCACCACGCAAATCCACAAAAATCAACGTCAGAAGGAGAACACGCTCGATAAACCATTCTAATCTTCAATTTTCGCCCGATTTATCGCAAATATGGGATCAATCCCGCTTGCGAAATGGTTGAAGTTGGATTATCATTAGAGATGTGTTAGCACTCTCTGTTCGGGAGTGCTAATGTGACCAGATTGTTTTAAAGAAATTAATTATATAAGGAGGTAACTATAATGACATTAAAGCCACTGGCGGATCGCGTTATAATAAAGCAGGTTGAGGCCGAAGAGACTACAAAGGCCGGAATTATTCTGACAAGCGCGGCCCAGGAAAAACCGCAGGTGTTCGAGGTTATTGAAGTCGGACCCGGCGGAATTGTCGATGGCAATGAAGTGAAAATGGTTGTAAAAAAAGGCGATAAAGTAATCACCGGCAAATACAGCGGAACAGAAGTCAAGGTTGACAACGAAGAAATGACAATCGTGCGTCAGAGCGATATTCTCGCAATCGTGAAATAATAGTCGAAAATTAATAGGAGGTATAACTAATGGCAAAACAAATAATTTACGGCGAAGACGCGCGCCGCGCTTTGGAAAAGGGCGTCAACCAGCTGGCGGATACCGTTAAGCTCACAATCGGCCCAAAGGGCAGGAACGTGGTACTGGACAAAAAGTTCGGGTCCCCGCTTATCACTAACGACGGCGTCACAATCGCCAAAGAAATAGAACTCGCGGACCCGTTTGAAAATATGGGTGCGCAGCTTGTAAAAGAAGTCGCATCCAAGACAAACGATGTGGCCGGTGACGGTACAACGACAGCGACACTGCTGGCGCAGGCAATGATTCAAGAAGGTATCAAAAACGTCGCCGCCGGGGCGAACCCGATGGTGATGAAAAAAGGCATAGAAAAAGCCGTCACCGCGGCTGTTGAGGCTATCAAAGCCCACTCCAACCCTGTATCAGGCTCTGAAGATATCGCCAGGGTCGGCGCGGTTTCGTCAGGCGACGAAAACATTGGCAAACTGATTGCCGAGGCGATGGACAAAGTGTCCCGCAACGGCGTTATCACTGTTGAAGAGTCAAAAACGGCCGAGACGTATTCAGAAGTTGTCGAAGGTATGCAGTTCGACCGCGGATATATCACGCCGTATATGGTGACGGATTCCGAGAAAATGGAAGCGGCTATCGACGATCCGTATATCCTTATCACAGACAAGAAAATCTCGAACATCCAAGAGATTCTGCCGGTGCTGGAGCAGGTTGTGCAGGCCGGTAAAAAGCTTGTGATAATCGCTGAGGATGTAGAGGGCGAAGCTTTGGCGACAATTATCCTGAACAAAATCCGCGGCACATTCATCTGCTTGTGTGTGAAGGCCCCGGGATTCGGCGACAGGCGCAAAGAAATGCTGCGCGATATCGCGACGCTCACAGGCGGCGAGGTTATTTCAAGCGAGCTTGGCATGGAGCTCAAAGACGCCACAGTCGAAATGCTCGGCACCGCGCGTCAGGTCAAAGCATCCAAAGACAACACGATTATCGTTGAAGGCTCAGGCACCGCGGAGGATATCAAGGCCAGAATCAACCAGATCAACAGCGAGATTGAAATCACAACGTCTGAGTATGATAAAGAGAAATTGCAAGAGCGTTTGGCTAAACTCTCCGGCGGAGTGGCTGTTGTCAAAGTCGGCGCGGCTACAGAAACCGAGATGAAAGAGAAAAAGCTGAGAATAGAAGACGCACTGAACGCCACCCGCGCGGCGGTGGAAGAGGGTATTGTAGCAGGCGGCGGCACGATCTACGTAGTCGCGTCAAAAGCTGTCGAAAAACTCCTGGATAAAGCCAACGGCGATGAGCGGACAGGAATGCAGCTTATAGCCAAAGCGCTGGAAGCCCCGGTAAAGCAAATCGCAATGAACGCAGGCCTCGAAGGCGCGGTCGTGCTGAATCAGGTAAAAAGCGCAAAAGAATCTGCCTACGGATTCGACGCGGCACGCGAAGAATACTGCGACCTTATCAAGGCTGGGATCGTTGACCCGACAAAAGTTTGCAGATCCGCGCTGGAGAACTCCGCGTCAGTCGCCTCGATGGTTCTGACGACTGAGTCGCTGGTATCCGATATTCCGGAACCGCCGGCCCCAATGCCAGCCGCCCCGGACATGGGCGGAATGTATTAAGCTTAGGAATTGTGAAGAGGACGGGCGCTGTTAGGCTTTCGTCCTCTTTGGTTTTGGTGGGGGGTGTAGCGGCGCGCATTGCGCGTCCGCCGTTCCCCTCTCCCCGGCATACCGCAATTTTAGATTCAACGGACGGCCAATGGCCGCCCCTACAACGCCCCCATCACACCACCAGCCTAACCGCACTCTTTATTATCCGGAACGCCAGCGGACTTTCAAACTCGTATAGATTCCCGTCAACGTTAATTGTTTTTTTGCCCTGATACTCCAGCTTTACCTCCTCGCAGTTGTGCATTGACACCTCTTTTAGTACCGTGTGCCGCCCGGATTTTACAAGCGGGAACAGCGTCATTAATCTAAGGCGCGGCATTTTTGTGATTTTGCAAAGGGTGATAAGCCCGTCATCAATCACCGCCGAGGGGGCGATTTTCATATTGCCTCCGTAATACGCACCGTTAGAAATCGCCAGCAGCAGGAATTCACCTGTCTCGGATTCCCCGTCCACCGTCAGCGTCATCTCTTCAGTGCGGTATATAACAGCGTTTTTGATAAGCGAGATAAAATACGCCGCGCCGCCGAAGATTTTTTTCAACGGAAGCGCACCTTTCAGCACCTCAATATCTATCCCGGTGCCGCCGATGTTGAAGAAATACAGCTCATCGTTCACCTCCACAACATCAGCGGGGATCGTGCGTCCATCGAGGATTTTGTTCGTGTAGAACGCTATCTTTTCTTCAAACGCGCGAAACTTCGGCACACCGCCCGGCGCAGAATGCAGTAAATCGTTCGCGCTGCCTGCGGGGATAATGGCGAAATTCACATCACGTTGCGCTGCAAGTCCGACGTATTCCTGAACTGTACCGTCACCACCCACGCAGGCGATGGTTTTCGCCTTGTCGAAATCAATTTGCCCGGCAACATGTGCAAAATCCCCTGGTGAATGCGTGAAGACAACGGAATACTCCGCACCGCGGGCTTGCATCAACCGCTCAATCACCGGGGTGGCTTCCTTCGCCTTGCCGGAACCGGCGGCGGGGTTTATGATAAAATAAATCAATATTTCATGTTCCTTGTCCGATTATTTCAAATTGTCGCTGAATTTTTTCAGGCTTTCTTTTACGTCTTCCGGCAATCGGTTGTAATCCGTGTCAGAAATTGCGCCCTCAAGAGTATACAGGTGAACAAGGCACACTTCCGGATAGCGCAGTTTCAGCTTGAAAAAAGCTTCCCTGCTCCCGGCTTCTTTTAATTCTTCCGCTGTTGTGATTTCAACGGATTTCAGCTTGCGCTCCATCTCTTTGCCAAGATTTCGCAGGGCGGTTAGTTCGGTCATTTGTATCAGCTCCTGTTTGAAGTGTTGTTTGGGGTATTTTATCATAACTGAGATGGGATTGCTAGGCTGGAAATTTTCTTTGGGGTAACAAAATACCCGCCGACTGCGGTCGGCACCCTCTTTAATAAAGAGACCGGCTCCGCAGCGCTGGGTGTTTTGTCCGCAGGACGCTGAGGGCAGCGCCCCCTACATGACATGGGATGTCCCACAAAAATAAACTTGAATTCCCCAGACTGTTGTGATATTCTGAACATACATAAATTCTGAAAGGTGGTTATCTTATGTCAAAGTTTAGAAAATACATAGCAGAATTCATAGGCACACTGGTTCTGGTTTTCATGGGTTGCGCAAGTGCTGTACTCCTGGGCGCAGGAGTCGGCGGAGGACATTTGGCTGTGGCATTAACTTTCGGACTGTCTATCGTGGCGATGGCCTATGTCATCGGTAATATATCCGGTTGTCACATCAATCCCGCTGTCTCGCTGGGCGCGTTACTGGATAAACGCATCAGTATCGCCGATTTCTGCGGATACGTGGTCGCCCAAGTCGCCGGTGCGATCGCGGGCGCGGCGATTCTCTTCGCACTCACGGAGATAACGGGCGTTATCGATCAAACAGGCTTACTTGGTTCAAACACCGTGACGAACGCCGGGGGAATCGGCGGGGCGTTTCTTGTAGAGGGAATTCTCACGTTCATCTTCGTGCTGACAATTCTGGGCGTGACAGCCGACGAATCGAAAGGCGGAGTCGCGGGGGTTGTCATCGGTTTGACGCTGACATTTGTGCATATAGTGGGAATTCCGCTCACCGGGACCTCGGTAAATCCTGCTCGCAGCATCGGCCCGGCGATTTTCGCAAGAGAAGAAGCGCTGACCGATTTATGGGTATTTATAGCCGCCCCGTTAGCCGGTGCGATTCTGGCAGTGCTGGTCTACAAGCTGATTAAGGAAAGAATGGCTACAAAAAAAGCAAAACGTTGAAACATGCCGGAAACGGCGCGTTGATCATGTAGGGGCGGTCTCCCCCAACTGCCCGTAGGCGACGACCGGGACGGTTGCCCTTACATGATACGGGATGTCTCACACAAAACCGCCTGTCGGAATTTTTATCCGCAGGCGGTTTTTGTTATGAAAACAATATTAACGATAAGCAAAGCAAAGAGACCTGCCTAAATATAAGGCGGGCATAATCTAATACAAGAAATATTTAGGCGGGAACGGTAGCAAGCTCAGGTGACCAACC
>WQWC01000055.1 GCA_009785525.1 Oscillospiraceae bacterium | reverse complement strand
GGTTGGTCACCTGAGCTTGCTACCGTTCCCGCCTAAATATTTCTTGTATTAGATTATGCCCGCCTTATATTTAGGCAGGTCTCTTTGCTTTGCTTATCGTTAATATTGTTTTCATAACAAAATGAATCCCCATATGTGTACGTCATATCTGAACTGTTCTCCAGTGAAAATGCAATGCCGGTCCTGCTCACCTCAACTTCGCCTATCGGTACAATATTTTCGCTGGGGGAGCCTTTTGTAATAAAATTCAGCCAACCTTGCTCATAGTCGTGCCAATCAATAAGCAGAATAATATCGAACTCAATGCGGAGATATTTGTAATTCCCCCTGTCATGCCGGTCGGGAAATATCCGTCTTACAAACATGTATCTTCCCAACGGAAGCTCTGCATCTGCAATCATCTCATCCAATCTATCTATACAATACCCCGCCTCTGTTACTGTGGGCATATCCGCCAACCAAACAAAGGAACGACTGACGGCTCCGGGTACAATGCGACCGGAGAGATGGTTGTTTTCCAGTGTGAGTTCCGATATCCACCGCCTGCTCTCATACCGATAGAGCCTAAAACCATCTTCATAGAACAGGGTAATATCAGAAATGTTGCGCAGAGCAAATCTTAGGCTGTGCCTATCTCCCCATACTGCCCCCACTTGGAGAATACTTTCCGGCACATCAGGCTGCTCCAGTCCGCAGGCAGCCGTGGTTAGGATGATTGCCACCAGAAGAAGCAACGACAAAATTCGTCTATAGCGCATACTATCACCCCTATTTTATTTTAACACAGCAAAACTAATTAAACAATTTATAGTTGAAAAATTCCGCTATCGGATGTAAAATATGTTTATATATTCAAAACTATAAAATTAAAAGGAGTAAATCGAATGAAAGACTTTGCTGGAAAAATTGCTTTTATAACAGGCGGCGCCTCCGGTGCGGGATTCGGGCAGGCGCAGATATTTTCCGAAGCGGGGATGAAAGTTGTCATTGCGGATGTCCGCCAGGATCATCTGGATGAGGCGATGGCCTATTTCAAAGAGAAAAAAGCCGATGTCCACGCAATCAAGCTTGATGTAACCGACCGTGTAGCGTATGAAAAAGCAGCCGAAGAGGTTGAGCGTGTATACGGCTCGTCCCCGGACCTCTTGGTTCTCACCGCCGGCGTCAACGTGTTCGGCCCTGCTGAGGCGTCTACTTACGAGGATTACGACTGGGTCTTCGGCGTATGTTTCTGGGGTGTTGTGAACGGACTTGTCACATTCGTGCCGCGCATGATTAAGGCTGGACGCGGCGGGCATATCACGGCCACGGTTTCTTGGGGAGCATTCAGCGCGGCGGCTATGGTTGCGCCGTACACCGCAGCAAAAGCAGCGGCGCTGAATCTGCTGGAGAGTTATTACATGGCGCTGAAGCCGTACAACATCGGCGTATCGGCTTTGTGTCCGGCAAACATTAAGTCTAAAATCTACGAATCCGCGCTGAACAGGCCGGAGGGATTGCAGAACACCGGCTATAACGTCAGCGAAGACACGCAGAAATTCCTAGCGTCAATCCACCAGCACGGCATGGAACCAAGAGTGCTCGCCGAATGGATGAAAAAAGGCATTCAGACAGGCCAGTTCCTGATAATTCCCTACCCCAGCGGTCCGAGGATGGTTGAGATTGAGATGGAGCGTTTCAAGCTGTACGCCACCCCAGAAGGCACGCAAGAGCTTATTGACCGCGCAAGTCAGCCGCTTACCGCAGAGCAGCTGAAAATGATGTCAGAACGCGAAGGGTACGAAATCAAACCCGGCCCGCGTCAAGGCCTCACTGACACCAGCGGCTTCGGCAAAGCAAAGAGTGATAATGACTGGATTGACCAGAACAAGAAGCATCAATAAGGCACTAACAAAAACCGGGTCATCCACTTTAACGGTTGACCCGGTTTAATTACAGAGGTTAGCATGGGTGATATGGTAAAATTTGATGAATCGGGATTCGCTGAAATCGAATACGAATTCAAGCCAAACGCGGATGCACAAAAAATTGCCCCCGTTAATTTGCCGATTGTCGAAAGAGCTCTAGACCCGATTCGGGAAAAATTTTACGCAATGCGTAACCTGGCCTCCGGCAATCCGTTTGCCCGGAATGACGCCGCGCTTTTCTACAAACAGGCAAAATTCATGGAGGATTTTTCCGATGACTTTGACGGACATGCAGCGTTTTCCATGTATTTTCCGTACTATCAACACATGGGATACGACCAGCTGCGCACCTATTTCACCTGGCGCACAAAAATCCGCAGCGGCGAAATGCTCCCCGCTTCATTGTCTTATGCGTTCCTCTATATTTACGAGCTGCTGTCCGGCATTGGCGTGGACAATCCCGAGGACGGCTTGGACAAGCTGATGGCTGTATGGAGCGCCTGCCGCGAATCTGAGCCTACATTGGACGATTACATCCCGCGATGGCTGAAAGACTATCATATTTACTACAACCTGCCGCACAGCTTTACGGATTTTGTCAGCGAATACAATCTGCAAAGTCACTATGCCGATCTTTTTCTATTCGATTTTGATGCCGAAAACTGCTTAACGCGTTTCAATGACATATCAGGTTATGATGTCACAAAATCAAAATTCTACAGCGACGGAAACGAATCGCTGCTGCGGGACTGTTTTTACTCCGTTCTGCTCAATATCCGTGAGTTTGCCGCAAGCCGTAATTTCCAGTTTGAGGATTTGTTTATTTTCAGAGTCTGGAGCGGCGTGCATTGGCATCCCTTTAGGCGTGCGTTGTTTTATCCGTGGCTGCAACAGCCCGATCGCCGCGTGGAGATTTCTGCTACAGAAATTTATTATTGCAATGGTAACAGCTGGACGGCTGATATTCCGGTACATCATTCAGGGAGGCGCGAGTTTGTCGGGTATCTAATCAAGAAAACGGAGTCTTGCCTGCGTCAAGCTGTGAAGTATAAGTTCAATATCACGGCTAGTTTAAGCAACGAAAATCAAGCCGCGCTGAAGCTTAAAGAGCTTGGGAGTACCCTCACGGATTTTGCGCAGTTGATTGAACAATCTGTCGCGCAATTCCACGCGGAGATGACCCGTACGGTTGTCACGGTCGATCACAGCAATCTGGCAAGAATCCGTGAAGAAGCGCTGGGGACTCAGGACAAACTGATTGTGACAGAGGAAGACTCCGCGACTGCCGCGCCTCCGCAGAACGCAATGCCTCTCCCCTCTCAATCGGTTGAGCCTGACTTGCTCTCTGACGGCTGGTCCTCCCTAAAGTCCGCATTGAGCGCAACCGAGCGGAACGCGCTGGCTATTATATTGCAAGGCACGGACATCAAAGCGTTTGCCGATGAAAACGGCGTGATGCTGGAGGTTTTGGCCGACGGCATCAACGAAAAAGCAGTAGACTGCATTGGGGATAATATACTTGACGACAGTATCATATACGACGAATATCTGGAAAAAGTCACTGAAATGGTGGAGTAAATATGGAAAATCAAGTGCCGGCGCGAATTGCGAATATTCTGATCAACGCGCTGAAAGGCGGCGTTGTACCGCGTGTTGGGCTGGAATATATCGCCGTCGGACGTGCGCGTGAAATAGAGGCTATTTTGCACGACATAGACATGATCGCCGATGGTGGCGCCTCGGCACGCTTTATCGTGGGCAAATACGGCAGCGGCAAGAGCTTTCTGTTACAGACTATCCGCAACTATGCCACAGCCAAAGGATTCGCTGTTGCAGATGCCGATCTCTCGCCAGAGCGGCGATTTTCCGGCACAAAAGGCCAGGGGCTTGCCACGTATAAAGAGCTGATACAGAACCTCTCCACCAAATCCAAGCCCGACGGCGGGGCGCTGCCGCTGATTCTGGAGCGCTGGATTTCCGGCATCCAAGCCGCAGTCAAGTCTGAAACCGGCGCGGAAGACGCGGAATTCGACCGGCTGGTTGAGGCGCGGATATACGAGGTCACAGCGTCTCTTGAGGGCATGGTAAACGGATTCGAGTTTGCGCGGGCCGTTGTGATCTACTGGCAGGCTTACAACCAGGGAGACGACGCGATGAAAAGCAATGTGCTGAAATGGTTCAGGGGCGAATATGCCAGCCGCCGTGAGGCCAAGACGGAACTGGGGATCAACTTTATCGTAACCGACGAAACGTGGTATGACTTTCTTAAAATCTTCGCCGTTTTTCTGGTGAATGCCGGATACAAAGGCTTGCTTGTAATTATTGACGAGCTGGTGAATATATTCAAAATCCCGAATTCAATCACGCGGCAGAACAACTATGAAAAAATCCTCACGATATATAACGATGTGTTGCAGGGTAAGGCAAAGCACATCGGGTTTCTGATGGGCGGCACTCCGCAGTGCATTGAGGACAGATATAGAGGCATCTTCAGCTATGAAGCGCTGCGTTCCCGGCTGATGGAGGGGCATTTCTCCACAGATGAAATACGGGATTTACAAGGCCCGATCATACGTCTGCAAATGCTGACTCAGGAAGAAATGTACGTGCTGATAGAAAAA
The DNA here is from genome assembly GCA_009785525.1 of Oscillospiraceae bacterium. Lineage (GTDB taxonomy): Bacteria > Bacillota > Clostridia > Oscillospirales > Oscillospiraceae > WRMH01. Next base: position 5,269 of record WQWC01000055.1, on the reverse strand, counting down.
CTGCGCGACATCCACGCGCGGCTTTTCGGATATACGCCCACATTGACACACGAAGACCTTGTCTATTTCCTTACAGTGGAATACAACCGCGTCGGCGCCGACACCCACATCACCCCGCGCGAGATTATCCGCGATTTTATAGAGCTTGTTAACATCCTGCACCAGAACCCGGACAAATCCGCCGAGGATATTTTAGGCGGCAACAGCTTCGAGCTGGCTAAGGGCGGGCTGAGCGATGAGGATATCCACAGCGAGTTTGAGGAATTTGAGGTTTAGGGGTTATGGCAGGGAAATTTTTATAAATAAAAGGAGAGCTTATTATGCTTATACCACACCTGCACTTCTGTGGCAATTGCAAAGAAGCAATATCCTTGTATGAAAAGGCGTTTAACACTAAGGTGGATTACGACCCTGAAAAATATGCCGGTGATATGCAAATTAGCCACGCCAGCATGAAAATCCACGGACAAACTGTGTTTCTCAATGATAATGATATGCTCGTTAATAAAGACAATCCGCACAGTTTCCCCGTTCATTTGATTGTATACTTTCAAACTGCAGAAGAACTGTTGGCTTGTTATGAAATTTTGAAAGATGACAACGCAACAATCCACCCATTTGTAAAAACGTCCTATAGCGCATTAGTGGGGAATTTCACAGACAAATTCGGTATGCTATGGGGATTTATGGTTGCGTAGAAAGTAAGCACTATCTGCAAGGAAGGAGAAACCATGGACGCATTCAACAGGCTTGCCCCTTTTATTCAGGATTTCATATACCAAAACAAGTGGGAGGAACTGCGCGGGATTCAAGTCGCGGCTTGTGAGGTGATCTTTGACACTGACGATAACCTTCTGCTCTCATCCGGCACGGCTTCGGGCAAAACCGAGGCGGCGTTCCTGCCGGTGCTGACCGAGCTTTATGAGAACCCGTCAAAATCGGTCGGCGTGATCTACATCTCTCCGCTGAAAGCGTTGATTAACGACCAGTTCAAGCGACTGGAGCAGCTGCTGCTTGATTCACACATCCCCGTCTGCAAATGGCACGGCGACGCGTCGCAGGCGAAAAAGAACGCGTTAATCAAGAACCCGGAAGGTATCCTGCAAATCACACCGGAATCGCTGGAAAGTTTGATTACAAACAAACGCGGGGCGTGTCTGCAAATGTTTTCTGACTTGCGCTTTATCATCATTGACGAGGTGCATCACTTTATGCGCGACGCACGCGGTATTCAGCTTCTGTGCGTGCTGGAGCGTCTGCAAAAGCTGACCGGCATCATCCCCCGGCGAATCGGGTTGTCGGCCACACTGGGCGATGTGTCGCTTGCACAAACATGGCTGAACACCGGCACAGGCCGCCATTGCGCGGCACCCATTACCGACGAAGGCAAGAAACGCATCCGGCTGCATATAGAGCGTTTTGTCAACTTCACCGACAAGCGCGATTTTGATTCACAGAGCGTGGACGGCGACATCGGCAACCGGGAGCATTATGAATATCTGTTCAAAATGACGCTGGATAAAAAAACTATCATCTTCACCAACAGTCGCGAGGAAACGGAATTCGCGCTGGCAAATCTGCGTGAAATCGCGCTACGAAACAAAGCGCCCGATGTATACCGCGTTCACCATGGCAACGTATCGGCACTGCTTCGGGAAACCACTGAGGACGAAATGAAGTCGGAGGACGAAAAAATCGTCACCGGCGCCACGGTGACGCTGGAACTCGGTATTGATATCGGTTCGCTGGATCAGGCTGTGCAAATCGGCGCGCCGATTAATGTTTCCAGCTTCGCCCAAAGATTGGGCAGATGCGGGCGGCGCGGACAGGTTCCGCAGATTTTGTTCACGTTTGTAGAAACAATACAAATCAACGCCGACCAGACGCTGGGGCCTATCAACTGGGAATTTTTGCGTACAATCGCAATCATCGAGCTGTACACAAAGGATCACTGGCTGGAGCCGATATCACCGCACAATCACGCGTATAATCTGCTGTACCATCAGACAATGAGCCACCTGAAAAGCTGCGGTGAACTCTCCCCCGCCGCACTGGCTTCTGCGGTGTTGACTTTGGAATGTTTCTGCCACATATCACAGGAGAATTATCGTGAGCTGCTGACTCACCTGATTGAAATCGACCAGCTGGAACGCACTGAACGCGGCGGTCTGCTAATCGGCAGAGAAGGCGAAAAAGTTGTCAACAGCCACAAGTTTTTGACCGTGTTCATCGCCCCGGAGTACCTGCTGGTCAAAGACGAAAACCGAACCATCGGCACGGTGGATAAAATCTATCCCGTGGGCATCCGCTTCGCTTTGGCTGGACTTACCTGGGAGACGGTATCTGTCAATGAAAAGTCAAAAGTCCTCTTTGTCAAGAAAGTCCCAGGCATATCACTGGTAGATTGGGACGTGGATTTTGAAATGGAACTGCACACAGTATTGGTGCGCAAAATCCGCAGTATCCTGATGACGGAGGATATACACCCATACCTAAGCGAACGTTGCCGCGAGCGGCTCACTGAAATTCGATACATTGCCGGGAACAGCGGCATTCTGGAAAATCTGGTGACGCATATCGCTGACAAAAAATTCGCCGTCGTCCCCTGGGTAGGTACTCGGCAATTGCTCACGCTGCATTATGCGCTGTTGCACAGGAAAATCAAAAGCAAGCTGCCTTGGATTACCTGTGTATATCTCGAAGTGTTTTTCGACGGTACGGAAGCTGAGTTGGAGTCAATCATCCGCGATATTTTACGTTCTGACCTGAACTTGTATGATCTGCCGCTGCCTGACAAAGTGCAAGTCCGGGGCAAATATAACGAGTTTATTCCACTGCACCTTTTGCGCAAGCAGTTTATAGAGGACTATCTTGATTTTGAGGGGTTACGCGACGCAATGCTGTAAACTTCTTTCGTATTTTTTCTCGCAAATCCTCCAAACACTCAAACTCGTTCGGTTGTCCGACACAATGCATAATAACCTCACCGCCATAATCGTGTATTAAAATTCCATCAAAACACATCTCTATAAATTCATCGGTTGATACATAGTCTCCAAAATAACCGTACATTAGCATTGGATCGAGATATTCCAGCAAAAAAGCCACAAGCGCGTGTTCGTATATTCCCGGCGCAAGTGAAGAATCCGCAAAGTCGATAATATACAGCTCCCCTTCCGGAGAAATAAGAATATTATCCCCACATAAATCGCCGTGAACGAACACTTTTTCGCCGTAGTCAAATTTCTTAATATAGGCAAGCCGTTCCGCTTTGAAACGTTCGGGATATTTGTTCCAGCGTCGGTTTTCATCGTTGATTACGTCAATACCGTTAAACGGCTCACACGGTGTGTTCATCTTATCCGTAATATCCCGCAATTTGCGTCCAACGGCGACCTTTTCGTCATCCGACATTATTTCGGCCGCTTTAAAGAGTTCCACACCATTTATGTATTCTGTTATCAAGTATCCGAAGCGGTATTTATCCTCAACAAAACCGTCAGCGATGAGCTTTGGAGCGGAAACCCCAAGCTCATTTGCGCGTCGCATGGCAAACAATTCCGTTGGCAAGTCAACAGTTTGGTCAAACCCACTCTCAGCCGGGGCAAATATTTTAACAACATACCCCCCCACTTTAAACACGGCATTTGTTCCGGGTGTCAGGTTTTCTATGTCCACAACCGGAAGACATTCTTTCTTCAAAATATGCTCAACCAGCGGCGTGAACTCCGGGATTGATTGGAACACCTTTTCCCAATCCTGCCAGTGGCTGATTTCCGCGCTAAACAAGCTCTTCATATGCCACTTCATACATCCTTTCGCAATCAGTTTCGCTGTGAGTCATACCCGCTTTTTCGTACACTTTGCAGGCTCTGGGGTTATCTTTGTGAGTAAGCACCCAACTTTCACAATAGCCATTCTCCCTTGCCCAGTCAACAACGAATGTGACAAACTGCTGACCGTATCCCCTGTCTTGATATGCGTCATAAATATCAACCGAATATATAAGAAACTGCGGCCTTTCCTTGTCCATGCAGGTCAATTCATAGCCGTATATCAAACCGATAACCACATCATCAAGTTTCGCCACGAAGGCGATATTTTGCTTTTCTGACAAAAATTTTAAAGTTTGCTCATAGCTGTAAGTTTCCTCAAATACTTCCCTGGTTGAGGGGATATCTTCTTCCTGTAATCGTTCAAATGATAGATTCATACCCCTACCCTCCTTTAATCTTTCTACCGGGAATTTGTTCAATGCGCCCGGCAGTCGTGTTGATTGTTAAGCCATATACACGATATCTCAGCTTTTTTTGCCATATGGCGGACATCTCCGGACTGACCAGAGATGTCCGCCATGGTTTTTCCCGCCGTCAGATTCCACAATTATCCGTTTGGCTTATGTTGTGCGCCTTGGTGCAGCAACTCTTCAGCCCGCTTCTTTTTCCAGCGCTTCACGATTAAATAAACACCAAATCCCAATATTGCCGCCACGGCGACATAGAAATAGACACTAATCACTTGTAAAGTCCACGCGTAGGAGAAATCATCGCTGGTTTCCGCAAAGTCGTTGGGGTTGAATGTCTGGGTGATAGTGGCGTCATCTCCTTGATACCAAACCTCACTGCGCCACACCAAATAATAACATCCGCCGACAACCACCGCAGCAAGAACCAGGAACAGAACCATCTGGAGCAAGTTGGATATTAATTTCTTCGATCTTGATTTTTCTTTATGCATGCTTAGCTCCCTCACTTTCATAAATGTCGTTATTCGTTTGTTCACGGATTCCCTGTCGAACTTCCCGTCTTTCAGCGACAAACGCATGTATCCGAATCCAAGTTTCTTTATGTTTTCACCAAGATAACCGCCCAGTCATTGGCAACTAAGCCGTCGGATTGCACCCTTGTGGATATTATACACAAAAACAGCCGTTTTGCAAAGCGATAATTTGAGCAAATACTGCGTGAATTGAAATGTCGTCGTCATAATATCGCTAATTTTCAACAAGTTTTCGCATAATTTACCATTTTCCCATTGACTTCCAGCGCGATTTGTAGGATAATATATACAATTGGGGAGTAGTATACACATTTTTATCAAAATAGTCAATTTTAAACGTTAAAGTCATTTTTAAAGAAACCTTTAAGGAGACTAACTATATGAAGTCAAGTTAAAATTATAAAAATAACAAAAAGTTTGCGGATCCCGAAATGAGCAAGCTAACGCAGACGCACAACCGGTGGCGCAAAGAGATGAAATACTGAGTTTG
>WQWC01000054.1 GCA_009785525.1 Oscillospiraceae bacterium | reverse complement strand
CGTAGGTTGCGTAACCAAGCCGCAGCGTCCACAGATAGTATAGGGCTATCTTACCGATCAATGAAAGGAAATGTATAATGAATCCCTATGTTTTCATTATACAAGGTTGTGTTATGGATATTTCACGAATGAAAAAAGTGGTTTCAGCGCTATGTTTCTTTGCCATGTGCTTTTTCTTGTTGTCATTGATGCCCAATTCAGTCTTGGCAGAGGAGACCACCGACCCGTGGGATTTGCGGAACTTTGTTCAGGACGTTACAATATTTGACTTGAACAGCGACCCGCCGGAGCTGGTTGACCCCGCGGACTATACTTTGTATGTGGGCAACACATACATGTTTGCAATCACTTTCGCAGAAACGCCGTACTTACAGTTTGAGTACAACGAAGACGGCGTGCTGGTGTTCCAGTTGCCGGATCAGTTATATATTCAAGACGAGGTTCAGGAGACGCCGATTTATCGCCCTGATACGAATGACGTCATCGGCTGGTATGAGATTGACGACACCGGCTTAGTCACGGTGTGGTTCGGTGATGTTGAAGACGATGTTTACGAAGACGTGAGCTTCACGCTTGAAATTCTCGCGTATCTTGCGGATGAAGTGGGCTACGGCCTGGATTTCGGCAACGGCGTTATAGTCGGCGGCATTATGTTTCTGGACATTGTCATGCTGGCTGGCGATGGTTATAGTTCGGATTTAGCAGACTTTGTCACTAGCGTCACGATTTATGACATAAGCCAGGATCCTGCGGTACAGATAACTCCCGGAGACACCACATATATTGGCAATACATATAAATTTGTAATTAACTTTGCGGAAACACCGCTGTTGCAGCTCGAATACAATTTGAATGGGATGCTTGTTTATCAGTTGCCTAGCGGTTTGAATATTCAAACCGCAGTTGCGGCGACGCCGATTCGCATCGCTAACGGTGCTGTTGTCGGTCGGTATACGATCGATACCACCGGCCTTGTCCAGGTGTGGTTCGACAATGTTGACCAGAACGGCATACCGACTACAGACGGCACTAACTATATTGACCTCACCGACGTAACTCTAACGCTTGAAATTTTCGCACAGCTTATGTCGGCTGGAGACGGCGGCTTGGACTTCGGCAATAACATCGTGGTTGAAATTGAACCTCCTGTACCTCCCCCGCCATCACTAACAATGTTCAAGACTTCCAGATACGACCCCAATACGGAAAGAATATATTATATGATAACCATAACAGCATTAGAGGCTCCGGTTAGGAATATCTGGCTGTCAGACGCGCCGACAATTAATGGCAACCCCATATTAAATAATCCCAATGCGTTTTATGGCTTCAGGTTTGCTTTAAACGGAGGCACTAATTTCACGCCCATGGATGTCAACTGGTTTAGTCCAACGCTGTTTACATACTACTTTGGCGACTTGGTACTCAATCCCGATAACTTTATAACCATACTGTATTACCTTGATCTTCCAATACTTATTGCAAACAATCCAGACCTTGTACCCAGCTTGTTGAGTTATGATTTTACGGTATCAAACCAAGTCTCCGTCACAGGCGATGACGTTACCGGTGTTACAGATTCGACAGTTGACCGCGTCATAAAGACTTTTCCCATATCAAAAACTGGTGAGGCTGTTTCCCCGTCCCCCCCCGACGAACCATACTACCAAATCAAATGGACAATCACGATAGGCGACGGCAGTACAACCCGGCTGAACGGCGGAGTAATAACTGACACGCTTGGCGCAGATTTATTCCTCCCCACTGCTGATGGAATAAGTATAACCTTGTACGATAATTACACCAACATCAGGTTTCAAGATACTGCAACCAATTTTAGCGGTGACTTTGCAATAGGCTCCGGCAACAATAATTTTACGCTAACAATACCGGATACCTACGGTAATATTTACCGAGCCGTGATTGTTTTCTATACTAGGATTAACAGTCCGCCCAGTCCGGGCGAACCCGCAATGGTTTACGAAAACAGTGTAAATTTCAACGATGGCACAACGGACTTTGGTACCGGCGGCAGAATGCCTTTTACCCCGCCGTCATCCGGAATTATCAGCAAAACGACGTCCGGCATATGCGGAAATCCGCAAGATGGATACTTTGTTGATTACACAATAATAATCACTGTGCCCGGCGGTCTCTTAGACCAACCAATCTATCTGTTTGATACTTTAAGCGTAGGCAGAACCGGCATCGGCGTCTTGAATATTCCGCAGAATTTGAATGTTGCCGCCACAATGGAGGACGGGACGGCACTCCCCACCCCCTTGTTGCGTACCGCCCCTATCAATACTGGCGCAAATAACAGCGCATGGCGGATATATTTCGGCACAACCGTCGCCCCTGCTGACGGCGGGATAGTGGCTTGGCAATATTCTCAACCAGTGGTTCTAACTATCACATACAGTATATACTTGGACGCTCCGACCATCAACACAATGAAGAATGACAACACCGCACAGCTGACAAATTCTGTGTACCTCATCAATAGTCCCAATGAACCCGTTTTAGCCGGTCTTGCCTCAAACGCTGTAGCTGGCGGAACCGTAAACGATTCCTGGCCGATATTTAAAACAGGTACAGCAACAGGAAACCCTGGGCTGTTCAACTATACGGTGACAATAAAGGGTGATTATTCCTCCAGGACCGCCCCGCTGCTGCAAGCTGGAAACAGTCCGATTTTTACCGACACATTTGATGCCAGGCTGAGGTACGTACCGGGTTCATTCTATGTTGTGGACATGGGTACTCAAAGAAGATATTTCGCACCCGCACCTGGGACTGATGTTACCGTTTCCGGCAATTCATTCAGCGTGAATTTCACTGATCTATACGAGTTTACAGCGCCTCCGTCAAGCAATGGAACATCCTTGGGATTGGTTACCGATTGGTTCGCTTTTAATCGCAATTTTGAGGTTCGATATCAGCTGTATCTCACAGAAATGGGAACCGCAATATCGGATTTGACTAACACCGTCTCTATAGCGGTAAATCCAGGTGAATGCACTTTTGAAAACAGCACTACGCTCGGCTATACTCCGAATCCTCTGTCAAAAACAATGGCGCCAACGTCCGGCGGCTCGGAACATGTGCATGTGGAAATCGTCATCAACCCGGACGGGGCATTCATGTTCGCGCCGGAGGGTGAGACTGTCGGCCCGGATGAAATCACCGCAAGAGATATACTTACTAATCTGATGCTGTACGTAGACACAGTCGAATTCTATACCCAAACTTTTATACCAATCGGCTCAAGCGGCGCATGGGATGGCGTATGGACAGCGCATGCGATAAGCTATAACGACGGCGCGTTATGGAGTGTCAATGTCGTCAGTACGGATATCGTGGACTTCGTGCTGCCTAACCAAGTACCGGTCAAAATCGTGTATGAAGCGCTTGTGACAATCCCAATAGGTGAAACAGGCGATATCAAAAACGAGATAAGCATATTCGGAACGTCAGATGATGCCGGTGAAGACGAGTACTATGTAAGCGGCTCAGATGCTGGCGCTGGCGCAAGCCAGCTGGATCTCAGAGTGTTTAAGAGAGACTCTGTGGGAAATAATCTGCGCGGCGCGACATTCAATCTTTATGTCACGGTATTACCCGGCTACAGCGCCCCCGCAGGTCTTACCGATGCGCTGACAATAACTGTCGCGGACGGCACAACCAGAAACTTCTACCTGTTATTAGAAGACGTAACGACTGATGCAAACGGTATCGCAGTGTTCAGCAATACGTGGCTCAACGCGACATATCAATTGTTATTCCTATTGGTTGAGACCCAAGCGCCATACGGCTATACCTGGCTCAATGAAAACACGTTCTTCACGATCAATCCTCGAATATCAGATACGACAATAGCAGAACATGAATTGATACTTGGTGCACCTATCAACCAGATATCCGACTTCATCAACATCATCAACATCTCCGACCACTTAGATCCCGGGTCCTTGAGAATACGAAAGAATTTCATAGGATTGACGAACTACGAAATATTGCAGCACTTACAAGACTTCCAAATTGTGATTACAGATACACTCGGTGTTGAGCATACTTTCGGACTTGCGGAGGCATTAGATCCATTCGGCATTGTCCTACAGAATATAGCGGCTGGAACATACTTTATTACTGAGGTAAACTATGATGTGCCAGGGTATACGTTGGTGACCACTCCGCAACTGCCGCTTAGACGTTATATCATGCCGAACGATCAGGGAGAGGTACTCATCTCAATTGATAATACCTATACCCCAATAACGCCGCCGATCCCACCAACGCCGATAACACCAGAAGTTCCACCGATACCGCCAACTCCGATAACACCAGAAATTCCGCCAATACCGCCGCGGCCGATAACACCAGGCGTGCCGCCATATACACCAGAACCCCCAGAGCCGATAACGCCAGAGGTACCGCCGTATCCACCAACACCAATAACGCCGGAGGTACCGCCATATCCGACCGAGCCATCGTATCCACCTGAGCCGACTGAGCTGCCAACGGCACCTCCACCCGGCCCGCAGACAGGTAATGATCGTCCGACGACAAGTTATGTAGTCATGCTGATTGCAGGCATCGGACTCATGGGCAGCGCCACTGTATATCTAGCACGTGAGAAAATTCTTGCATTGGTCAAACGTTTTGTAAAACGTCCTTAAGGCATAGGCAATCGTACACTAAAAATTAACGAATACAACGCGGAGGGCTCCGACCCGGTGTAGGGGATGCGGCCCTCCGCGTTTCGCGTTATCCCTGTCCTCCCCTATCAATCTATTGACAATCGGCGAAAAACGTAATATAATAGCCGCATCAAAGGGGAGTAGTTAACTGGATTGCTGAAGCAATCCAGAGTAAAGTCGTCATCTCGTGAGACAATTCGCCTCACCGGCTTTATTGACACCGGTATCCAGTGGGTGTTTAGCAAGACCTTTGCCAATACTATTGGCAAAGGTCTTTTTCTTTGCTGTACAAAGGAGAAATGAAAATTGGAAAACTATCAAAAATCAAAAGAAGAGTTATGGAAAGAATTCAATACATCCGAGCATGGGTTGCCCCCCGAAGAGGCGGAAAAACGCCTGAATGAGGGCGGCTACAACGAACTTCGCCAGCGGGAGCGCATTCCGTTATGGAAACTTTTTGCCGATGCGTGGAAAGACCCGATGATGATTATTCTGTCGATTGTGGTGATAATCCAGCTGGTGCTGGGTGAATATGTCGAGTCAATCGTCATCTTCGCGGTGCTGATTGTGAACTCAATGATCTCGGTCATCCAGACGCGAAAAGCGGAGAGTTCGCTGGAAGCCCTGCGAGAAATTAGTGCGCCTATAGCAAAAGTCAGGCGCGGCGACGAGACGCTGACAGTTCCGGCAAAAGAGCTGACTCCCGGCGACATAGTTCTGATAGAAGCGGGCGACTTTGTCCCGGCTGACGGCAGAATCACAAAATGCAGCTCCCTGAAAGTGGATGAGGGAATCCTTACCGGAGAATCGGAACCGGTGCTAAAGTTGGATGAAGTTTTATCCGGCGAACGCTCCCTCGGCGATAGGAAAAACATGGTCTACAGCGGGACTGTCGCCGTCTACGGCAGGGCGGAATTTCTGGTTACCGCAACCGGAAGAGTCGCCGAAATCGGCAAAATCGCCGAGTTGATCGAAACGGCGCAGGACAGGCAGACTCCGTTGCAAAGAAGACTGGAAAAGTTCAGCAAAAAGCTTGGCATTGTAATTTTGGCCCTGTGTGCGCTGATTTTTGCATTACAGGCTGTGCGGGTTCTGTCGGCGGGCGAGGATTTGCAGAGCGGAATATTAAACGCATTCCTGTTCGCGATAGCGGTGGCGGTCGCCGCGATACCGGAGTCATTAAGTCCTATCGTGACAATAGTCCTGGCCGTGGGCACGAAGAAAATGGCAAGCCGGAACGTTATAATCAAAAAACTCCCGGCTGTGGAAGCGCTGGGCAGCGCGGGGGTTATCTGCACCGACAAGACAGGTACGCTGACCCAAAACAAGATGACGGTTGTGGACTATTTTTTGCCTGAAGACAGCAAAGTCTGCGACTCTCTTTTAATACGAGCTATGGCACTCTGCAACACAGCCGTTGTCAAGGCCAATGGGGACGCAATCGGTGATCCGACTGAGACGGCGCTTTTGAACTTTTGTGAAAGCTCCGGCGATTCTGTTGAGACTATCAGAGCCCGGCACAAGCTGCTGGATGATTTGCCGTTTGACTCTGACAGGAAGCTGATGAGCACGATGCACGACATGGATGTGCGCCGTATAATCACAAAAGGCGCGCCAGATGTGTTGTTCTCCCGTTGCGCAAGTGTGCTTATCGGCGGTGAAATCCTGCCGTTTTCTGACGATGTGAAGTCCCGATTTGAACAGGCCAACGAAGACTTCAGCCACAGGGCGCTGCGAGTTCTGGCATACGCAACAAAGGCTGTTGATTCCGGGAAATCAACTTTGGGCTTTGAAGATGAGCAGGAACTTACATTGATCGGCCTCACGGCGATGATCGACCCTCCGCGTGTAGAGGTATTCGATTCTATTGCCCAGGCGAAAAGCGCGCATATCAAAACGGTTATGATTACCGGAGACCATAAGACAACAGCGTTTGCAATCGCCCAAGAGATTGGGATAGCACAGGATGGCGACACAGCCCTCACCGGCGAAGAACTGGATTCTATGACGGAGCCAGAATTGGACGAGAGACTGGAATCAATTTCCGTTTACGCCCGGGTCTCGCCGGAGAACAAGATACGAATCGTCAGGGCCTGGCAAAAAAAAGGCAGGATTACCGCGATGACAGGCGACGGGGTGAATGACGCGCCATCACTGAAACAAGCGGACATCGGCATAGCTATGGGCAGCGGAACCGAGGTGTCAAAGAGCGCCTCAGCCATGATTTTGTCAGACGACAACTTTGTGTCTATAATAGGCGCGATTTCAATTGGACGGACTATTTTTGACAACATAAAAAAAGCCGTGGGATATTTGTTTTCGGGGAATTTGGGCGGCATTATCGTCATTCTATTCGCCATGATAGTGGGCTGGGATATGCCGTTGACGGCATTGCAAATACTTTTTATCAATCTTGTAAATGACGCTCTTCCGGCTATTGCCCTGGGCTTGGAAAAAAGCGAGCCTAACATCATGTCCCGGCCGCCGCGGGATATAAACGAGGGGATTTTTGGCGGCGGTCTTTTCTCCAGCGTTATAATCCGCGGAACAATAATCGGAATCGCGGCAATTCTGGCTCAGTATACCGGCAGGATGATGTTTACCCCGGAAATCAGTAGTGCGATGGTGTTCACAACGCTGATTTTCGCCAGAACGCTGCAAACATTCTCCTCAAGATCGAACAGCCAGACAGTGCCGCAGGTTGGATTATTCAGCAATATATATGTAGTCATCGCCGTGGCAATCTGCTTCTGTCTGTACGGCCTGACAGTGTTGCCCGGTGTACGTGAAGTCTTCTATATCCCAGCTGCATTCGGCCTGTCAAGCTGGGGTATCGCCGCCGGATTGGGTCTAGGCGCTGTTGTGATTATGGAATTGATAAAATGGGTGCGGACGTTGATTTAGGACAGCCCCCTATTTTTATTATTGCGGTACCAAGCACATCTGTGGTATACTTTGGATAAGTTCAAACACAGAGAATTTTTAGGAGGATTTTTTATATGAGCGGACAATTAAAAGGCAAAGTAGCATTAATTACAGGCGGCGGCAGCGGAATCGGGGCCGCGATAGCAAAACGTTTTGTGGAAGAAGGTGCGAAAATAGTTATCACCGGCCGCCGGAAAGAGGCGCTGGCTGATACCGTCGCGTCATGTCCTGACGGCACTGTGTTGCCATTCGCGGGTGACGTACAGAATCCCGATGACTGCAAAGCCATGGTAGAGGCGACAGTCAAATTCGGCGGCAAGATTGACATTTTGGTCAACAACGCCGCAATCGATACACCAGCGACTATCACTGAGATGCCGCCGGAACAGTGGGACAGTATCATAAAAACAAATCTGTACGGCCCGTTTTATCTGATGCAAGCGGCCCTTCCGCACATGATTGAAGCAAAAGGCGGCTCAATCGTCAGCATCGCCTCTCTTGCGGGGTTACGCCGTATCCCGGCAATGGCGGCTTACTGCTCGTCAAAATCCGGACTTATCGGCCTCACGCAGCAAGCCGCGCTGGATTACGGCAAATATAATATCCGCGCCAACGTGGTCGCCCCCGGCGCGACGCGCACGGCTATGCTTGAAAAAGCGATGGAACCGCTTGCCGCGTCACTGAACACCGATGTTGACGGCGCATTCGGCTTTTTCACGCGCTTTAACCCACTTCCCCGCCCGGCAACGGCGGATGAAATCACAGGAGCGGTTGTGTTCTTCGCAAGCGACGATTCCGCGATTATTACCGGCACCGTGCTGCCTGTCGATTCAGGCGCCTGCCTTGTTGACCCGAACGCCTCTGCAATGGCCAGCGGCGGTATGACGGAGTGGAACGGCTAAATCCATAAGTCCGCACAAAAGACCACCGATGCAAAACGCAACGGTGGTCTTTATTTTAATCCCATAGGGCATTTAATTAAACCAGCAAAACACCTTACAACGGCTGACAAGTCGGACAGACATATATGTTCCCGCCCAGAAACGCCTGCCGAATCAGTCCACTGCCGCACACGAGGCAAGGATACGGCAGTGTGTTTTTTGATAGTATCGTCCGATATCCACCGTTATGCCCGAACAGGTCTTTTTCTGTGTCCCGCCCTCCGCGATCTCTCATGTCTTTGAGTGTGTTCTTCACACTGCGGAATAACTTTTCCCGGTGCTCATCGCCCATTTCTTCAAGTTTAAGCTTCGGATGGATTCCGGCATTGAACAGTATGTCCTGCAACACACCGTTGCCGAGCCCCGGAATCCTCTGCTCTGTGGCGAGAAAGGCTTTTGCACTCAGATTCTGCTTGGTGCCGCTCCATAAAGCGTCAAAATAGGCTTGATCAAATGCCTCGGTCAACGGGTCGGGGCCGCTTTTGTATTCTTTCGGTATGTCGTCTCCCGCAGTTGAATAGCAGAGCATCGAGCCCCACATCTGCACCGTACAGCTTATGTGCGAATCATTGTCAAACGTGAGCAAGAGTTGGTGCTTTTTCGGCAGTTTCTCCCCCGGCGCGTGATACTTGATGGGTGTGTTCATAACCAGCAACACATCCTCACACAGTATCTCGGTATTGCCACCGCATGTATAGCCGGTACCGGGATTCGCGCCCGTGACTTTCTTGCCCCTGAGTTTACCGCCGTATTCAGCGGGGTCGTCGGTATACCAAGCAAATTTATGCGGATGCGCATCTGCCTCGGCGTCTTTGATAGTTTTGCCCACCAGCGTTTGGTCGATCTGCTCCGCGAGCACATAACTTTCAGGTAGCTCAACCATCAGTTCACCCACCGTTTCAGCGTTGGGAAGACTGCCATGATACGCGCCCGCGCTTCATCGTCGCTTGTATCCCCCTCTTCCTTCCAGAACGGGATGTTGCCCTCCACGGCTTCTTCAAACGTCTGTTCTTCTGTAAACGCGCCGTTTTGATAGCAATGACAGCAATAGTCTTGGCCCACTCCACCGTCAGCCTCTGTGCCGAAATCCTCCGGCTTTACCATGGGCATGTAGCAAGATTGACAAAATAGTTCCATTGTGTAATCCTCCTTAAAATCAATTTATGTGTTTATACATCGGAATCCAAATTTCCACAACCGAATCCGGCGCTTCACCGGTTTTGAATTTTTCATTGTAGCACAATACAACAAATCCCATGCCATCCATTAAACGTTGCTTATACTGCGCCGGGTTGTCCGCGAGCCATTTGTCCATTTCCGCGTTCCCGCTGTCGTATCCCTTCGCGACAAGTATGTCAAAAACAGCATATTCAGTTTCCGGAAGCGCAATAGTCGAAAATCCGTCGGCACTTTGGGTGGTTTCGGTCAAGAATCCTATGTGAATATCTTTACCATGAATGGTCGATTTCTCTTCATCAAAAAACCGGACCTCGTACCCATTTTCGTCAACTTTCTTGAATGAGTGATTTTTGTACAGACTATCAAACTCATTCCAAAGTTCATAGGTTTTCATTCCGTCTCCGGTCAAGCCTGTGATAAGAAGTTTACCTCAACACTGACCATGTCGGCTACTACGAAAAGTACGGCTGGCGATACATCGGCGACTTCCCCCACCAAAGCGGCGATAACGCGCGGGTTTATCGCGCGCCGATTGAGGAAATG
>WQWC01000053.1 GCA_009785525.1 Oscillospiraceae bacterium | reverse complement strand
ATCAAGGAGGTAGGATGAATGAGACATGTAATCATCGGATCAGGCGCCGCTGGGATTGCGGCGGCAAAAACCCTGCGAGAACAGCAGGCGCAAGATGAGATCCTTATTCTTTCTGCTGACGAGACGGTCTATTCCCGCTGTATGCTACATCAATTCATCAGCGGCGAGCGGCAGACGGAAGCCCTCTCTTTCATCTCAGACGGATTTTTTGAGCAAAACCACATAACATTCCGCCCCAATGTAACTGTGACCAAAATAGATCCTGCAACTCAAAGCGTCATATTTGACGGGGGAAGTGAATCCTACGACCGCTTGCTTATTGCCACAGGGACAAAGAGTTTCTTTCCGCCCATTGACGGCCTGGCCAATACGACCAACGTCTATGGGTTGCGGGACTTGTCAGACGCCCGGGCGATCAGCGAAAAAGCCAAACAGGCAGACAATATCGTCATCATAGGTGCAGGTCTTGTCGGGTTAGATGCCGCCTATGGGCTTTTAGGAATGGGTAAGATGACGACAATCGTCGATCTGGCAGCGTCTGTTCTTTCCACAAACTTAGATGCCCGTGCCTCCAGCGCCTATCAAGCAAAGTTTGAAGAAGCCGGCTGTGTCTTCCGTCTCGGCGCAAGGCTCAGCTCTGTCCAGCGTGACGCTTCCGGGGCGGTAAATGCCCTTGCCTTGGACAATGGTGACACCCTGCCCTGTGACCTTTTAATTGTCGCCGCAGGTGTCCGCCCGGCACTTGACTTTTTGAAGGGTAGCGGTATTGAAACCATGCGTGGCATCACCGTAAATGCGCACATGGCAACCACTGCTCCCCACGTCTATGCCGCCGGAGATATTACAGGTCTCTCTGAAAGCTGGCCTTCTGCTATTGCGCAGGGCGAAATTGCCGCCATGAACATGCTGGGCATTGAGACGACGCATCCGGATACGTTTTTGCCGAAAAACACTGTCCACTTTTTCGGCATCCCCTCTCTGTCTATCGGCCGCTTCATTCCCGAAGCCGGGGACACGGAAGATTCCCGGGAAGACCACAAGCGTTATCAAAAAGTCATCCTGCGGGATGGAATCCCGGTTGGCGTGATCTTACAGGGTGATATCTCCCGCAGCGGCTTTTGGCAACAGTTGATCCAAAACAAAGTTGACGTTGTGAGCATACCAAAATCAATTTGAAAGGTCTCTTTCGCCGATTCTTATCATGTGGACGAAAACGGCGAGTATCAGTGGGTGACGTAAGCAACATCTTTATGTGGCGCTGATTTCCATCCAAAGCAAGAGGCACGGCTACATGCAGCCGTGCCTCTTGCTGTTTTGATCACCGATCAGGCAAGCAACACTTCGCCTATTGTCTTTGCCTGCATTTCGCTCACCAGCAAGTCTTGTATCCGCTTAAATTCCAAGTGAACCGCACAGGGCTGATCTGCGTGATGAAACGGGCAGAGAGTACCTTCAGCCAGACATGCAAATACAAGACAATTTTCATCTACAGCGGTAGCAATATCATAGAGCGTAATCATATCCAAAGACTTGGCCAACTGATACCCGCCGTTCTGGCCACGCAAGCTCTGTAGTAAACCGGCGTGTTCCAGCTTCTTTGTGATTTTATAGGCGTAGGGGACTGGGATTTCTTCCGTATTACAGATCGACATTACGGTCTTTCTTTCACCATCCGCCAGCCTGCGGATGATGCGCATACCATAGTCGCACTCTTTCGTTAATAACATGTAATCGCCTCATTTCTATGTGCTATTATACTATATTTTTTAACGTTTATCAAGGTGCAGATGCCTTGTGTCACTTGGGCAATATAGACAAAAGTTTAGTTGTTTTATAGAATGTTTAACAAACATGAAAATCAATCTTGATAAATTTTATCAAGTATGCTACAATCAATCTTGATAAAATTTATCAAGATTGATTTTTTGTTTAGACGGCTTAAGTTAAGAGGAAACATTGTGTAGCATCGTTGAAACCATCACTTTGTAACCTCATAAAAATATATTAAAGGAGGACAACGCTATGTCTTATCAAACCACAAAGGAACATGAAGCTTTGCGTTCAAAGGTAAGAGCATTTGCAGAAAAGGAGGTCAAGCCGGTTGCTTTTATGAACGACCAGGAGAGCATTTTCCCTGTAGAGCAAGTGAAAATGCTGGGCGAAATGGGACTGATGGGTATTCCCTTTCCGGAGGAGTACGGCGGAGCCGGACTTGACAACATAAGCTACGCTATCGTAGTGGAGGAACTTGCAAGAGTCGATGGCAGCACCGGTGTAATTGTGTCTGCGCACACATCTCTTTGTGCGTGGCCAATCTACGCCTACGGAACGGAGGAGCAAAAGAAAAAATATCTTACACCACTTGCCAGCGGCAAAAAAATCGGCGCTTTTGGCCTTACAGAAACAAATGCCGGCAGTGACGCCGGCGGCACAGAGACAACTGCCGACCCAGATGGAGATTATTTTATACTGAACGGCGGCAAAATATTTATAACAAATGCGTTCTACGCCGACACCTATGTCGTCACCGCTGTTACAAATCCAGATCTCGGTATGCGTGGCATTTCCGCATTCATCATTGAAAAAGGCCAAGAAGGCTTTACTTTCGGCGATACATATGACAAGCTCGGCATCCGTGCTTCTTCTACCTGTGAGTTGAAGTTTAACAATGTACGAGTGCACAAGAGCAACATGCTCGGTCAGTTGGGCGAAGGATTTAAAATCGCTATGTCAACACTTGACGGCGGACGTATCGGCATTGCCGCACAGGCTTTGGGCATTGCGCAAGGTGCGTTTGAAGCCGCTTTGGCCTATTCCAAAGAACGTGTACAGTTTAACAGCCCTATTGCGTTCAACCAAGCAATTTCCTTCAAACTGTCTGACATGGCAACAAAGCTCCGCGCTTCCCGCTTAATGATCTATGGTGCGGCTACGCTCAAAGATGCGAAGCAGCCCTATGGCATGGAAGCGGCTATGGCAAAACAATATGCATCGGATGTGGGCTTGGAAATTGTAAACGATGCGCTGCAAATCCACGGCGGCTCCGGCTATATGAAAGGTATGCTTGTAGAAAGAGCCTACAGGGATATGAAGATCACTACAATCTATGAGGGGACAAACGAGATTCTGCGTGTTGTAATTGCAAGCCATATAATCGGAAGACCTCCCAAGAAAGAAACGGCTGCAAAAGCTAAGACGGCCCCTACAGGCGTCACCGGTGTCCGTAAGAAAGTGATATTGGAAGGAACTGCCCAAGAGCGTGTTGATAAGCTCGTCGCCGCTCTCAAATCCGATGGGTATGACTTTACAATCGGCCTTGACGCACAAACGCCTATTCCGCAATCCGGCCGTGTCGTTGTTGCCGGCAAAGGAATTGGCGGCAAAGAAAATCTTACACTTCTTGAAAAGCTGGCCTATCAAGCCGGTGCGGCAGTTGGCTCCACCCGTCCCGTGGCGGAAACTTTGCGCTATATGCCAATAAACAGATATATCGGCATGTCCGGCCAAAAATTTACGAACAACCTGTATATTGGCGTGGGCGTATCCGGCGCAGGCCAGCATTTAAAGGGCATCAAAACCGCCTCTACAATCGTCGCAATAAACAACGATCCAAATGCCCTTATTTTCAAAAATTGCGACTATGGCATCGTTGGCGATTTTGCCGAAATTATCCCTCTTTTGATCCAGGCATTAGATAACGGCGAAGCCAAGCGGTATGTTGAGCAACCCAAGAAAATCAAAAGGGCCGTACCGAAGAAGTTGCCGGCAAACTACAAAATACATATTTGCAACGGCTGTGCTTACGAATATGACCAAAAATTAGGAGATCCCGAAAGCGACACCATGGAAGGTACGCCTTTTGAAATGTTGCCATTTGAGTGGGTTTGTCCTGAATGCGGCGAAGAGAAATCGCAATTCATTTAATCATGTATACATGTATAAAAAATTAGGAGGTATATTCCATGAGCATCTGGAAAAATACGAAGTCTACTGTAAGATTAGTTGCGGAAGATATTTATTATCTGGGCGTAGATGAGCCCCATGTGGATGAGCTTTTTGAAGGAATCCATCCCATCCCCGAAGGGGTTTCATACAATGCATATCTGCTGAAGGATGAAAAAACCGTATTGTTTGATACCGTTGATAAAAAGGTCATTGACAAATTTATGGCCAACCTGAAAGAAGCCCTGGATGGCAGACCGTTAGATTATTTTATCGTGCAGCATATGGAGCCTGACCACGCATACGGCATCAACCACGTACTGAAGGCCTATCCCGATGTCACCGTCATCGCCAATGAAAAAACATTCATGCTTATGCACCAATTTGGCGTAGACGTTGCACTGGAGAAAAAACACCAGGTAGCAGAGCTTGACACAATCAGTTTCGGCAGACACAACTTCGTCTTTGCCTTTGCCCCAATGGTGCATTGGCCGGAAGTTATGGTCAGCTTTGACACAACAACCGGCTGTCTGTTCTCTGCGGACGCCTTCGGCTCTTTTGGCACATTAGACGGAAATCTGTTCGATGATGAAGTGGATTATGATCGGGATTGGCACGAAAAAGCCAGAAGATATTTTGTTAACATCGTTGGGAAATATGGCCCCCATGTACAAAGTATCCTCGGCAAAGCGGTCAACATCATCAAGCTGGAAAACATCAAAATATTTCTCCCTACTCACGGCCATGTATGGCGCACCGATTTGATGTATCTGGTTAACAAATATCTCAAATGGAGCAGCTATGAGCCCGAGGAAAAAGGCGTGCTGATTGTATATGCCTCCATGTACGGCAACACAGAAAAAGCCGTGGAATATTTCGCTGACAAACTGCAAGAAAAAGGCGTCACAAACATTACAGTACGCAATGCGTCATACACAGACACGTCCTACTTGATATCCGATTCGTTCAGGTTAAGCCATATTGTCATCGCCTGCCCCACATACAATTTGGGCATTTTCCCGCTGATCAACAACTATCTTGCCCGCATGAAGTCACTGAACCTGAAAAACCGTACCTTCGGCATTATTGAAAACGGCTCCTGGGCGCCGAAGGCCGGCGACCTTATCGAAGAATTTTTAGATAAAGAGATGAAAGAGATGACAATCCTGGACGACAGGGTGACAATCATCTCAAGCCTGGGCGAGATAAATGAGCCTGAAATAGAATCTCTTGTTGACTCCCTTGTCCAATCACTTCAGTCTTAGCGCTTAAAACCCTATCCCTATATTTGCCGTCTTTTGACTGCGTGTCTTATGCAAAATCAAGATGTATGAGGCACGTAATCAAAGGCTTGGATTGTTGTACCCAAAATGGAGGTTTAAAAAATGGAAAACGTCTACATTGTGGCTCCGTGCCGTACAGCGGTAGGCAGCTTTAACGGCAGCTTAAAAGATGTGCCTGCCCCAAAGCTGGGTGCGGCGGCTATCAAAGAAACTTTAAATCGTGCAAATATTGACCCCAAGCTTATCGATCAAGTCATTATGGGCAATGTATTGCAGGCCGGTCTGGGCCAAAACCCGGCTCGCCAGGCTGCGTTTGCGGCTTCTATCCCTGAAAGTGTTCCGGCTTTCACCCTAAATAAAGTTTGCGGCTCCGGCCTTACGGCCGTCTCCCTTGCCGCAGCCCTAATCCGTGCCGGCGATGCACAGTGTATTGTTGCAGGGGGCATGGAAAGTATGTCCGGTGTGCCCCACTATCTTCCCGCAATGCGTGACGGCGCCCGTCTAGGCCATGCCAATGTGGTTGACGGCATGATCCATGACGGATTGTGGGATGTGTATAACGACTATCATATGGGCATCACCGCCGAGAATATTGCAAATGTTTTGGAAATTTCTCGTGAAGAGCAAGACCTGTATGCCTTAAACTCTCAACAAAAAGCCTCTAAGGCAAAGTCTGAAGGTAAATTTACGGGAGAAATTGCGCCGGTGGAAATTCCGCAAAAAAAAGGCGACCCCCTTATATTTTGTGAGGACGAATACATCCGTAATGACATTGCTCCGGAACAGCTTGCAAAACTGCGCTCTGCATTTAAAAAAGATGGCACGGTCACGGCAGGCAATGCCTCCGGCATAAATGACGGCGCCGCTGCAATGCTTGTTGTCTCTGAACAATTTATGAAAGAACATAACTTGAACCCTGTTGCACGCTTTATCGCAATGGCAACCGTAGGCGTTGACCCCACCCTGATGGGCTTAGGCCCTGTGGCAGCGGTTAGAACGCTTTTAGAAAAAGTCGGAAAGACCATAGGCGACATCGGTCTGTTTGAGGCAAATGAGGCGTTTGCAGTCCAGGCACTGGGGGTTGCAAAGCAACTGGAACTCCCCCTTGAAAAAGTGAATGTAAACGGCGGCGCCATCGCAATCGGCCATCCCATCGGCGCCTCAGGCGCACGTATCGCCGTAACCCTGCTCCACGAAATGGCCAGACGAAATGAGACGTATGGCGTGGCAACTATTTGCATGGGCGGCGGAATGGGTGAAGCCGTACTGTTTGAATTGGTTTAGGAAGATCGCATGAAAGGAATGGACTTTATCATGTCAAATATTTCATTAGAGCATGTTGCAAGCGCATCTGCTTGGAAAACCGCAATCCTTACCATTGTGCGCCCGGAGCAGTTAAATGCGCTCAACCTCGATACACTTGCAGAGATTGACGCCGTTTTCAATGACCTGCTCCGGCAAAAGGATGTTCGTTCGCTCATTATAACCGGCTACGGCGAGAAAGCTTTTGTCGCCGGCGCCGATGTGAAACAACTTGAGGGCCTTGACAGGAAAGAAGCCTATGCGCTTTCTATAAACGGAAACCGTATTTTTTCAAAACTTGCCGCCCTTCCTTTTCCTGTCATTGCGGCGGTCAACGGGTTTGCCTTTGGCGGCGGCTGTGAACTTGCTCTCGCCTGTGATATACGCCTGGCCTCTGAAAACGCATCTTTTGCACTGCCTGAGGTGACCTTGGGCATTTGTCCCGGCTGGGGCGGCACACAGCGCCTTGCACGGCTTGTCGGCACAGGTCATGCGAGTGAGCTTCTGTTTAGCGCCGCCCGCATCAAGGCTTCCCGCGCCTTTGAAATCGGCTTGGTCAATGCGGTGCACGCACAGGATCAGCTTATGGACTCCGCTTTAGCGCTCGCATCGAACATAGGCAAACAGGCGCCGATCGCCGTCAGTGCGGCAAAAAAGGCCATGTATGCCGGAATAGAGGTTTCTCTGACAGAAGGTTCTGACATAGAGGCTCACGCATTTTCAGCACTATTTGATACAACTGATGCCAAAAATGGCCTAAACGCTTTTAACAATAAGGAAAAATACGAATATACGGGGGAGTAGATAATGGATAAGAACGTAGGCGTCATAGGTGCAGGCACCATGGGCTGGGGAATCGCCCAAGTATTTGCGGCTGCCGGATATCATGTGGACTTGTGCGATATAGAACTCTCTTTTGCAGAAAAAGGGAAAGAGGCCATGGCCGTATCCCTAAAAAAGTTGGTAGACAGAGGCAAAATAGCATCAGATGTCGCTGAAGAAATCCTTTCCAATGTGACACCTTGCGAAATCGACAGTATCTCCCCATGCGGCCTGATCGTCGAGGCAGTTTTTGAGGATATAACCGTAAAGAAGGCGCTTTTTCAAAAATTAGAACAGTTACTGCCGAGCCATACAGTTTTCGCAACGAATACGTCTGCGCTTTCTATTACAGAACTTGCAAGCTGTCTCCATGACCCAACTCGCTTTGTCGGAATGCATTTTTTCAACCCTGCGGCCATTATGAAGCTTGTAGAGGTCATAAGCGGTGCACAGACAAGAGCGGATGTAACCGACAAGGTAGTTGCAATAGCGGAAGACATCGGAAAAGTGCCAGTCAAGGTCGACGAAGCTGCGGGTTTTGTGGTGAATCGCATCCTTGTTCCAATGATTAACGAAGCTGCAGGGGTTTTGGCCGACGGCGTTTCCACTGCCGAAGAAATTGATCTGGCCATGAAACTTGGCGCAAATCACCCAATAGGCCCCCTGGCCCTCGGCGACTTGATCGGGCTTGATGTATGCCTGGCCATTATGGAGACGCTCCACAGTGAGAGCGGAGACGATAAATATCGCTCCCATCCCCTTCTGAAAAAAATGGTTCGGGCCAAAACCCTGGGCAGAAAGACCAAAAAAGGATTTTTCGAGTACTAAGAAACAAATAGCTATGTAAAAAATACTGAAAGTAAAGGAATGAGCGAAGTGGATTGGAAAAAAATTTATAAGGAAAGATTGACTACAGCCGATGAGGCCGTAAAACTGATTAAATCCGGAGACAGAGTGGTAACTGGCCTCGGTGTCGGCGGATCTCCCGCCCTAATTGACGCTATGGTAAAAAACCATGAAGCGTATCGCAATGTCGAAGTTGTGAGCATGTTGCCCCTAATAAAAACGGAGTATATGTCACCCGGTATGGAACAACACTTCCGCCACAACTCTTTGTTTATTTCCGCAAAATCCAGACAGGCAGTCAGTGATGGCCACGGCGACTATACCCCATGCTATTTTTACCGTATTCCCCTGTTGTGGGACGAAGATCTGCCTGTAGATGTGGCAATCATTCATGTCTCGCCCCCTGACGAGCACGGATATTGCAGCTTAGGTGTTTCTGTAGACTACACAAAACATGCCGCCGAAGCCGCTAAAATTCTGATCGCTCAAGTAAACACACATATGCCACGGACACTGGGTGATAGCTTTGTCCACGTATCACAAATGCACTGTATCGTTGCACAAGATGAACCACTTTTATCCCCGGGCGCTCCGTCCATCGGCGAAGTGGAAAAAGCCATTGGCGAGCACTGTGCAAGTCTTGTAAAAGACGGCGACTGTTTACAGCTCGGTATCGGCGCTATTCCGGATGCGGTTTTACTATTCTTGAAAGAACGTAAAGACCTGGGTATACATACGGAGATGTTCTCTGATGGCGTGCTGGAGTTGGTGAAAGAGGGTATTATCAACAACTCTAAAAAGAATTTCAATCCCGGAAAAATAATTGCCACGTTCTTAATAGGGTCCCAAGCGTTTTATGAGTTTGTAGATAATAATCCCATGGTTTCCATGCATCCGGTGACATACACAAATGACCCATTTATCGCAGGCCAAAATGACAATTTGGTGTCTATCAACTCCTGTGTACAGGTTGACCTACTTGGGCAGGTTTCTTCTGAAACCATCGGCATGACACAGATTTCAGGTGTTGGCGGCCAAGTTGACTTTGTCCGGGCGGCGGCGGTCAGTAAGGGCGGGCGCTCAATCATTGCGATGCCGTCAACGGCAAAAGGCGGTACGGTCAGCAAAATTGTACCGATTTTGGATGAAGGTGCGGTTGTCACAACCAACCGTTGCGATGTGCAATATATTGTGACGGAGCACGGCATTGCAAACCTGAAAAATCGCACAAATAAAGAGCGCGCCCGGGCCCTGATAGAAATTGCCCACCCTAATTTCCGAGCAGAGCTTGAAGAGGCCTTTGAAAAAAGGTTTCACTGCAAATAGTAAGCACCTGTGTGAAATTTACATAGTTTATACATCAGGAAGGGATTTGACATAACAATGAAAACTCAAAACCGCTGGTTCATAATATTTGCCAGTTTTATTGCAAATATTATAATTGGCTCTGCTTATGCCTGGAGTGTTTTTGCCAGTGCGCTTCAAGCCTCCCCATTTTATCTAACGGCGCCCCAAACTACCCTTGCGTTCAATCTCTCCCTTGGTCTGGTGCCGCTTGCAATGATTGTGGCAGGAAAATTGCATGGTAAGATAGGTATTAAAACCACAATCTTGATCGGCGGCTTATTCTTTGGTGCCGGCTTTGCCTTGGCAAACTTTATGCCGGTGGGTACCCCCGATACTCCCGCTAACCCGCTCATCCTGTTCCTTACATACGGCGCTATGGGAGGCATCGGTATCGGGCTTGTCTATGGCAGCACGGTTGCAAACTCTGTTAGCTGGTTCCCAGACAGGCGCGGATTGGCCGGGGGCATAGCTGCAGGCGGCTTTGGCTCGGGTGCGGTTTTATTCGCCCCGATCTTTGGGCCAGTCATCGACAGCATAGGCCCGCAGCAGACATTCTTAATTTTCGGGATTATCCTTGGGGTCGTTGCCGTAATATGCTCCTTTTTCATCGACCGTCCCCCGGCGGGGTATCAGCCAGAAGGCTGGAATCCCCCTGCCGCCGGAACGGCAGGCGGTGCAAGTTCTGATCTCGATGTAATCGGAATGTTAAAAACACCCAGATTCTGGATTCTGTGGCTCATGTACACATTGGCGTGTATCACCGGCCTGATGATTATTTCTCAGGCATCCCCTATTACGCAGATTGCCCTTGGATATGATGTCGGCAGCGCCGCTGCTATCGGCGCCACCGCTGTGCTGTTTCTGGGATTGGCAAACACGGGAGGCCGGTTCTTCTGGGGTGCGGTCTCTGATAAAATCGGCCGATATCCCACGCTGATTGTCATGTATGCGGTGACAATTGGGGGGTTGATTGTACTTAGTGTTGCCACTACCTTCCCCCTGGTTATCCTCGGCCTTATTGCAGTTGGTCTTTGTTTCGGCGGTTTCTTGGGTGTATACCCTTCCATCTGTGCGGAAAGCTTTGGAACAAAGAATCTGGGCATGAATTATGGCGTACTGTTTATCGCCTTTGGCGTGGCTGCCTTTGTCGGCCCTCAAATAGCCGCAAATATACGAGTGGCAACCGGGGTTTATACCAATGCTTTTATCATCACAATCGCTATGAGTGCTGTTGCAATTTTTATTACGATTTTTTATTGGATCTCAATGAAAAAGAAGAAGCATATATCTGCTTAAAGGAGCAAAGGGGCTGCTGCAAAGCAAATTGCAACT
Organism: Oscillospiraceae bacterium; assembly: GCA_009785525.1. GTDB lineage: Bacteria > Bacillota > Clostridia > Oscillospirales > Oscillospiraceae > WRMH01. The sequence continues at coordinate 87 of WQWC01000053.1, read as the reverse complement.
GTTGTAAAGGAGTTTTCTATGATACAACATATATATGGTAATCTGCATAAACTAGAAATCCCATTGCTGAGGAATCTGCAAAAAGCT
>WQWC01000052.1 GCA_009785525.1 Oscillospiraceae bacterium | reverse complement strand
CATCGCGTGATCCATGGTTTTGACGGAACTGCCCCTGCCGCATACAGGCTCCCACACCATGGTCAAGCCGAAGTCTGCCGCAACTGTGCAGAACTTCTTCAGGATTCTGGCGGAAAACTCCGTAACCTGATCCCTGGGATATGGATAGTCCTGGTTCAACACGTCACGCGGGCCTTCCGGGGTCATCTCTTGCAAAATGTGGTTGATAATCAGAAAATACTTATCCCCGATTTGCTCACAAATATGGCAGGCGGCGATGAATCGCGTCATCACTGCGGCGTCGCGCTCTATTTCCGCCGGGTTGTCGAATTGATCCGGAACGATAAAATGCCCGCCCATGCAGTGGGGCTTGATACGGCTGTTTTTGAAGAAGTCCCGCAGTTCACTGAGGGAATGCGTCACAAGATAGCGCTGCAAAGCGTCAAACCGTATCTCGATTACGTCAAAGCCCGCTTTCTCACAGAGGATAAGGTCAGTTTCCAACGTGGAATCAGCGCACATAATGCCGGTGCCTTCTTGATAACCTATAAGCATATTTTGCCTGCCTCCTTGTTATTTTTATCAATTGTACTCCACAGGGAGCCGGAAGTCAATATCTGGGACACGCTTGGGCAGAAGATGCGCTAGCCGGTTGAAATGTTCGTTAGAATGGGCTATAATTGAATAATGGTTGGAGGTGAAAGCGTGTGAGGGTACTTGACACTTATTTTGATTTGATTTCATTGCTTGACATAATGAATGGAGACTTCAATATTGCTTTATGGGAAGTTTATGCCTCTGGTATATCCAAGAATCTGCCAGACAAATTAAAAGAAGATATCAGAGAATATAATTTTGACACACAGATTCTTCCAGTTATATTGCAAACCATTAATAATCGAGGCGCCTTAGAGGAATTGCACAACGCTTTTATTGTTGCAACTGCGAATATCAATGACCGATGTCGGCAAATATTCCAGCTTGATTTGAATGTGTATATAATCCTTTATTTAGGGCTTTGCAATGGAGCCGGGTGGGCTACGACACTAGACGATAAAAAGGTTGTTTTGCTTGGCGTTGAAAAAATAATTGAACTAAATTGGCATGATGAGAAAAGCATAAACGGACTTATATGCCATGAGATAGGGCATATTTTGCATGATGTTAAGCGGGGTGGAAGCTTGAAACTATTAAATCAACGTGATAAATCAATTTGGCAGTTGTGGCGAGAAGGCATAGCTATGTATTGCGAACAGTTGTTGAATGGCGACTTTTCACACTATCATCAAAATAGAGGTGACTGGCTTGAGTGGTGTGTTAGCAATCATCATGATATTTTATATGAATATAAAAGACGGCTGTATAGTGAAGAGAGTACACAGGATTTTTTCGGAGATTGGACACAATGGCAGGGGCGCTCTGATTTAGGATATTTTTTGGGGTGTGAGTTTGTTAAATCGCTTGCACAGCGATATAAATTAAATGAGCTGCTTAGTATGGGGATATCTGAGATTAAAAAAGAGTTCGATAGATATGCAATATAAAGCGGACGCCTCTGCATGTGAGGTGTCCGCTTGTTGCTTGCAGCCTTGCGCGAACTAAGCCGCCCTTCTCTCCCTGCCGAAAGCCAGCGCTGCTGCGAACAGGGCTATTGCGAAGCCGAGTTGTATGCCGGTATTTTGCAGGAAGCTGCCCATATCTACATTGATTGCGGGCGAAACCGCGTCTATCATGCTGAGGTTGCGGATGTACCAGTAAGTGGGCGTGAATCGGGCGATGGCAAGCACACTGTCAGCCAGAAATTCCTGCGGCATGAACACTCCGCTGATGAAGCTCATCCCGAGGCCCAGTATCTGGGCGAGGGCTTGCAGTACAATGCTCTTTTTTACAACCTGACCTATCAAAAAGGCCAGACTTACGCAAACTACTGTGAAAACAAGGCTGTTTAAAATTCGCAGCAATCCCGCCGTGCCGGTAAGCGAGTGCGGGGTGAGGAAATACGCGCCCACCATAAAGACCAGCCATATCAAGAGCGCGCACAGTGCGCACCCGATCATTATCTGTGTCTTTCTACGCAGCGCGGGGGTGGGGGAGACGTCCATCCTTCGGGTCAGGTCGTCTTTTCTGTAGACTATTAAAACCGAACCCAACGCCAGCATTATCACCGAGACAAGCACAAAGGGAAGTACCTGGAAATAAAACGAGGCGCCGGTTATTTCCGTTTCTAAGATAAGGACATTCACTTCCTGAACGCTTGTGGCAAGCGTGAGCGTCAGCGCCCGTTCCAACTCAAAGTCCGCGCTTAAATACGCCCGCAGTGTCAGCAGATAGCTGTCGATCTGCTCGTCCACAAAGAATCCCGCGGCGGCATCAGCCGCTTTTTTGTTTGTCAAGGTAACCGAGTCGGGGTCGTTGTAGAAAGCTGCCCCAAAGCCGTCGTCGATAATCAGGATATAAACCGCATCCCAGAAGAACAGCGCGTCCTGCATGGCGGTGTAGTCATCTTCAATCGGCACAAGATTGTGCAGATCGCCCAGGTATTGCTCCAGCCCGTCGGAAATCGGGTGATCATCCCTGTTAATCACGCTGATATTCAAGGATTGCGGAGTGAAAATCTCAGTCATATCAGTGCCGAATTCCGTGAAAAATATATTCAACATGGCAAACAGAAAGACATATATCACTAACACTACTTTGTGATAGTTAAGGATTTTAAAGAAGTATTTAAGAGTCTGCATAACGTGCCCTCCTTAAAACAGCCGCGCTTACTACAAGGAATAATGCGACTATACCAAGCAGTATCAACAGCGACTGGAAGTATCGGTCTAAGGTGTCGTATATCACCAGGGACGCAAACGCATCGCTGATCAAAGTGACGGGATTGATCCTGTCGAGTATCGGCGCCGCGCTTCTGACAGTCAGGCGTATCTGTGACTGAAATAGTCCGGCAGCGGCGTAAAACACAAAACTGATTCCGGTCATGGTCGCTTCCCTGATGTTTTCTTTGCCTTTCAGGACTGTCGCCATGAGTATCCCAAAACTGATGCCTGCCAGAGATCCGACAAGGCAGACCAGCATAATCAGCGGCAGACTCTGCCCGAAGTTTATGCCGAGTATAAACACCAGATATGCCACACTGATAAACGTGACTACAGCGTGAACCAGCACAGCCGCACCAAACTCGTTGACGACAATGGCCATCTTTTTGGTCGGGGCGACGGAGCGCCGCGCCGCCAGCGGGGATATGCCCGCCTGAACATCAATACTGACTTTAAATCCTGCCTGGCTGCCCATAAAGCAGACCATTGCGAGCAGTGCGTAGAAGTGATATATAATCATGTCAGTCCCTAGCCCACCTGTGCCTTGATTTACGTCAATCCCTGCGTTCATTTCGGCGACTATTTCCATTACCAGATCGGGCCGCGCTGTAGCTATGTCGGTGATGGTGGCGCTGCGCCGGATGAATTCGTTGGAGATGGTTTGCAGTATGCTTTGGTTAATCCCAGTTCTCGTCACCGCCAGCTCAATCTCTTCCCGCAGGACGAACACACCGGTGATTTCCCCGCCTTTCAGCAGAGTCTCCGCCTCGTAAAGTGACGTCACGGGAACAATCTCCAGCAAAGGTTCCTCGCCGTATGCCAATTCGTGCAGGATTTCGTTGAACATGGGGTGAGCGCCACCTTCTTCCACGATGGCCACAGGAATCGATTCAAAGATATTAATAATGTCGCTGCTGAACGCGACGTTGAAAAAAGTGCTGAGAATAATCGGAAACGCCAGTGCAAAGAAAAGATAGCTTCTGTCGCGTAATAACCGAAAAAGGCTGTATTTAAATCGCATTTGTCACGCCCCCTAATCTCTCAGCTGGTTGCCGGTCATTTCAAGGAACACGTCGTTTAATGTCGGCAGTTCACTGAGCACACGATCATAGACGATTTGGTTCTGGCTTAGATAATCCAGAATACTGGATAAATTGTGCTTGCCCTGTTCGCAATGAACGACAAGGGTTTCATCCATGTATTCCGCCGAGAAGACGTTTGGCAGCGCGCCTATCTTTGACACATGTTCCTTGCTGATGTCCAAAATATTGATCCGGATTGTTTCACCGGTCTTTATCATTTGCTTTAACTCTTCCTTAGTGCCTTCGGCGATGTTCCGGCCTTTGTCTATGATTATAATGCGGGTACAAATCTGCTCCACCTCTTCCATGTAGTGCGAGGTATAAATAATGGTCGCGCCCTGGCGGTTGAGTTCCTGGATGCCTTTCAAAATATAGTCGCGGCTTTGTGGGTCAACGGCTACAGTGGGCTCGTCCAGGATAATCAGTTTGGGTTTGTGCGCAATTCCGCAAGCGATGTTCAATCGCCGCAGCAGGCCGCCGGACAGTTTCTTCGGCAGGAATTTTTCAAATCCCTCCAGTGCGACGAACTGTATCGCTTCCCTGACGTATTTCTTCCGCTTGGCTGTATCTTTGATGTATAGCCCACAGAAGTAGTCGATGTTTTCAAAAACAGTCAGTTCATCAAATACGGCCACGTTTTGCATAACCACGCCGATATCTTTCTTGATATTGTAGGAAGAGGGTGCCATTTCCTGACCGAAAATCTCGACTGTCCCTTTGTCGTATTTCAGCAGCGCCAGTATGCAGTTGATGGTTGTTGTTTTGCCGGAGCCGTTAGGCCCCAGAAGGCCGAGTATTTCGCCCTCCTTGATTTCCATGCTAAAATGGTCAACAGCCAACACTTCTTTATAGCGTTTTACCAGATTGTCTATTTTTACTACCATTTGATTATCGCTCCTTTCATTGTGGCCATTATAGCCTGCCGGATATGCCGTGTACAAGTGTCATTGGTCATAACCTAATGTGACAATTGTCATATTAGCGTGTGTGGTGTATAATTGAAGTATGCTGACTTTAATCATTAAGTTGAATCTCTTCCTAATGGGCCTGCTAGGGCTGGGTGCGGCTGATAACTTGGGCATTGCCGCCGTGGTCGCTTTGCTATTGGTCATTACTATAACGTCACTGAATCAGTATTTCGGACGCCGTGTATTTACTATGGCTGCCTGCGGCTTTTATGGGGCCGTCTGTCTATTCGTGCCGTTTTTTACGGTCTTTCTGCCGCCGCTTGTCTTTGATTTAGCGAGGTATAGCAAAGCGTTTGCCGCCGTACTGGGGTTGCCGCTTATTATATATAATCCGTTGTTTATACCAATAGCAGGTGCGGCGATTTTGTTTGAGCATTTGCGAGGCTATGGCGAAGATATTTCAAACCGCTATACAGAGCTGATGGATTCCCACACGGAGCAGAAGCGGGCGCTTGTGCAGAAAACGAAAGAGCTGGCAGAAAACCAAGACGAAGCCGCGCACCTGGCCAAGCTGAGCGAGCGGAATCGGATAGCGCGGGATATCCACGACAATATAGGACACGTCCTGTCCCGCGCGATATTGCAGACGGGCGCGATGCAGGCAATCAACAAGGACAAAAATATGGAAGATCAATTGAAAAGCCTGCAGGAAGCGCTGATAGACTCAATGGAAAGCATTCGAGGTTCCGTCCATGACCTCAAGGATGATTCGATTGACCTGTTCCAGTCAATACAAAAAGTTTTTGCGGACACGCGCTACGATGTCAGTATACACTACGACTTATCGGAAGATGTGCCGAATGATGTTAAATACTGCTTTTTGATGGCGGCGAAAGAGGCGTTGACAAATACAGTGAGGCATAGCGACGCGACGGAAATAAAAGTGACCGCACAGGAACATCCGGCTTTATATCAGCTGCGGATACAAGACAACGGGACGCGAAAGCCAGCCGATTCCGGGGCGGGGATGGGATTGCAAAACATAGCTGACAGGGTAAAAGGTGCGGACGGACACTGCACTTTCGGCTATGACGGCGGGTTCAGAATATTTATCACTTTGCCGAAAGGAGGAAGAGATGAAAATAATAATCGCGGACGATGATCAGATAGTAAAACTGTCACTTAAAACGATACTCGAATCCCTTGAAATTGAGGTGCTGGGTACAGGTGGCAACGGGCGGGAGGCTGTTGAGCTATACAAGGAGCATCACCCCGACGTGGCGCTGCTGGATATCCGTATGCCTGTTATGACCGGCCTTGAGGCGGCTGGGGAGATACTGAAATATGACTCGTCCGCCAAGATTTTGTTTTTGACCACTTTTTCGGACGACGAATATATTATCGAAGCCCTTAACATGGGCGTGAAAGGATACATTTTAAAGCAGGATTTTGAGAGTATTTCCCCGGCGTTAACGGCTGTGAAAGCCGGTCAATCAGTGTTTGGGCGCGATGTTGTCTCCAAACTGTCGTCGCTTGTCCCAGGCGAAAAGACAGATTACCGCAAGCTGGGGATCAGCGAAAAAGAAGAGGAGGTCATCGCGCTGGTTGCCAAAGGCTTGAATAACAAAGAAATCGGCCAGGCGATGTTCCTGAGTGAAGGGACTGTGCGCAATTACATCAGCGGAGTCCTGGAAAAACTGCAGCTGCGCGACCGCACTCAACTGGCGATTTTTCATCACACGCATTAGGTCGGGGGAATTTATATTTTGTACATAACGCCATTGTAGGGTCGGATTCTATATCCGCCCGATTCATAGAGCAATTGTCGCACACAGGGCGGATATGGAATCCGACCCTACAGCGCACACAGACACCACAAAATCCAACACAGAAAGGAGAATCTATCATGGGACCAAGGCGCTTATACCGCTCGCGCAGGAACCGCATTATCGCCGGAGTTTGCGGCGGAATTGGCGAATATTTTAACATAGATCCGGTAATCATCCGGATTCTGGCTATCGTCATTCCGGGCTTCGGTTGGATCGCATATCTGATTTGCGCGATTATCATACCGTTGGAGCCGTATTAAAGTAAAGGGCATGTTCACCGGAAGGAACATGCCCTTTGCACATTTAATCATATGGCGGCTTTTTGTTCTTCCGCCGTTTTACGCTCTCTGTCAACAGATACTCAATCTGGCCATTTATCGACCTGAAATCCGCCTCCGCCCAAGCGGCCAGCTCTTTCCAAAGAGACTCTGACAATCTCAGCGGAACCTGTTTTTTCTTCTCATCCATCGTCCGATTCTAATAGAGTGATCCGCTGTTGACGACCGGCTGAACATCTCTGCTGCCGCAGAGCACGACTAAGAGATTGCTGACCATCGCTGCTTTGCGCTCTTCATCAAGATGTACGATATCATTTGCGCTGAGCTTTTCTAACGCCATCTCGACCATGCCGACAGCACCTTCTACAATCGCCTGCTTTGCATCAACAACAGCAGACGCCTGCTGGCGCTGAAGCATCGCGGACGCGATCTCTTCCGCGTATGACAGATGCGTAATCCGCGCCTCAAGAATCTCCAGTCCTGCGACTTCCGCCTTGGCCTGTATCTCATTCTTGAGTTTTTCAACAACTTCCACACTGCTGCCGCGCAGAGATTTCTCGTTATCACTGCCGACGGAATCGTACGGATATTGACTCACGATATTCCTTAACGCGGCATCGCACTGGATTGACAGGAATTCCTTGTAATTGTCAACGTTAAAGACTGCCTTAGCCGTGTTGACCACTTTCCAGATAACCACTGTTCCGATAATTATTGGATTTCCCATCTGGTCATTGATCTTCTGCCTGTCATTGCTCAGCGTCATCGCCTTGAGTGAAATCTTTTTGTTTGCGCCGGTGCCGAGATTTATACCGCTGATGTCTATTGTGGACAGCGATGTTTTAACCGGGGCGGCAGTCGCCGGATTTACCTCGCCAGCGGCGGGGTTCACGGCAGTGCAGAATGGGTTTACCCAGAAAAAACCCTCGCTCCTAAGCGTCCCGAAATACCGGCCGAACAGTGTGAGTACAAGCGCTTCATTCGGCCTGACCACCTTGAGTCCGATGAAAATCAGCGGGCCGATGATAAAAGTGTATATCGCACCTGCCGCAATCAGTGCGCCTCCCAGTGCGTGGTCTCCGTTCACAGCAAGAAAGATGCCGCGGCCGAATGCGCCTGAACCTGCAATCATAGCCAGTATGTTCAGTACCAGCGCCACCATGCCTTTTTTCGCTTTCAGTATCACCTCTTCGTTGCTCTGTCTCTTAATTTCTGACATATTTTTTAACCTCCGTGATTTATTTTAATATCAAAATGATATCAAAATAAATTGATCTTGTCAATAGCTTTTTTGTAATTTTCAGAGGGACATGAAAAAGTAGGTGCAATCTTGTGCCGGATAGTATATAATGAGCTTTAAATGAGGTGGATAAAGTGCAATTCTTTGAAAAACAAGTGGAGAAGAATATGATGTACGAGGGGCTAATCATAAACGTCAGGCGAGACGTTGCGGAGCTGCAGAACGGCGCACATGCCTCGCGTGAGGTTGTAGAACATCCCGGCGGCGTTGCGGTCATCCCGGTGACGGCGGATAATAAGATTTTGATGGTTCGGCAGTACAGGTATCCCATGGAAGAAGAGCTTTTGGAGATTCCGGCGGGCAAATTGGACAAGGGTGAAGACCCGTTTGAATGCGCTGTGCGTGAGCTTGCGGAAGAGACAGGCTGTACGGCAGGCAAATATGTGTTTCTAGGGGAGATATATCCCTCCCCCGGATTTTGCAGGGAGATTTTATACATTTATCTGGCGCTGGATTTAACATACGGCGAAATGAATCTTGATGAAAATGAGCTTTTGAGTGTGGAAGCGCATAGAATAGACGAACTTGTTGAGATGATAATACAAAACAAACTGCCGGACGCGAAAACCATTATTGGGGTAATGAAAGCAAAAAAATATTTAGAGCGGAATTAAAAGGGTTGGAGGAACCTATATGGTGAAAACAGTTCTTATAGTTGACGATGAAAAAAATATAGTCGATATCCTCAGTTTCAATTTGAAAAAAGAGGGGTATGAAATAACCATCGCGTATGACGGGGAAGCGGCGCTCGGTGAGTATACAAAAAAGCGGCCGGATCTTATCCTGCTTGACGTAATGTTGCCGTATATTGATGGGTTTGAAGTGTGCAGAAAGATCCGTGAAGTTGACATCATAACGCCGATTATCATGCTCACCGCCCGCGAGGAGGAGACCGACAAGGTGCTGGGGTTAGAGCTGGGCGCGGATGATTATATAACAAAGCCGTTTTCCGTGCGTGAGCTTCAGGCAAGGGTGAAAGCCAACATCCGGCGCACCGCCGCGCAAGGGGCGCCCCCGGCGGGGCGGGAGCATATAATCGGGCTTGTGATCGACAAAGAGCGCTTTGACGTTTACGTCAACGGCCGCAGCGCGGAGCTTACCCAACGCGAGTTTGAGCTTATCAGTTTTCTTGCCGCGAGTCCCGGCAAAGTGTTCTCCCGAGAAGAATTGCTACATGAAGTGTGGCAATATGAATATTTCGGAGACTTGCGTGCGGTGGACGTGGCGGTGCGGAGATTGCGTGAGAAAATCGAGGAAGACTCCGGCCAGCCGAAGTATGTAATTACAAAGCGCGGCGTGGGGTATTATTACAGCACTTAGGGAATAGTCGTTAGTTGCCGGTGTACCGGATATGCGGACGCGATGTTATGTAGGGGCGGAGAGTCCCCGACCGCCCGCGGGCGACCGGGATGGTCGCTCCTACATAATTTCTTACAAAGGAGGCATGGCTGCTTGAGCAGGAGTTTACGGATAAAGCTTGTATTTATAATGCTGCTGTTAATCGTACTGCTGATGACAGTCGTGCTTGTTTTCCTTGTCCGCGGTGTACAGGGATTTTTTACCGATGAATTTGATTCGCAGATGAGGCAAATGTTCGAGGAATCAGATGTCCTAGTGCAGGAACTGAGGAGAGTCATGCAAGGCGATAACGCTGTTGCGGATATGGAGGGCGTGTTGTCCGTTTTTGAAGGGCAGCTCGGTATTGACGGAATCACAAGGAACCTCTATATACTTGACGGGAGAACGGCGGCGGTACTCAGAAGCTCCAGCGGGAACCCGCGTGTTAATATCACAGAGAATATAACGGCGGCAATGCTGGAGGATGATAGAGCGCATATGGGCAGCCCCGGGGCGGATTTCATGGACATCGCCGTTCCGATAACCTATCCCGGGTCCGATATGCGGTATATAGTTTATATTATAGATAACAAGCAGATGGCGCAGAGTTTAAGCGCGGATATTTTTACTATTATACGTGATGCTGTGCTAATAGGCGCGGTTATATCGATTGCGATCAGCCTGATCATCTCCAAGACCCTGCTGACGCCGATACAAGGCATGACAAAAGCGGCGGAAGCAATGGCCGACGGTGACTTTTCAAGAAAAATCACCGTTGAATCAGAAGATGAGATTGGCATATTGTCGAAGACATTTAATGACATGGCATCTCAAATTGAGACAATGCTGGAGGAGCTGACAAAAGCCGAACAGCTTAGACGAGAATTTGTCGCGAACGTGTCGCATGAGCTCAGGACGCCGTTAACAAGCATACGGACTTATGCCGAGACGATATTTGATACTGAGGAAATCAGCAGGGAGACGCAGGATGAATTCTTACGCGTAATTATTAATGAAAGCGATCGTATGACGAAAATTGTCCAGGACTTGCTGGAGCTGTCGCGGTTCGACTCCGGCAACAGTAAGCTGCATATTGAGGAATTTTCGATAGAGCAGTCAGTCCGCGGCGTATACACGGCCATTGCCCTAGAAGCGCGGAAAAGAGAACACGTTTTGAACCTTGAGCTTGAGTGGAAGCTGCCGAAGATAAAAGGCGACAGGGCGCGGATCGAACAGGTTCTGATGAACATCATTACAAACGCCCTGAAATACACGCCGGACGGGGGTCAGATAGATATCTACAGCGGAAGCGCGGACGGCAGTGTCTGGGTCAAGATAGAGGACACCGGCGTCGGTATCCCGGAAGAAGACCTGCCGCACGTGTTTGAAAGGTTCTATCGGGTCGATAAAGCAAGATCGCGTGAGTCCGGTGGGACGGGGCTTGGATTGTCGATAGCGAAGGAGATAATCACAATGCACGGAGGGGACATACAGGTGGAAAGCGCCAGCGGCGAGGGCACATCGGTAACGATAACTCTGCCGATTGAGGGACCGGGCGACGACAAAAGGGAATCCGCATGAGCAGAAAAGACTTAGCAGATGTCTGTAATTATTCAAAAGCGCTTGTTATTCCGTCGATACCTGACGATTTTGTTGTTGCGGAACGTTTCAGGCACGGTTTAACGGATGATGAAATACGAAAAGGGATAGCGGCGTTCCGTGAATTTTTGTATGCGTTTTTCGAGAAATTAGCCGGCGGCAAAGATCAACCGGAGATAATCTATTTTGCGTTAACCTTATTCACCTTGGGCTTTCACGGCAGGCTTGAAACGGAACCGGAAAAAAGGCTGACCGTTCGTGGTGAGGATATGCTTACCGTTATATGCCCTGTAACTGAAAGATATCATTCACTGATAAGGATGAGCGGGGAGCAAAAACTAAAAATATTTCGTCTGCTGTCCGATTTAGGATTGCAGTTTAACGGCGCGGGTTTTTCCGAGGAAGTCGATTTTTCAAAAACCGGGAAATTCTATATTACGTCTGACAAAAATGAATTTTTTGCCGTGGGGCTTAAATTGATCGCCGCGGCGACGGCGAATAATAAGTATTATATTAAAATAGAGAATTTGTTCGAGTCCGCGTTTTTGCGATGTGATTTTTATCCGCTTGCAAATGCGACGCCCAAAAGGCATGTTGTGAAGATAAAAGAATTTGCGTGTGCGCAGCCGCCGGAAATTAGGGAATGGATATTTGATATAGACAAGCTTTTAAGTGATAACGGCTGCACGGTCACCCATAATTTAAGTTGCGAGTTTATCTATGCCAAACGAAAGACCAAGAACAGAAAAGGGATGGTATGCAAAATTTATATGGATATTGACGGATGTTCCGTCACCCCCGGAATGAACCATTTTGAAAATCCGGACAATATAATCAGCATACTGCCCGAGGATATAATAGATTTGATGAAAGTCGAAGCTGATAGGGAATGCGGATGGTGCGCCTATTCCCGGCGGGACCCTGGTTCGATACAATGCAGGCCGGGGTGTCCTGTTAAGTTTACACATAACGGCGAAGAGTATTTAAAATGCCGTTATGTTGAATTTAAGATTCCT
>WQWC01000051.1 GCA_009785525.1 Oscillospiraceae bacterium | reverse complement strand
CTCGTAGCGGCAAAAAAAGCCGACCTGATGCCGTGCGCAATAAAGTATACCATAACAATCCCGGACTTACACCTCGTTTTCATTCATCGGGGTGTAACGCAGCTTGCATGAAGTTTATTTTGTATGAAAGAAATTGGAGGAAACATGTATGGATTCATCGATAATTAAACAGCAGGCTGTAAGGTTTACGCGCGCGCAGAGAAATTTATTAGCAGTCGTTGCTCTTACTGCGATAAACTTGGTTTTATATGTCACCGGCACTGATATTTCTTTTCTCTATTCCGCCTTTTTTCCGCAGGCTGTCTTAATTTTCGTTGAGGCGTGGTTTGGCTCTTTATGGTTTGGCTTCGCGATAGCGATTGCAACAGCGGCTATTTATTTGGCGTGCTGGGCACTGTCGAGACGGTGGCGCTGGTTCATCTTAGTCGCATTGATTTTGTTCTTTTTAGACACAGCATTTCTGGCGTGGATATTAGTGCCATATATTCTGAACACCGGTGATGGTTTTATTTGGGCTTTGATTGAACTTGGGTTTGCCATATGGATTTTAATCAGCTTGATCAGCGGAACTATCGCCTGGGCAAAGTTAAGACGCGCTACTCCGGATGAAATCAAAACGATTCAACAAGAGATAACCCAGGAAGAAGAAAAAAAAGAATTGAATTCCGCTTTAGACGCAATCGCACCGGATCAGGATGACGATTCGCCACCCGCAGAATAAGGGACTTTCGGCAGATACATATAGCATGAAAACGGATGCCTTGCTTAGGCATCCGTTTTTCTTATGGCTTCTACCCTACCGAAACAGCACGACAAACAGCAGCATCAGCGTACTGGTCAGTTTAATCAGCACATGCAGCGACGGGCCTGCCGTGTCTTTAAACGGATCCCCCACCGTGTCGCCGACGATGGCCGCCTTATGCGCCTCCGACCCTTTGCCGAATCCGCCGAGTTCGATGTACTTCTTCGCGTTATCCCATGCGCCGCCTGAGTTATTCAGGTACAGTGCCAGAATCACCCCGGCGATCGTACAGACAAGTATATACGCCGCCGCCGCTTCCATTCCGAGTGTTACACCAACAATAATCGGCGCGATGACGACGATGAATCCTGGTATAACCATTTCATGCAGCGCACCTTTGGTGACGATATCGACGCATCTATTATAATCCGGCTTACCGCCGTTTGCTAAAACGGCGGACAAATCTTTAAATTGCCGCCTGACCTCAATAATAACATACTGCGCGGCGTTGCTTACCGCCCTCATCGCCGTGGACGAGAACAGGAACACCACCATTGTCGCGATAAACGCCGCGATAAACACCTCCGGCCTTGCGATATCAACGACATAAGGCATGTCTGGCGGAATATTTAACAGACTTCTCACCTCATCGGTGTATGCCGCGAACATCAAAAACGTCGCCAGCGCGGCGGAACCTACGGCGTAGCCTTTGGTCAGCGCTTTTGTCGTGTTGCCGCACGCGTCAAGCCTGTCTGTCGTTTTTCTTACAGACTCCGGCTCACCCGCCATCTCAACGATACCACCGGCGTTATCGGTAATCGGGCCGAACGCATCCATCGCCAGTACGAACGTGCATGTGGAGAGCATTCCCATCGTGGCAATCGCCGTGCCATAAAGCCCGCCTGCCGGTAATCCGCCCAGTGCAGCTTGTCCGAGTCTGTATGACGCGAAAATCGCGGCGCAGATGAACAGTACCGGGAGCGCGGTGGACTCCATGCCGATGGCTGTGCCTGTGATGATGTTAGTGCCCGGACCCGTCCTGCTCGCTTCCGCTATCAGCCTGACAGGCCGTTTGTTGTATGAGGTGTAGTAATCGGTCAGCCAGACAAATATGTAGCTCAGCGCAATACCGACAAGCCCGCAGCCATACAGCATCAGCGTATTGACCGACCCGCCGCCCGGCAGATACCCGCCCAGCATGTGGTGTATTACTATGTACAAAAACGCCGCCATAATAACGGAGGTGACGGCATATCCGACATTCAGCGCTTTCATCGGGTCGTCGTCCTCGTTTTTCACACGCACCAGCAGGATTCCGGCAATAGACGCTATCAGCCCAAGTGCACGCGCCACCAGCGGGAAGATTATACCCGGCATCCCGAAAACCGGGTACAATCCGGCGCCAAGGATCATTGCACCGACGTTTTCTGCGGCAGTCGATTCAAATAAATCCGCCCCACGCCCCGCGCAGTCGCCAACGTTATCGCCCACGAGATCCGCGATTACCGCCGGATTCATCGCATCGTCCTCAGGGATTCCGGCCTCAATTTTGCCGACCAAGTCCGCACCCACATCGGCGGCTTTTGTATAAATCCCACCGCCAAGCTGGGCAAACAACGCGACAAGCGACGCGCCGAATCCAAAACCGACAACAAGCGTCGGCGCACGGATTACTGTCTCTATGTTATTGGAGAGTCCGCCAAACAGCAAAAAAAGCGAAGTCACACCGAACAACGACAGTGACGTTACCGCAAGCCCCGTCACCGACCCGCCGCGGAACGCGATTTGCAATGCCCGGGCCAAGCTTGTCCGTGCGCCTTCAGCCGTACGAACATTGCTATGAACCGACATGTACATCCCGATATACCCCGAAAGCGCGGAGCAAATCGCCCCCACTGTGAACGCCGCCCCGGCGTGCAATGCGTAATTTAACGCGCGAGGATTGTCTTTTGTGAAATTGCCAAGGTACACCGCAAAGATGATTACAACAAGCGAAACGGCTGAAATCAATGCTATCGCCTTGTATTGCCTGTACAAAAAGGCGTTGGCTCCGCCGCGTATAGCGTCCGATATCTCCATCATCTCTGCGGAACCTTTCCTCTGCGCGAAGACATAGCGGGAAAGCATAATCGTGACAACAACGGCAAGCGCGACAGCACCGTATATAACGCCTAAATATAGTGCCATATTTATAATTGGCCCCCCTCCCGTTGGAAAATTTTAGGACGCGCAACTGACAAGCGCGCCCTGTATATAATGTTAACAAATCACCTATGGCTTAAAACAGCAAAAAAACACGAACGGAAGAAAAAGTCTGCCCCGGCCGTGTCCAAATATTTTTATTTGTAGAATCTTGACGAAAGCACCTAAATCGCATATAATAATGTCGAAAGAGGGTGGCGTTTTTTTATGAAAGTATTGGTCACACTGATAATGATAACTACGATCGTATTATTTACAGGCTGTGATGAAGACCCGCAATATCTCCCAAGCTATGCGGAAAATCCAAGCACATCTCAAGCGCAGGAACCAGAGTCAGCAACTAATCCTACTAGCAATAGTGTAACAGAATACGTACAGGATAATTACGAACCCGAGTACGTTGAAGATAATACCGATTACGCAGTTGATACCCACGAAACCGAATACGTTGATAACAATGCCGAATATACACAAGATAATAACGAACCGGAAGAATTACCGACATTGCCGGAACCTGAAATCGCAGCTGGAGAAAGAGGCATGATAGTGCTTACGTTCGACGATGGTCCGAGTCAATATACAGATTATATTTTGGATTTGCTGGAGCGGTACAATGCTCGGGCGACATTTTTTGTGCTGGGATATCGTTTAGAGCGGCGGCGAGATACAGTCTTGCGAGCTGTCAATATCGGCAGTGAAGTCGCGGGTCACACCTGGTCGCACCGTAGACTTTCCGCGCTGTGCAATCAAGGGATAGCTGAGGCGATACAAAACACCAGCGCGGCAATTGAAGAAATCACAGGAGTCCGCCACAGCTTCTTCCGCCCGCCGTATGGCTTGGTGAATAGAAATGTCGCGGAAGTTTCCGCCGAATTAGGCTATACCATTATAAATTGGACGCTGGATACTATGGACTGGAAGTATCGGGATGCCGATACAATATATAACACAATTATGCGACAGGTTAGAGATGGCTCAATCATCCTAATGCACGACATCCATCCGACAACTATGGCCGCGATGGAACGCGTTATACCATCGCTGATTGCCAGAGGGTATCAGCTTGTCACGGTGTCAGAGCTGATGTATCACCTATACGGCGGCGAATTGGAACCCGGACTGGTATACGGCTCTCCCCGCAAAGTGAGTTAGCGCCGTCCAAATTTAACCATATTTTTCAACTATCACGTCAGCAATCCTGATACTGGCTTTCCCGTCGCCGTAAGGATTGCTGGCTTTGCTCATTTTATCATACAACGCTTCATCGGCTAGCAGTTCTTTCGTGTGGAGATAAACGATTTCCTCATCGGTGCCGGTTAATTTTAGTGTCCCGGCGGCTATGCCTTCGGGACGCTCGGTTGTGTCCCGAAGCACCAGAACAGGCTTGCCCAGCGACGGCGCCGCCTCTTGAATCCCGCCGCTGTCGGTAAGTATAATATGCGCCGCTTTCATAAAGTTGTGAAAGTCATATACGTTCAAAGGCTCGATCAGCTTGATTTTATCACACCCGGAAAGCACTTCATCAGCCACGGCCCGCACCTTCGGATTCAAATGAACGGGATAGACAACTTTCACGTCCGGGAACTCGTCCGCGATACGTCTGATTGCCCGGAAAATCCGGTGCATCGGCTGGCCGAGATTTTCGCGTCTGTGCGCCGTCATAAGTAAAAGCCTGTCCCCGGCGCACCAATCGAGTATCGGGTGCGAATAGTCCTCCGCCACGGTGATGTTCAGCGCGTCTATCTCGGTGTTTCCGGTAACAAATATCTTTGCTGCGTCCTTGTTTTCTGCAAGTAGGTTCTGCTTGCTCTCTTCCGTTGGGGCGAAGAATAGCTCGGCAATGCAGTCAACCATCTGGCGATTCATCTCTTCCGGATATGGCGAGTACTTATCCCATGTCCGCAACCCGGCCTCCACATGCCCGACGGGAATCTGCTGATAAAACGCCGCCAACGCCCCGGCTAAAGTCGTGGTTGTGTCGCCGTGAACCAACACGATGTCGGGGCGGATTTCTTTCAAAACGCCCTCAATCCCGGTAAGCGCACCGCTGGTGATATCAGACAATGTCTGTCCGTGCCGCATGAGGTCTAAGTCAAAGTCCGGCTTTATGTCGAAAATCTCCAGCACATAATCCAGCATTTGCCTGTGCTGCGCCGTCACACACACGATGGATTCAATTTCCGCCCGTGACTCAAGTTCTTTAACAAGCGGCGCCATCTTAATAGCTTCCGGCCTTGTACCGAATATGGTGAATACTTTAATCATAGGGGTTCTCCTAGTCTCTGTCATTTCTGTGGATACTGCTTATGGGTGCAGATCCCCCGTAAGGATAATTAGCTTTTTGGTAATATTTAACCCCCTCCTTATAGAGTTCTTCCCAGCGCTCCAAACCAATAGTGACACCTTTTTCAGATTCTTTTTTTAATCTTTCCCATTCTGTTACAATAAATAAATTCATAAGCGTGTACGCTTTGTCTACAAGTAAAGAGTATAGTTTTATATACTTTGAATCTAATTCATCTTTAGCACTTGACTGATTATATCCCAAAAAATATTTTGTTGCCTCTTCCTCTAAGAGTTTAAAGTGTCTTATAATTTCAACATCCTTCACGTAACGGGAATCAAGATACATACTCAAGATGTAGAAAGTTTCAAGTAATTCATTGATGTAATCTGCATCTCGTCTAATTGTACAGACGTTTAAGCTTATAGGATTTGTAAGTGCTAGAAACCTTGATGAACACTCAATCAAATTATCTAATCGTTCTTTTCTGCGAGTTGACGCAATGTTAGTAAGACGTGTCTTTTTTGATGAGCGTATATAAAATATTAAGTTAGCAGTTCCAATTAAAAGCGTTATTATTATAGCAACTAATTGCAAATAATCTTTTGTTTCCATCCAGACCCACCTCATGCAATGTAAATTTTTCGCCCCATCCTCTCGTATTACCGCGCCCTGGCCTAAAATGTTCAGACCAGGGCGAGTAAAAGTTCATCGCATATGTAGCCTATCTCAGACTATCGTACAACTCCCTGCTGTAGCAGTAGTTTTCGGAGCAGACATCCCACAAAAGCTCCGGGTCAGGGGTGAACATCATCAGATAGCTACCGCCGCCGGGGCCGTAGATGTCGATGGTCTTGCGCACCGCTTCAAGGTAGTCCTCTTTTGAGTTCTGTTTCATCATATCCAACCCGTGCGGCATTGTGCAGAAGCCTATTTTATCGCCGTACAGCTCCCGCATTTTCACCATATCGACCGCCCTGCCTTGGATTTGCGCTATATCAACGCCAAGCTGCGTCATATACGGGAAAAACCTGGTTACATTGCCGCAGGTGTGCCATTCGATAAACACATCGTGCTTCTTAATATGGTCAATCAGGCACTTCGTCGGTTCAAAAACAAGCTCTTCCATGACTTTTTCAGAGAAGAACGTATCCCGTTCCGTTCCCCAATCGTCATGTATCGTGATCATATCCAGCGGATACAGTCCGTTCATCGTGTCAAAGACCTGAATCATAAAATCCGCGTAAGCGTTAAAGAAATCCAAGACAGCCTCCGGCTCTACAAGCAGGGCTTCCATAGAATCCGTATAGCCGCCCATGACGGAGACAAGCCGCTCCGTCACGCCCCTGCCCATATCATATGACACGGCTTTGGTCGGGTCGTTTTGGGTTTTCATAAACTCTTCGGCTTTCTCTTTAAAGCCCCACTCGGTAAGATCGGGAAATACAACTTTTTTCTCCCATTGAGTGATATCGTCCAGAAGCTGCGTTCCCGGCGTCAGCATCGCACCGCCAGCGGAAACCACCCATGTCCAGTCGGTATTGAACCAATCTTTAAACGCGTAATCTTCTTTCGCTTGCAGATTGAAGTCGGAGTGTATCTGCATTCCACGGACTTGCCACGATATCACATCGTTGGTGTTCATGGTGATTTTATCCGTGGTCGCGTTAGGGTACCATATCGGGTCCTGTCTTCCTATACACCTGCGAAAGTTTTCGCGTGGTGAGACCGGTGTGTCGAACAGCGGCGCCACGGATGTGTCAGCGCCGTATGCCGTTTTAACCGCCTGTGTTTTAACTGAAGGATCTTGATATTTTGGGCGTGGATATTTCATGTGGACGTCCTCCTTAAATGTTGCTATGTTAACGCACAATTCATCGCTTCGTTCTTTGGAAAATGCGAAACCGCAGAATACGTCAAAAATGATTATATCCCAACCGGGCACTTTTGTAAATACTCGTTTTTCTGCGGGTATGCCAATCCGAACAAACCATGTAGGGGCGGATAGCAATCTGCCCGCTTAAAACCTACCAAAAGGGCGGATATGGAATCCGCCCCTATATATCGCTTACATATTTCTCAGCCTGCACCGCCGCTATCGCGCCGTCGGATGCGGCGGTTATCACTTGGCGCAGACTTTTCACACGGATATCACCCGCGGCAAACACACCGGGGAGGCCGGTCTTCATATCCTCGTCGGTGCTGATATACCCGTTCTCCAATGGAAGCGCATCCTCGAACAACGCTGAATTCGGCAGAAGTCCGAGGTATCCGAACAGTCCGAAAACCTTGTCGTTCTCGTCGGCATGAATTTCAGTGAGTTCATCCGTCTTGACGTTGCGGATTGTCATTTTATTCAGCACACCATCACCGTCAACACTTTCGATAACGCTGTCCCATATGAATTTGATTTTTTCATTCGCGAACGCTTTTTCCTGTATCGACTTCGCGGCCCGCAGCTTGTCCCGGCGGTGGATTACCGTCACCTTCCGGGCGAATTTGGTGAGGTACACCGCCTCTTCGACAGCAGCGTCCCCGCCGCCTGCCACAAAAACTTCTTTGTTGCGGAAGAAATTCGCATCGCACGTGGCGCAGAACGAAATTCCTCTGCCAACGAATTTATCCTCGTTCTCGCACCCAATCGGCCGAGGCCTCGCGCCGGTGGCGACTATCACTGTTTTCGCGCTGTACTCAACGCCGGGGCATGTGACTGTCTTTACGTCACCTTTGAGATCAACGGACTCCACCGTATTATACACACGCTCCGCCCCGAATCTTGCCGCCTGTTCCGACATCCGCGATATAAGCGTCTGGCCTGATTCGTCCTCAAGCAATCCGCCAGGGTAGTTTTCTATTTCACTGGTGGACGCGATTTGCCCGCCATCGGCCGCTTTCTCAATTAACAGCGTTTTAAGCAACGCTCTGCCCGCGTATATCGCCGCACTGAGCCCGGCGGGTCCCGCGCCGATGATAATGACGTCGTACATAATATGTCTCCTTTGTAGTTATCCGACTGTATAAAATGCTTATTATCGACCATTCCCCATGCCTTGAGACTTCTACTTAATCAGCAAAATCTTCTTCCAATTCCGCAAAGTCAGCACGGCTTATATGTCCTCCGTGAGAAACCACCGCAGATTCATAGTCATATTGACTTAAAAATTTCATCATCTCGTAAAAACTTGCCTCATATCTTGCATCAACCTCTTCTTCGGGAGCTGTTTCGTCTTCTTCGGTATCCTCATACCCCCAATAGGAAAGCCCATCTTCGTCAATTCCAAAGTTATCACCAAGATATAATATTTTATCAATTTCATCAAAAACACTTATGCAATCCACACTATGACCGGGGTTTGGAAAAATCAACACACCATCATCTGGAAAGTATAATGGTGCATCAATTAACCTGTTTGGCAAGCATTTGTGTACTTCGCCATGAAAAACAGCACCGTGCGCCTTTACTTCCTCCATCTTTTCCGTCCAATCATTGTCCAAAAACTCCGCACAAAGCTTGTGAGCAATAATCTGATTGCCCTCAAACATCCAGTTGCCATAAACGTGATCCCAATGATGATGGGTGTTAATAACAACTATTGGCAAAGGGTCATCGCCTAAGTAATTAAGCATGGCTTTTGTAAAATCGCCGCCTGTTCCTGTGTCAATAATAAAATTATGCGTTTTGCCACGGATAATCCCTGTGTTGACCGTGCTTGTTGCATTTTCTTTAGCGGTAAATATTGTGTTTCGATTTGTGATTTTTAGTATTTGCATACATTATCCTCCTGCACATTATATAAATTTTCATTGAAAAACAAAACACCCGGCCCTGCGGGGCCACCCTCTTTACTAAAGAGGGCAAGGGTTGGTTGTATGTTTCCCCGCCCTCTTTAGTAAAGAGGGTGCCGACCGCAGTCGGCGGGTGTTTTGTCCCTCGTCTAATAATTTATTCCCCTACATCGATTTCTTCGTAATCTCTATGTACCCTTCCGTCGCGTTGACCAGCACCATGTCGCCTGTTTCGATCACTTCCATCGGGTCGCGTTCAAAATCCGTCATTGACGGGGTGTGAGCTTGCAATGCCAGCAAGACTGTCAGCGGAGTTGCATGATTGTATACAAACGCAGCGGGGGCTTTATCTCCAAATCCGTACATCATAAAACCACCAGATCCGCGCGGAGATGGGAACACGAGGACTTTCCCGGCATACGGGACCTTAAACAGCGGGTGTCGCCGCTCTACCGTATAGCCGTTTGCCACATCGACATTTGTGAAGCCTTGCAGCGGCATCTGCGATACAAGCGCTTCCGCCTCAACGCATCCGGGGTATACGCTTCTGCCTTTGATTCGTATTTTATCTGCCATTGCTCCTTACCTCCATTCCCCGCGCCATCTGCCTGTCAGCGCGGCGTCGATACAATCGTCCTGGGTGCCGTAGGCCACTTGTATGCGGTTGTCGTCATTCGGATAACATCCTGTTATGTACATCGCCTGCTTGGCGGAATCCATCGCAATGCAGGAAACGCCTGCCGGCAAGGAACCCATTGCCGCAGGGCATGTACCGGTTGTTAAGGTAATCCCAGCTTTTTCAAAAATGGCGAGATACCCCTGTTCTTTCGCCGCAGCGTGCAGCCAGGGCGCGGTTGCAAGCCACACGGGGACTTTGCATTTCTTGCCTTCGACTTTAAATGCAATCTGCATCAAATCCACTATGTTCAGGTGCGGGCAACCTAGGTAGACCATATCTATCACATCGGTCGTGCGGAAGTTCAGCAGATCATACGTGTCACGCAGGACTTTGTTGTCTATCATCACTTGCTTCTGGAATGGTTTTCCACCTGTCGCGTGTTCAATCGTCGGCGCTTCCGGCGTCATGCCGGGCAGATGATACATTCTGACGGCGCCGCCGGTTGCGATTGCGGAATTGAACTTTTCATACTGCGTCGTCGTCGGGCGTGACGTGCCTGTCACAACTGGGACATGAACCGCCACAGCTTCGCCTATCGCGAATCCGTATACATCCCACTCCATATCTGTTCGGATAAGCCTATCAGTCTCGACCAAAATCGTGCCAAATCGGTTTTCAGTGATGTGCATGTCGTAATACGGCGCCTTGCCGAGAATGCATGTCGCGAACGTACCGTCAAAATTAGTCCGCGCACCGAGTGTCGCGTTGCAGTAAGGCATTTGTGAACTTTCAAACCACGAGCAATGCTGCCCAATGCTGGGCAAATAGGACATGACAAGATAGTTCGCGCAGGAATGGGTGGTAATAAGTCCCATTCTTTTCATAATCGCAAGTTCTTCCTCATGCTGTGCTTTTTTGTGGTGCGCCGGGTCGGAAAACATAGTGTCCGGGTCACCTCTCACACAGGCGTGGCACTCTTCCCAGCCATGCATGGGCGCGCATTCCGGAAACGGGGATTTGTTCGCAAACGTGGGGATTTTGAATCTCCCCCCGTTGTCTGCATATTCGCGAAGTTCATCAATCGTAATTTGATAGTGCTGGGATAACGCAAGGGCAGGCGTATGCGTGTCACCGGTGCCATCAAGATCGACAAGTCGCTCTGCGCCCGCAATCTCCGCCATTTCGGCGACGTATTGCATACAGACTTGCTTTAATCGCCCTTCTTCACCTTGGAGAATTCGTTTTTCTTCATCGGTCAGGTTAAGCATATAACGATTCCTTTCTTATACCATATTTCGCATTTGCGTCGGAGTCTCGCACGGGTTTTAGACACGCGGAAACCACCCCACCCCTCCTTGGAGGGGTGGCGGCGAAGCCGACGGGGCGGTTCCCCCACGTTTGTAATTTATAGTTATTGCTTATATAAGCACCGCAGTCTTTCATAGCCAATCACGCTTTCAATTAACCGAGCTTCTCCGACAACCATTTGAACACGCGCTCAAGATTCGCGTCGTCGTAAAACCTATCGTCCCCGTGGGTGTAGTCGGGAAATTCGTCGTATGTAACCCTGCCTTCGCCGCACACATCGGCGATGTGTGCGGCGATTTGGCGTGAACACTCAACCGTGACAATGTCATCCGCCGCGCCGTGCTGAAGCAGAACAGGCGGCAAGTCCGGGGTAATCCACGTTTCCGGAGCCGCGAACCGCGAAAGTCCGGGATAATCCACACACTTGAGACCCATGAACACATCTTCAAACACATGTCGTGGGACTTCCATGCCGTTAGGCATCACAATAGTCGGCCCCGCATTGGCGTTGAACTCCGCCTCCATCATCAAATCCCCGCAGCCGAACCAATCCAAGCAAGCGCCGACGCTGTCGTCAACATCCGCGAAGCCGAGTGATTCGTCATACATAGCCGGCTGATTCGCAGTGGCGGCAGCCATGATCGAGTGCCATCCCCCGGCGGAATCCCCGGCGACGGCGAATCTCGTAGGATCAAGCTTCCACTTCGCGGCGTTCACTTTGAGAAAACGTATCGCCGCTTTGAAATCATGCAACGGATACGGGAATCTGCCTTCTTTCGACCATTCTCCTGTCGGCGCGCCATTGTCGCCTATAATCGCACCGCACAGCCGCTGCTCCACTGATACGACGGCAAATCCGTACGCCACGCCGTCCACGAATCCGGCAACCTGGTGATCATCCTTCGTCCCGCCAACGAACGCCCCACCGTGCATACATATAAGCGTTGGAAACGGCCCATCCCCTATTTCCGGCAAATAAATGTCCAGCTTACGCGCCGGGTGCGGGTTGTCCGGCGTATAATCAATATCCAGCCATTTGCGCGTGACCGCCGACGCATCCATCATCGGCATCCCCATCGGCGTTGACGGAGGGATTGTTTTGATTATTTTCATTTGGCAACGCTCCTTTATTATGATATTTTTGTCATGTAGACAATGCTTGGTTTCTACGCTAAATCGGCAATATAGTTTTTTATCAGCAAAACAAATGCTTTTGCATGTTCAAGCATCCTGCCATTGGGATTT
>WQWC01000050.1 GCA_009785525.1 Oscillospiraceae bacterium | reverse complement strand
TAAAGAAACGCTTGAGCGATTCGTGCGGCACGGTGCGGAGCTTATATATTTCAGTCCGCTGAATGACAAGCACCTGCCGCCAGATATAGACGCGCTGTACCTCTGCGGCGGTTATCCTGAACTATATGCCGACAAGCTGGCAAAAAATACGCGTATGCTTGAAGATATCCGAAACGCCGTCAGTTCCGGCGTACCAACGATTGCCGAGTGCGGCGGATTCATGCTTCTGCACAACGCGATTGATGGACACACAATGGCCGGAGTTATCAACGCAAACGCGTATAGGACGGAACAGCTGCAAAGATTCGGTTATACAACGTTGACAGCGAAACGTGACAACCTGCTATGCGCCGCGGGTGATGACATACGTGCCCATGAATTTCACTACTGGGACAGCGATAACCCCGGCGGCGATTTCACAGCGCAAAAAGCCGGGCGCGACACGCGGTACGATTGTGCGCACGCAACCGATACACTCTACGCGGGATTTCCGCATGTGTACGTCACTGACGAAATGGCCAAACGTTTTATAAAGAAGGCGAAAAAATGATGTTGCTTTATTCGACTGCCGCAATGATTGCTGGATTTTCACTCGACCTTATCATCGGCGACCCGCAGCGTTTTCCGCATATCGTGCGGCTTATGGGGCTTACAATTTCAAAGCTTGAAAGACTGCTGCAACATATTTTCCCCAAAACGCCGCGCGGCGAGATTTTAGGCGGTGTGATACTCGCGGTTGTTGTGGTTGTACTTTTTACTGGTCCGGTTTTTATTGCCCTTTTCTTCGCCTATCGCTTTTCACCGTGGCTTGGATTCTCGATTGAAACCCTGTTTATCTATCAATGTTTGGCTATAAAAAGCTTGCGCGTCGAAAGTATGAAGGTCTTCCATGCGCTGAAATCGGGCAATATTTTGCTCGCGCGTAAAAACCTGTCGATGATTGTCGGGCGCGATACCGAAAACCTGGACGAACAGGGCATCGCGCGCGCCGCCGTTGAAACCGTGGCGGAAAGTACCGCCGATGGCGTGATAGCCCCAATGTTTTACATAATGCTCGGCGGCGCGGCATTTGGAATCTTACTAAAAGCGGTCAGTACAATGGATTCGATGGTTGGATATAAAAATGAGAGATATCTATATTTCGGACGTGCGGGAGCCAGATTTGACGATGTGTTCGGCTATATTCCAGCCAGACTTGCGGCGTACATGATGATTGTCTCCGCCAAACTTACAGGTTTAAATGCACGCGGCGCGGCACGCATCTGGCGACGCGACCGGAAAAATCACGCCAGCCCGAACTCTGGACATACTGAAGCCGCCTGTTCCGGGGCGCTTGGCATCAGGCTTGCGGGACCAGCGATTTATTCAGGCGAACTGCGCGAAAAACCGTATATCGGAGACGATACAAGGCAGATCGTGCCTGATGATATAAAAAAAGCAACCAGACTGACATATGCGGCTGCGGCGCTTATGCTTATGTTTGCAATCATAGTGAGAGGTGTAGTCTATGCAATCCTATGAACATGGCGGGGATATTTACCGCAACAATGTTCGCGTTGATTTCTCAGTCAATACGAATCCACTTGGAATGCCGAAGGCAGTGTCAGCGGCACTGCGTGAAAATCTTGATGTTTGTGAAAAATACCCAGACCCGCATTGTGAGAAGCTCCGGCAGGCAATAGCGCGATTTGAGGCTGTCCCTGAATCTAGTATAGCCTGCGGCGCGGGCGCGGCGGACCTAATATATCGGCTGGTATTTGTCCAAAAACCTAAAAAAGTGCTTGTCTGCGCCCCGACGTTTTCAGAATACGAACGCGCGGTTTTGATATACGGCGGACAGATTGTATACCATACCTTGCGCGAAGAGGACGGCTTTGCGCTCACCGAACGCATCCTCGATGACATGACCGCCGATATAGACATGGTGTTCCTCTGCAACCCCAACAATCCGACGGGAAGGCTTGCTGATACGGGGATTCTTAAATCCGTTGCGGACAAATGTTCGAAGAGCGGTGTGACATTTGTATTGGACGAATGCTTCCTACCGTTTACACGCGGCGAATCGCTTAAATATTTGCCGCATGTCGTGGTTCTGAAAGCGTTTACAAAGATATACTCCATGGCCGGACTAAGGCTGGGATATATGCTGTGCGGCGACAGCGATGTGATCAATGCCGTCCGGGATCACACGCAAACATGGGGTGTTTCGTCCCTTGCGCAAATCGCCGGTATCGCCGCGCTTGAGGATTGCTCCGGATGGATTGAACAGACATTGAACCTTGTGGAAACCGAGCGCGAATATATAACCTCGCGGCTTCGCGGTCTTGGACTTGAAGTCTATGACAGCGACGCGAATTTTATCTTGTTTCGCGCTGAGAAGCCGGTTTATGAGCCGCTGTTAAAGCGCGGCATCCTTGTGCGTGACTGTGCGAATTTCAAAGGACTGGGCGAAGATTGCATAAGAATTGCGGTGAAGCGACGCGAAGAAAACGACGAGCTTATAGAAGAAATCGGGAGGATTATATGAGACCTGAAGACATAGAAAAAAAGAGCTTTGAAATAATCGAAAGCGAACTAACGAGTCCGCTTGACCCAAAACTCGCGCCGATAATCAAACGAGTGATACACACAACGGCTGATTTCGACTATGAAACGTCGATGGCCTTTTCAGAAGCCGCCGTCGATTCGGCGCGGGAGGCAATACGTAACGGCGCGGTAATTGTGACGGATACGAACATGGCGCGGGCAGGGATAAGCGCGAAAAGCCTTGCCAGGTTCGGCGGACAAGTGCTGTGCTATATTGCGGACAGCGACGTTGCGGAAACCGCAAAAGCAAATGGCACGACTCGCGCCCGCGCGGCTGTCGATAAGGCGAGGGAACTCAATGGGCCACTTATCTTCGCGGTCGGCAACGCCCCGACTGCGCTGATTAGGATATGCGAACTCATAGAAAGCGGGGCGCTTGCCCCGGCGCTTGTTATCGGCGCGCCGGTGGGATTTGTAAACGTTGTCGAATCTAAAGAAATGTTGATGCGGCTGAATGTCCCATATATTGTCACGCGCGGCCGAAAAGGCGGTAGCAATGTTGCGGCGGCGATATGCAACGCACTGATATATGGAATAGAGCAGGGGGACGTTTAATGAACAAAGGTACATTTTACAGCGTCGGTGTCGGCCCGGGCGACCCGTCGCTGATGACAATCAAAGCGGTCGAGACTATAAAAACGTGCGATGTCATCATATCGCCCGACAGTGGCGGCAAAGAGAATGTTGCGCTTAATATCGCAGAACAGTACATAGCTGGCAAGCGCGTGGAACATTGCCCGATGCCTATGACGAGGGATCAAAAAACACTCAATGAATCTCACGCTATCGCCGCCGCGCAGATCGCGGAATTGCTTGACCAGGGGCTGTCCGCCGCGTTTCTGACGATTGGCGACCCGACAATCTACAGCACGGCGATGTACGTCCATAAACGTCTTGCGGCGATGGGATACCGCACGAAAATCATTCCCGGCGTGCCGTCTTTCTGCGCGGCGGCGGCGGCGGCGAACGAAACGCTGTGTGAAGGCGCGGAAGCAATGCATATAATTCCGGCGTCCTACAGCGGAGATTTTCTACAGCTTGACGGCACAAAGATCTTGATGAAATCCGGCAAATCGATAGGGGAGATAGTTGAAACGCTAAAAAAACGCGATGAGGATGTGTTTATAGTCCGGCGCGCATCAATGGCGGATGAAAAAGTATTCCATTCGTTGGAAGACTTTGATAACAATGAAGATTATTTCTCAATCATAGTGGTGAAGCAGACATGATTATAATGGCGGGAATCGACTATAATCTAGCCTCTATTGACTTGCGCGAGAAGTTCAGTTTTACCGACGAAACGCTGACTGGCGCTTATGAACGGTTAAAAAATATGCCGGAGATTCGGGGCGCAGTACTGATATCAACGTGTAATCGCACGGAACTGTATGTCTCGTCGGGCGA
Source organism: Oscillospiraceae bacterium (assembly GCA_009785525.1). Taxonomy (GTDB): domain Bacteria; phylum Bacillota; class Clostridia; order Oscillospirales; family Oscillospiraceae; genus WRMH01. The sequence continues at coordinate 8,239 of WQWC01000050.1, read as the reverse complement.
TGATGAGATCAACGCGTTTGGTCTGCTGCGCGATTTGGCGGGAGTCGTGGGAAATGGCCTCAGCGGTTACACCGCAAATGGACTCGGCGTAATGCGGCACTTGTGCGGGCTTGCCGGCGGCCTGAAATCGCAGATTTTAGGCGAGGATCAGATAATAGCGCAGGTGAAAGAAGCGATAAAGACGGCACGTGAATTGAGGGCGGTGGACAGCATTTTAGAGGTGCTATTCAGGGAATCCATCGCCGCCGCGAAAATGATAAAGTCTAAGATAACCCTCGGCACGCGCGAAGACTCAATAGTTCACCGGGCGCTTGAAGCGATTGAAAAGCATGGAAATGTAAAACGTGCGCTTGTCATAGGCAACGGCGAAATAGGCCGCCTGATGACAAAGACGCTTGTCGAAAACGGGTATCACACGACGATGACGCTGCGCACCTATCGCCACGGCGAAACGCTTGTCCCGCCGGGGACGCATACAGTCAATTATGCCGCACGCTACGACAAGCTCAGTGATTGCGATGTACTGATAAGCGCCACGCGCAGTCCGCACTATACTATTGTTGCAGAACAAGTGAGAAAAGACACCGCTTATCCGAAGCTCTGGCTTGATCTCGCCGTCCCACGCGACATTGATCCTGAAATCGTGATGAAATTGCCTGACGCAGTATATTACGATGTAGATACGCTTTCCGCCGGGGAAACATATCAGAACCGCGCGGAAAAAGAAACGCAAGCCAGCGAGATCATCGAAAAATACGTTGCGGACTTTGAAAAATGGTTGTCTTATCAACACGTTATAAATGGGCAGGATAGAAAAGAATTTTTCCCGCTGTTCATCTCTTCAAGAGGCAAAAAGGCATTAATCGTTGGGGGCGGCAAAGTAGCGGCGCGGCGTGTAAAAACGCTTTTGCAATTCGAGTTCGAGGTCACTGTCGTCGCTCCAGAGTCCACGCGGGAAATTCATGATCTGCATAACAAAGGCAGGCTTACACTTATCACACGGCAATTCAACGATACGGACTTAGACGGCGTTTTTCTTACTGTGGCGGCGACAAACAATCGTGAAGTAAACCAGCATATGGGCAAACTTGCAGCTCAGCGTGGAATCTTTGCGAGTATAGCTGACAAAAGCGACGAATGCGGGTTCTTATTCCCGGCCATCGCCATAAGCGGTAATATCGTAGCGGGACTGACAAGTGGCGGGAAGTCGCATCATGCTGTCGTCCAGGCCGCGAGAAAAGTGAGGGAGATACTATGAAAATACGTGTAGGCAGCCGTGAGAGCGCGCTCGCCGTCGTCCAGGCGAATATGCTCATTGCACATCTTGAAGGTCAGGGCATTGAAACAGAGCTTGTGACGATGAAAACTACCGGCGATATTATACTCGACAAAACTCTTGACAAAATCGGCGGCAAGGGGCTGTTTGTTAAAGAACTGGACAAAGCTCTTCTCGACGGCACGGTTGACCTCACGGTACACAGCTTTAAAGACATACCTATGCAAGTTGATATCAGATTGCCTATCGTTGCCGTGTCCGCAAGGGAAGACCCGCGTGACGCACTAATTTTGTCGCAGGGTGTGGCTGAGTTGGATCTGTCAACGCCAATTGGCTGTTCCAGCGCACGGCGGACACTTCAGTTAAAAAATATTTTTCCGGGTGTAATAATCGCGCCGCTGCGCGGCAACGTGATAACACGCCTGAATAAGCTTGACGGCGGTGAATTCGGCGCAATTGTCCTCGCTGTTGCGGGACTGAAGCGGCTGGGGCTTTTGAATAGGATTTCGCGAGCATTCGAGACGCATGCGATGATTCCGGCGGCTTGTCAGGGTATATTGGCTGTACAGGCGAGGCAAGGATTTGATATTGGTGTTTTGGAGGGGTTTCACTGTGCCGACGCTTGGGACGCGTCGCGTGCGGAGCGGAGCTTTGTCACCGAACTTGACGGTGGCTGTTCATCTCCGATAGCGGCGTATGCCGAGATAGATGGTGAGAATTTGAAGCTGACAGGTCTTTATGTTGACGATGCCGGAATCGAGCGCGCCGGATCAATTGTTTATGCCAGAGACAAGGCCGAAGAAGCGGGGCGAAACCTTGCGTTACAACTCAAAGGAGAGGCATTATGACAAAACGCGGAACAGTATATCTTGTAGGCGCGGGGCCGGGTGACCCGGGACTGATTACGGTGCGGGCCAAGAGGTTGATAGAAAATGCCGATGTTATCGTGTATGACAGGCTCATTGGAGACGAGATATTGTCAATGATACCCGATGGAATGAAACGCATAGACGTCGGCAAAGACGCCGGAAATCACCCCGTGCCGCAGGGTGAAATCGGCGAGATACTATTACGCGAGGCAGCGGAGCATAAAACGATCGTGCGCCTGAAAGGCGGCGACCCATTCGTTTTTGGCCGCGGCGGAGAAGAAGCGGAGCTGCTGTTCGATAACGGCGTACCGTTTGAGATTGTCCCAGGAGTCACATCGTCCATCGCCGCCCCGGCTTATGCGGGAATCCCTGTGACACACCGCGATTTCACCTCGTCGCTACACATCATTACCGGCCACGGCAAAAATGATACAGAGGTGTCCATAGACTATGGGGCTTTGATAAGGTTCGGCGGGACGCTTGTGTTTATGATGTCTGTCGCAACAGCGCCAGCTATTGCATCGGGATTGATAACCGCCGGCATGGACGAAAACACGCCCGCCGCCATTATAGAGAACGGCACGACAGCAAAGCAACGCAACTTTACCGGTACTATCAAAGAGCTGCCGGATATCATCAGGCGCGAGGGCGTAAAATCCCCGGCGGTCATAGTCGTCGGCGGCGTCTGCGCACTTGCGCAAAAACTCAGCTGGCTGTCTCACAGGCCGCTTCACGGCTGCCGCGTACTTGTCACGCGTCCACGCGATGTGGCGCGGAGCTTTGGCGAAAGTCTGCGCGAACTTGGCGCGGACGTTACATACTATCCTTGTATTGAGACGCAACCGCTCAAATTTTCTTTGCAGTTAGACGGCCTTGATTGGGCGATTTTTACCAGTGCCGCCGGGGTCAATGCCTTTTTCGCCTGTTTGGAAAACGCGGGATATGACGCGCGCAAACTGGCAAACATCAGCGTGGCGGCTGTCGGTGATAGAACTGCCGCCGCGCTAAAAAAATACGGCATATGCGCTGATTTTGTCCCGAAAATTTTTGACGGCAAACATCTCGGCGCTGAGCTCACCGCCGCCGGACATATAAAATCCGGGCAAAATGCCGCGCTGTATCGCGCGAATATCGGCGGTGAGGATATTGTTGAAATTCTACGCGAGGCAGGCGTAAATCTTTTGGATATCCCCGTATACGAAACTGTGCTGACCGCGACGGAACCAGACAATCTTGCCGGGTATGACTACATCACATTCACAAGCGCAAGCGCTGTGGACGGATTTGCAAAAGCCAACAAACGTGATGGATATTTAAAAATCCCGGCAATTTGCATTGGGGAACAGACGGCGGTAGCAGCAAGTGCGGCTGGGTTTGAAACCATAGTCGCGGATAAAGCCGACACCGGTGCAATGATCGAAAAACTTTTGGAGGTGTGGACGTGCAAATAAGGCCAAGGCGGCTCAGATTGGGCGAAAATATGCGCGGGCTCACGCGTGAGACACGCATTAGTGAGACGTCACTGATTTATCCGCTTTTTGTCAAAGAAGGAGCAGATATAAAAGACCCTATTCCCTCACTTGAAGGTCAGTTTCATTTCAGTCCCGATCGTGTGTGCGAGGCTGTCGATAACAGTTTGAAATCAGGCGTTAAAAGCTTTCTGTTGTTCGGATTGCCTGACCATAAAGACGAAGCCGGCAGCGGGGCGTGGTTAAGCGAAGGCGTTGTTCAAGTTGCGTTGAGGCTTCTGCGTGCGCGGTATAACGGAGAGATCACGCTGATCACCGATGTCTGTCTCTGCGAATACACAAATCACGGACACTGCGGGGTATTGAAAGGCGAAACGGTCGATAATGATAAGACGCTGCCGCTTTTGGCAAAAACCGCCGTTTCACATGCACAAGCCGGCGCAGATATCGTTGCCCCGTCTGACATGATGGATGGCAGGGTGAACGTCATACGCGATGCGCTGGACAAACATAGCTTCACCGATACCGCGATACTCTCCTACGCCGTCAAATACGCATCAAAATTTTACGGCCCGTTCCGGAACGCGGCGGGTTCCGCCCCATCTTTCGGAGACCGCAGGACATATCAGATGGATTTTCACAATAGACGTGAGGCGCTGAAAGAGGCCATACTCGACACGCTTGAGGGTGCGGATATGCTGATGGTAAAGCCCGCAATGGCGTATGGTGACATCATTGCCGCTGTCCGGGAGGTATCGAATCTGCCGCTTGCGGCTTATAGCGTCAGCGGTGAATACGCGATGATAAAATCCGCTGCCAGAGCGGGACTTATCGACGAGTATGGCGTTATGTGCGAAAGCGCGGTCGCTTCGTTCCGCGCCGGGGCGGACATGCTCATCACCTACTACGCAAATGAAATTGCCGGGGCCATTCAAAAGGGGGATATAGGATGAGTGTGAATACAGGTACGGCAAAGTCTGATTCGCTGTTTTTGCGTGCGCAAAGATTTCTTCCAGGCGGGGTAAATTCGCCGGTGCGGGCTTTCAAGGCCGTTGGCGGACAGCCGCGGTTTGTCGCAAGCGCCGACGGCGCGTATATTACCGATGTTGACGGCAACCGTTATCTAGACTACGTCGGTTCATGGGGGCCGATGATACTTGGCCACAACCACGAATCTATACGCGAGGCAGTGATTAAAGCGGCGCAAAACGGCCTCAGTTTCGGCGCGGCAAATGCGCTTGAGGTAGACATGGCGGAGTTGATGACGTCCATGGTGCCAAATCTCGAAATGGTGCGTATGACGAGCAGCGGTACAGAGGCTGTTATGAGTGCTTTACGCGTGTCGCGTGGGTTTACAGGCCGGGAGAAAGTCATAAAATTCGCGGGATGTTATAACGGACATGCCGACAGTATGCTGGTCAAAGCCGGGTCGGGCGCACTGACCGGCGGCGCACCCGACAGTGCCGGCGTGACATCAGGCGCGGCAAAAGATACACTGATTGCAACGTATAATGATCTTGAAAGCGTCGAAACCCTGTTTGAGCAAAACAAAAACGAAATCGCCGCCGTCATCGTCGAACCTGTCGCCGCGAACATGGGTGTTATTCTGCCGGAACCAGGTTTTCTTGAGGGGCTGCGCAAGCTTTGCGATGCGTATGGCGCACTGCTGATTTTTGACGAAGTAATAACGGGATTCCGTCTCGCACCCGGCGGGGCGCAAGCGCGTTTTGGGATAAAGGCTGACCTGGTGGCATTTGGCAAAATAATCGGAGGCGGACTGCCTGTCGGCGCCTATGGCGGCCGGCGGGATATCATGCAAACCGTTGCCCCGCTCGGGAAAGTATATCAGGCCGGGACGCTGTCGGGCAATCCCGTGGCCATGGCGGCGGGAATCGCGACGCTCACACAGCTCCGCGATAATCCCGGGATTTATACACATATTGAAACACTCGGCAAACGACTGGCAGACGGACTGTCAAAAATAGGCAACACCGTGAATCAAATCGGCTCACTTGTCTGTATGTTTATGACAAAATCGCCCGTTACAAGCTATGAAACCGCCATAAAAAGCGACACAGAAGCCTATGCCGCTTACTTTAGGCACATGTTGGAAAATGGAATCTATCTGGCGCCTGCGCAGTTTGAGGCAATGTTTATATCAGCGGCGCATACTGAATCTGAAATAGATAAAACGATTGAATTAGGAGGACAACTATAAATGGACGGAGTATTATTATTAGCACATGGGAGCCGCGCACCGGAATCGGTACAGACGATGGAAAGCATCGCCGAACAAACGCGCCGCTTATTGCCGGAACAGCTGATACAGGTGGCGTTTATGCAGTTTAATGACGTAAATATCGAAAAAGGCCTGCTTCTGCTGATGACACAGGGCGTCACACGTGTAAAAATCGTGCCGTACTTTTTGTTTGACGGTGTGCATATCAAAGAAGATATCCCGCAAGAGGTGGCTGAATTCAAAGCAATACATCCACAGATTGAAATCGTTCTCGGCCAAACACTCGGCACAGATGCACGGTTGGCGCAAATCGTGGCTGAGCGGATTGAGGGGTAACTATGGCCAAAGTGATAATGATACAAGGCACGGCATCTGATTCAGGGAAAAGCATTACGACGGCGGCGCTTTGCCGTATCTTTCGGCAAGACGGCTATAAGACCGCACCGTTTAAATCACAAAACATGTCGTCTTTTGCCCATATAATGCCCGATGGGCGCGAGATGAGCACGGCGCAGGCCATGCAGGCGGAAGCAGCCAAAATACCGCCCGACCCGCGCATGAATCCGATATTGCTTAAACCGACTAGCGATATGGGTTCCGAGGTTATCGTGAACGGGGAATCACTTGGCAATATGCCCGCGGGGGAGTATTTCGAGTACAAAAAAACATTGTTTTCTAAAATAATGGACGCCTATCAAAGTCTGGCGCGCGAACATGATATAATCGTTATCGAGGGTGCAGGAAGTCCGGCTGAAATAAACCTAAAGCGTAACGATATCGTCAATATGGGTCTTGCAAAGATGGTCAGAGCGCCAGTATTACTTGTCGGTGATATCGACAGAGGAGGGGTGTTCGCCGCGCTCTATGGTACTGTGAAATTGCTTGAGCCTGACGAGCAGGCAATGATAAAGGGGCTGGTCATAAACAAGTTCCGGGGCGATGTTGAGATACTGAAACCAGGGCTTAAGATGATTGAGGATCTTGTCAAAATCCCTGTTACAGGTGTTATCCCATACGCCAAGTTCGATATTGATGACGAAGATAGCCTGTCGGGAAACCGCCGCGCCGAGGCAGTTCCGGCGGAGTATAAAGAAGCGCAGTATGACTTGTTGGCAGACACAGTAAGAGCCGCGCTGGATATGGGTAGCGTATATAAGATTTTGGAAACAGGACTGTAGTCTTAAAAAGCTCCCTCGGCATATGCCGAGGGAGCTTTTTCGCTGGCGATTAGTTTTCACAGGTTAATATGCCGCTCGATATCCACCAGCTGTTCCTGCCAACTCTCAATATCGGCGTCGTTTAATATCTCAACATTTCCGCCCTGTATATCACCCGCGCTTTCGATGCCTTCTTCAATGTCTCCTTCAATAATGAGATAATTTTCCTTGAGTTTTTCAAGGACTTCATCATCGGGATTCCACTTCTCTCTCGTGTACAGCTCCAGCATCCGCCTGGCGATTTCTTCAAGGGCGAAATGATTGTTTTCAGCAAGCCACTCACGCATTTGCTCATTGTTGACATATTCCTCTGTCAGCTTGTCAAGGAAATCGTCTGTGAAGCAATCGGTGACGCATTGCGCGGAGAACACATTTTGAATCATGTTCATTATGTCGGAAGCGCCGTCGTACCCGCGCGCTATCATGCTTTGTTTCCAAAATTCATTGAGCAGCGTTTCTTCATTTGTGCGCTTCAAGCTGTCGGCCAAAGATTCTGTTATGACTTCACGACCGCGCTCACTAGAACTCTGATATTGGCGGATCGTCTTTTTTCCGAGGTGCTTTGCAACGAGTCGATACCCGCCCTGAACCTGTGTGCCGAACTTGCCTGACGAGGTATTCCTGCGTGACGCCGCCGCATCGGTGGTCAGATCCACATTTTTGGCGGTGTCGATAAATTCACGGATGCTTTTTCTGCCGTTAAGATTCCGACCATACGCGAAAGCGGAGGCATGTATAAAATATTTTACCAGATCGGCCTCATCCTTCCACGCACTGGCTAAAAGCGCGAGATCAAGCCCAGCGCCATATGTGCCGGGCGCATCCCCGAAAATGCGTATCGCGCCCTGCCGGTCATCGTTCGGCAAGTCTTTTTGTTCGCGGTATGTCCGCAGGTTTTTCAGAATATAGTTGTCACTGTCACTTTCGTCCAGCGCCGCAACCATCAGCACCGCCTCATCCATCAGCTCTACCACGGTCGGCCAAGTGTCACGCAATACGCCGGAAATCCGCACCGTGACGTCAATCCGCGGACGTCCAATCTCTTTCGGACTCATTACCCGTAAACCTGTTACACGCTCCAGCCCATCCCAAACCGGCACTACCCCCAGCAGATAGAGAAACTGTGACAGCTGTTCCCCGTTGGTTCGGGTGATATTGAGCGATATCAT
>WQWC01000049.1 GCA_009785525.1 Oscillospiraceae bacterium | reverse complement strand
TTAGGCCATCGTTCATAGTAAATGTGCCGCCCACATCTATGAATACACCTCCGCCTATAGGAAAACGATTACCTGTGATTGTGCCTCCATAATTTAGGTATAAGGAGCCGCCATTCTGCACAGTTATTCCGCCGCCTTGTGAATTCGATCCGCCGCCGTCTATAGTAACATTTTCTAAGGTCAGTGTGCTACCATCATTTACTACAAAATGCCGGGCCGGGGCGGCTCGCACAAGGGAAAACGGCCCGCCCGGCCCGCTGGTAAGTGTGATATCAGCTCCCGGCGGGATATGAATAGAAGGAAGTGAATCAACTATATCATTCGCCAGTTCGATAACCTGTGTACCGCCCAGTGCAATCGCTTCCCTCAACTCGGCCGCGGTAGATACAGGCGTACTAAACGCTACAATATCAATATATCCTGGAACGGGATTAAGCTCGCCCAAAGCTTCGTATTCGGGATACTCATGCACGTATTCGTCTTCAACATAATAAGTATCGTCGTTGTTGTCGTCATAGTCATAATCGCCGGGTTCGGCTGGATATTCCGTTACGATATCCTCCAACGGATGGTCTGCGTCTTCAACGGTTGCAATCGCTGTTGGTATCAGGGTAACCACCATTAAAAGCGCGATAAGTAAACTAAACATTTTCTTAATTTTTCTATTCATCTTGTATTTAAGTGTCCTTCCTAATTAAAAATATGCACATCTCTGTAATTGATATTATATACTATTAGAAACTTCTTGTCAATTGTAAATTAAAGGGATTTTTTGAACTTTTTGTAAAAATTTAGGTTGTCCCACGCTTATCTACCGGGCGGCTTCGTTGCTTTGATGACAAGGAGTCCTGACAATGCCAAGAGCGCGCACACCATCAGCAGCGGGGTCAAGAAGCCGGTAAATTCTGCAAGCGCTCCCATCCAAAGGGGAGTCACCATGGCGGCAAGGCTCAGCCCGATGAATGTAAGCGAGCTTGCGGACGCGACTCTGTCCGGGAATTCCGCGGTTGACATCAGCAGTAAAAACGCAACGCACGACCCCTGCAGGAATCCGCCTACGGCGAGCAGCGGCAGCATTACCGATGGGGATGTCATAAACAGTGCCGCCGCGACAATTACGGCGGAAAGCAGACTAAACATGATGTACGCTTTCCGCGCCGTTATCTTCTTGAGAATAAGCGCCCCGCAAAAACGCATGACAAGTGAACCGGTAAAGAACGCCGTCAACATAGTCCCGGCCGTGTTGAAATCCATACCTATTTCGCGGCAGTAAGACGGCAGCCAGCTGAGAAGCCCAAGCTGAAAAGAAAAATACAAGACGGCCGCAGCAAGAAACATCCACGCCTTTTTCTCCTTGTAAAAATCAGCAGGATTGTCGGAGATTTTCTTTCTGACAGCGTCCATATCGACATACGGCGTTTCAGCAAGCGTGCGCCTGCTGGCGATAAAGAAAACCAGTGATACCAGAATTCCCAGCGCGCCGAATAATAAAAGCGGCCTGCCAAAAGTAAGTGGGATATCCGGATTCACCATAACGGTGACAATGAGCGGCGTTATCATTGCGCCCACGCCAAAAAACGCGTGCAGAATGGGAAGCAGTGTATTCTTATGTTTTGGGTAAAGTTCCGGAATCATGCCGTTGAGCATAACGTCTGTCGTTGTCGCACCGGCTCCGCATAGCATTAGGATAAAAACAAGGGCTGCGTACGGCGGTGTGAATCCAGCCGCAAGGCTTGACACGCCAAACAGCAGTATGCCGGCGGCGATCATATTGATTTTGTTATAATGCTCCCCGCGCAGCGAGAAGAAAATAGCGGCGGCCAATGCGCCTACCGACTGCATGGTCATTAAGAACCCGTGCTGCGCGTATGATGTCCCGTAAAAATCCATAATAACCGGTGCGTTCGGGCCTAATGAGTTAAAGTATAATGCAATCACAATATATCCGAAAAAAGTTACTATAATCGGCACAAGGTGTTTTTTTGACAATCTACTCTCTCTGTTCAATTTCATTTCACTCCTGAGCGCAATATACAATTATCTATTGTGAGCGCGGGTATAATGAACGCGTTGCGTCCATTATACCATTATAAAAGTATTCCGTAAATAGACCGGTGCGGGGTTTTTAGCGCAGGATTGAAGTTTTTCCGAGCAACCTTTACAACCCATGTAGAGGACCGCGCCCCTGCGCGTCCCCTGCATGGTGGAAACGCATAGTCAACCCCTGCCATACCGCCCAAGGATACCACCCCGTCGGCTGCGCCTCCACCCCTCCAAAGGAGGGGAATGGGACGGAGTACGCGCCAAAAATTCCCTTCCTGCGGAGGGGTGCCCCGTACGGGGGAGTGGTCACCCCTCGTCCATCGTCCAAAGCCCCCTTCGCGCACGAAGGGGGACGGGGGCTGCCCCCGCCCTCTATGCCCGCGTGAGCAGCGGCTGCAATTGCCGGCCATCCAACGCGGCGTTTATTGTGCCCGGCAACAGGGACAGGTCTGATATCAGCGAGGTCGGTTTGCCCTCTGGGTCGTCTTGATAGAACGGCACGAAGAATACGTTTTTCCGGGCGAGCAATGCACCCAGATTCGCGGCATTGGCGGACAGCGCGTCGTTCGAGGATATCGCTATTACCAGCGGGCGGTTGTTCCGCAGGTGCGCTTTCGCGGCCATCGTCACGACGGTGTCGGTGATTCCGTTGGCGATTTTTGCCAGCGTGTTCCCGGTGCAAGGCGCGATGACAAGGATGTCAAGCAGCGCTTTCGGCCCGATAGGTTCCGCTTGGGTAACGCTGTTTATCACGCCAGTTCCGCACATCAGCTCTATGCGGTCGATAAATTCCCTGGCAGTGCCGAATCTTGAGTCGGTCGTGTACGCGCTTTCCGACATAATCGGCATGACGGATACGCTATCGTGTTTGCGTATATCAGCCAGCGCCGTGAGTGCGGAATCAAACGTGCAATAAGACCCGCACAGGCAGAAGCCTATTGTGATCCCTTTCATTACATAGCTCCCTCTTCCTTTAGAATATTGTAGATAGTATCCCGGATAACCGCGCCGGATGTCACCGGAGCAATCTCCCCCGGCAAGCCCAGCGCCCACAAGACGGGGACGCCAAGCTCCGCCGCTTTAATAAAATCTATCCCTCCGGGTTTTGAGGCAAGGTCCAAACACCAGACCCCGGGATTCAGCTTTTTCAGGCGGGATTCCCCGAATATCCGCGCCGGAACGGTGTTGACGACTACATCGAACTCATGCAAACTATCATCCAGCACGCCCGGGTCTACCGGGTGATAGCCATAGGCTTTAATCCAGGCCAGATCCGCGCACTCTCTTGCGTAAGCCGATACCTCCGCGCCCAAACCCCACAGCCTGTGGCACAGAATTTTGCCAATCCGCCCGAAGCCTGTGACAAGGATTTTCAAGTTATGTACAGTCACTGCGGTTTCAGACATAATCAGCATGAGCGCGCCCTCCGCTGCGGAGACGGCGTTTGCCACGGCGAACTCCTCGCGCTCTAGGTAATCTATAAGCTCCAGCTTACGGTGCCGGGCAAGCTCACGCGTTGCGGGGTCGATTTTCCCCGCGCAGATTATCGCTTCTGGCGGCAAGTTGAAAAGCGTATCTTGGATCGTCAGCGATTCTGATGACAGCGGCGTGCTCAACAGCCCTTCTTTCCCCATCACCGGCAGCGGCAGGATAACGCAATCTGTCCCCGCCAGTTCCAGGGAGCCTTTCCGCGTGACAGCGCCCGCGCCCATGTACTCTTTATCTACGGCAAAGGCGGCGACATTGTGCCCGTCTTCCGCCAGCAGTTCAGCCAGCTTAACTTGACGCATATCGCCGCCTATAACAGCAAAATTCATAGTTTTACTCCCCTTACATTTGGATTTCTCTTTTTTCATATTATTCACGCTTCGCCGCAGGGGTGCGTAATAATTTGTAGAGGACGCGGCCCTCCGCGTCCCGCCGTATCCCAGTTCAAACCCCCGTCTCCCCATGGGTTGGCGGGAAATCCAACCACGGAACATTGGAGACAGCGTCCCCTACATGGCCGACGCCTGAAAACAAGACAAAACTAGTTGAAATTCGACAAAAAAAGCTCTTTACAAAGACGAATAAATGGAGTATTATCTAGGTACAGCTTATCCAATGGCATGAGGATGCCTGTCCCAAACGGGACGTAAGCTCATATCTTTATCCCACAACCCTTTCTTTGCCCTGTAGCCGCAACGGCTACAGGGCCTCTTTTTATCCTGAGAAAACGGCAAATACTCTTTAATTTATCCCTTAAAAAACAAACGCGCTGTCAAACAATTTGACAGCGCGTTTGTTATTATGTTTTTCATGTCAAGCCGTGGTGTGTTAGCCTCTTGATTCGACCAAACAGTGAGGGCAGCTTATGTCTTCTCTTGTATCGTACATTCCCCCGCAAAATAGACAGGTGCGATTTGTGCGTCCCAGCAAGTAATCAATAGCTACATCGAAACAATTGGATAACTTTACCATGTTGTCAACATCAGGCTCAGTTTCCCCGAGTTCCCAAGACGCCAACGTGCTTTGGGATACCCCGATCTTTTCAGCGAGTTCCGCCTGGTTTAATCCGGCTGTTTCCCGTAATTCTAAAATTCTGTTCATTCAGCTTCTCCACCTTTCTTTCAAAATTCATTCTTTAAACCCCACGGATGGCAAAATACCACCCCTACAGGGAATTACTCGTCCCTCAACGCCTCGATATGCCGTCTGTATCGCTTTGGAATCTTTATGTCCACCAGCAATCCCAATTCAACCAGGAATGCCGAGATAACAGCAAATCCATCCCTGTAAAAGGCGGCGACACGGCGTGTGCGGTCCGTTATGGCTTTATAGTCCGGCGGGCATATGAACGTCCAGTCCGCGCCGTCATTATCAAAAATGATGCGGAAATACTTGTCTATATCCGCGCCTGACATCCCGGTTTTTGTAAGCAGGATATGATGCTCCATACATTCGTCAATATGCCCCATGTACGCCTGCTTGCCGTCAAACGAAATCACCGCAAGCATTGGCTCGCCCGCTCTCATCACGGCGTCAATGTCTTCGTGTTCTGAGTATTTATGGATTTGCATTGTCCGCCCTCCTCACCGTGCTACGATATCCACAGTGTGAACACTTCCCTGCCTCGGAATGTTTCTGTGCCGAACATCACGAGAATATCGTGCTTCGCATTATAATACACCATGACGGGGAGGCCGTTTCTAATAGTCATGCCGTCGAACGCGAAAAACTCCTGCCCTAAAAACGCTCTGTAGGCATTGATAAGCGCGTAAAACTCGGCCGGGTCTTCCGGCAGGTCGGACCGCAAATAGGAATACGCTATCCCGCCGCGAATCTCACCCGGGAAAAACGCCTGCACCCCAGCAAACGCGCCGAAAGACGGCAGCGGATAGAACCCCATGTAATGCACCGTATTCGCCCTCAGGATCGATTGCAGCGGGACATGCTCTTCACGGTTCATATTAAGCGCCAAGTGGATTGGCACGGCGAAGTTGAGGTTTTGCCCGCTCAGCATTCCGGCTGTTGTAATGCCGATCACCCGCGCAGCCGCATCCAGCAACGCCCCGCCGGAGGAGCCGGACGAGATCGGCGCGTCTGTCTGGATAAACTCAAACCCATCTATATAACGCCGCACGCTGGAGATTATGCCGCTTGTAAATGTAGACTGCAACCCCAGCGGACTGCCCAGCGCGTACACCGGGGAGCCGGTGAGCAGATTCACGGAATCCCCCGCTTCAAGATAGCTGAACGGCCCGCCGTCCACGTGTATGATCGAAAGATCCTTTCCCCAGCTATAGTCGTATATCCCTGTTACGTCGAAAGTTTCGCCGTCAATAATCACATGCGCGTAAATGGCACCGTTCATAACGTGGTGATTTGTCACGGCCATTCCGCAACTGCTGATGAAGAATCCGCTGCCTGTACGGGCGAGGTCTCTGTCCCTGTCGAAAACTTCTATGTAAAACACCGCCGGGGCGGCTAGTCTGTATATCTCCGCCGGAGACATCGGCGAGAGCAGATCGACACGTACCCGCATGTCGGCGTCTACCATCCGCACGATTACCGCCGCAGCTTCCGCCCTGGTTATAGACCGCGCGGGATAGAAAGTGCCATCAGAATCCCGGCCTGCCATAACACCGGCCCTGTAGAGTTTATATACATACGGCCCGAAGCCGAACCCCTCCCGCACATCCGGGATCGCGCCGTCCGCTATGTTGTTTTTCGGCGTTATAGACTCGGCCGACAACGACCTTGCCAGCATGACGGCAAAATCCGCCCGTGAGACAGGCTGATTGTGATCCCTGAACTCACGCGGCAAAATCCCGTTACGCCGGGCATAGGCGATGTACGGCAAGTACCAGGGTGAGCCCACCCCTAAATCCGCGTTGCCTATGTGATATGTACTGTGAAGCACGGCTGATATCCGGGCAGCTTCCGCCACAGTCAATCTTTCTGTCGGGGCAAACAGCTCATCGGAACGCCCGCCCATGACGCCAAATTCATGCACCGAGCGGATGTAGCTGTGATACCAACGCCCCTCAACCACGTCTGAAAACGCGGCCAATTCACGCGTTCTTTCAAAATTAGCCAACCTTGTCGCCTCTGCCACGGTTGGCAGGATCAGTCCGAGGCAAACTGCCAACAGCAGTATGTTTGCGATTTTTTTCATTATTCAACCCTTTCTCCGTCAGGGCATTTTTGCCCTTGGCCGGAATGTCTGTATTTGTTTGTCGTCTGTAGGGGCTGATTCCATATCAGCCCGCTTTGCAAAACCGGGAAGAGGAAACCACCCCACCCCTTCGGGGCACCCCTCCACGGGAGGGGAATTTTGGTGTGGCGTTCCCCCATTCCCCTCCTTTGGAGGGGTGGCGGCGAAGCCGCCGGGGTGGTCGTAGGGGCGCGCATTGCGCGTCCGTGGTTGCATGGGGACATCCCCCTTCCCCCTTCGTGCGCGAAGGGGGCTTTGGACGGGGAACGGGGATTGGACGGGGGTACGGCGAGACGCGCAGGGGCGCGTCCCCTACAGGCCAACCCTCGTCTCTCATCCTTGCCCTCTTTAGTAAAGAGGGTGCCGACCGCAGTCGGGCGGGTGTTTTGTCCTACCGTATAACAGCTCCCAGCTGCTCATCTAGCGCCGCCAGAACTGCCTTTACGACCTCATCTGCGTCTTCGTCCACCAGCGTCCTGTCGTCTGCGCGCAGATTCAGTGAAAATGCCATGCTTTTCTTATCCGGCGGGACTTGATCCCCGGCGTAAACGTCGAACAATTTGACTTCTCGCAGGATTTTTGACTTCTCGCCGGCGGCGCGTATGCAATCCGTCAGCTCTGCCGCCGTTATGGATTTATCGCACACAACGGCAATATCCCGCGTAACAGCTGGGAACCTGGCAACTTGCGTATACGTCATCTCGCCCAAGTGGCAGTTGAGCATTACGGTGAAGTCAAGCTCAATCGCGAATACATCGCGCGATATACCGTAATTCTTTGCCACGGTCGGATGAATCTGCCCAACTACCCCCAGCCGGGTATCCCCGGAATATACAGCCGCCGCGCGTCCGGGATGATATGACGGGTTATCCGTCTCAGCACGGAATCTGAGATCGTCAACGCGCATTTCGCGTAAAATCGCCTCGCACACGCCTTTGATGTCGAAGAATCCGTCCTCACCATAAGACCCAAGCGTCAGGATTTGCCGCTCTTCGGGGAGCTGCTCTCCTTTATCGGTGTAAATCGTTGCCAGCTCATACAGCTTCGCGGATAAGTTGCGGTGACCCCAATTCCCGGCGAGAGCACCGAGCATTGATGGCAGGGACGTCGTTCTCATAAGACTCCTGTCCTCGCCCAAGGGATTCAGTATCCGCACACTGCGCCGTAGCGGAGAATCCGTGGCAGCGCCTATCTTGTCATAGTCGGTTTGTCCGATGAATGAATACGTATATATCTCTGAGAATCCCAAGGCACGACAGAGCTTCCCGGCAGAACGCTCCGCCTGTTGCTTCGCGGTGAATTCCCCAACTGACAATCCACCATGGAGTGTCGGCTCTATCACGTCGTACCCGTGGAATCTGGCAATTTCTTCGGCCAAGTCGGAATAATGCTCTACATCCCCGCGCCATGACGGGGCTGTGACCATATTGCCGCTTACGGTAAAGCCGAGTTTCGTCAGCGTCTCCGTCATAAACCTATCATCAATCGCGGTGCCCAGGAGTTTATTGATCCTCTCCGGCTCCAACGCCAGCGTGGCGGGTTGGATGGTCTTTGCGCGTATATCAATCACACCGTCGCAGACTTCACCCGCACCCAGACGCTCCACGAGTTCACAGGCGCGCTCCACCGCCGGGAGGGTGTTTTCTATATCCAGGCCCTTTTCAAATCTGCCGGAAGCGTCAGTCCGCATCCCCAACGCGGAGGCAGTTTTACGCACAGACACGCCATTGAAATTCGCCGACTCGAAGACGACAAACTTTGTCTCTTCGGTAATCTCACTGTTCGCCCCACCCATGACGCCGGCGATACCGACGGCTTTGTCCGCGTCTGCAATGACAAGCATATCGGGCGTGAGGTCGCGCGCCGTCCCATCCAGCGTATTCATCGTCTCGCCGGGGCGGGCAGTTCGCACGATTATCTTATCACCTGTCAGACAGGCGTAATCAAACGCGTGCATCGGCTGTCCGTATTCCAGCATGACGTAGTTGGTGATGTCAACGATGTTGTTAATCGGCCGCACTCCGCAGGCGCGGAGCCGCTGCCGCAGCCACTTGGGTGACGGCGCAATCTTGATATTCTTCACCATCCGCGCCGTGTATCGCGGACATAGCTCCGGGTCGGCGATTTCAATCGCGAGCATCTCCCCGATATCCCCGCCGCCGCCTTTGACCGTGACGGGCGGAATGTTAAAATCTGTGCCGAATGTCACCGCGCTTTCACGAGCCAAGCCGATCATAGACAGGCAGTCGGGACGGTTGCTTGTGATTTCAAACTCGACAATCGTATCATCCGCACCGATGACGGGGACTATATCGTCCCCGGGGGAGCAATCTTCCTGCATTATCCATATCCCATCCTCGTCAGCATAGGGATAATCGTGAACGTCGAGCTGAAGTTCAGTCAGCGAACACAGCATCCCCTCCGACTGCACGCCGCGGATCTTGCCTTTTTCTATCTTCACGCCGCCCGGCAGTCGCGATTTATGCAGCGCGACAGGAACCATGTCCCCCGCCCGCACATTCTGCGCCCCGGTGACGATTTGCACCGGAGCCTCACCGCCGACATCGACGGAAGCCACCCACAGATGGTCGGAATCCTCGTGACGCTCAATCGTATCCACACGCCCGACGACGACTTTTTTGATCTCTTCCCCGGGCTGTTCAATCGCCTCGACTTTAGAACCGGACATGGTCATCCTGTCGGCATATTCCTGCGGCGTTGTGTCGATTTGCGTATAATCGGCAAGCCACTTCATTGATAGTTTCATGTATATCCTCCGTTAGAACTAATGGGGGCATCCCCCTTCCCCTTCGTGCGCGAAGGGGGATGTCCTAAAACTGCCCCAAAAGCCGCATATCGTTCTCAAACAACAGCCGCATGTCATCTATCCCGAATCTCAGCATTGCCATGCGCTCGATCCCGGCGCCGAACGCGAAGCCGGAGTAAACATCCGGGTCAATTCCGCAGCCGGATAAAACTTTAGGATGCACCATCCCCGCGCCTAAGAGCTCCAGCCAGCCCTCATACTTGCACGTCCTGCACCCGGTACCGCCGCAGACGACGCATTGCACATCAACTTCGCAGGACGGTTCAGTAAACGGGAAATGATGCGGGCGGAAACGTGTTTTCGTGCTTTCGCCGAAGAGTTTGGACGCAAGCAAATTCAGCGTACCTTTTAAGTCGCCCATCGTGACGCCGCGATCTACCACAAGCCCCTCAATCTGATGGAACATCGGTGAATGTGACGCGTCCACCTCGTCTTTGCGGTACGCGCGTCCCGGCGAGATTATCCGCAGCGGGGGTTTTTGCGCCTCCATCACACGGATTTGCACGGGCGAAGTATGGCTCCGCAAATGCACCGATTCATCTTCGGTGATATAAAACGTGTCTGTCCATTCCCGCGATGGGTGGGTTATCGGAGAGTTCAGCCTGTCGAAACCATACAGCGACAGCTCCACCTCCGGCCCTTCGGCGATTTGGAACCCCATGCCAATAAATATGTCCTTGACTTCATCGAGTACAATCGACATCGGGTGCTGACGGCCGAATTTTATCTCCGCGCCCGGTTCGGTGACGTCCAGGCTCTCCGCAATCAGCCGCTGCTGTAACACCAGGGCTTCAATCTCCGCGTCTTTTTTGGCAAGCGTATCCTCCAGCGCTGTGCGGATTTCGTTAGCCAGCGCACCGATGACAGGCCGCTCTTCGGCGGAGAGTCCGCCCATCTGCTTCAATATGCTTGTTATCTCGCCTTTTTTGCCAAGATATTTCACCCGCAGGGCCTCTATACCCTCCGGTGTATCGGCGGTTTGGATCGCCGCCAGCGCCTCGGACTTTATCTGCTCGAGTTTTTGTTGCATATGACCACCTCTGTAAATATAAAAAGGGAACAAATCCCACAATATGCCATCCTTGAAGTTTATCACAGTTTGTCACATAACGCAACATTTAATTGCGGGGGACAGCCCCCTTCCCTTTCATGCGTGAAGGGGGCTTAGGACGAGGGAAACCACCCCGCCCCTTCGGGGCACCCCTCCACGGGAGGGGAATTTTGGCATGACATTCTCGTTCCACTCCCCTCCTTGGAGGGGTGGCGGCGAAGCCGCCGGGGTGCTCGTAGGGGCGGCCATTGGCCGTCCGCCCATGGTTGTGTAGTTTGGGTATTTGCGGGCGGATGTTCGTGTGTGGATGTCTGTAAGACGGACGCGCAATGCGCGCCCCTACACGGAAAACATCCCCCTTCGCACACGAAGGGGGATGGGGGATGTCCCCGGTATTGTACCCATCGTGCGCATTGTGGTAAAATAGCCTAAACGAGGTGGTGCTAAAAATGAAACTTTCCAATTCCGTGCAAATGCGTGAAATAGACGAATACGCGATAAACGACCTCGGCATATCCGGGGTACTGCTGATGGCAAACGCCGCGAATCACCTCGCCATGGCGGCGATGGAGCGGCTCCCCGCGCGGGATGCTCGCGCGGCGGTATTCTGCGGGACGGGCAACAACGGCGGGGACGGAATCGACGCGGCAGCGATTTTAATCGAGCGCGGCGTTCACACGCGGGTGTTTCTTGTTGGTTCGGTGGACAAGCTGACGGCAGATTCCAAAGAAATGCTGCAAAAACTGCAAGTCCAAGGCGGGGACCTTGAGCTTTTCTCCGAAACGCCCGACATCGGCGCGTTTTTAAGCGAATGCGATGTGGTCATCGACGCAATATTCGGCATCGGATTGAACTCGGACTTGCGCGGCGACGCACTTGCGGCGGTCAACTTGATTAACGATTCACGCGCCCGCTGTATTTCCGCTGATATTCCGACAGGCGTATCCGCCGATTCGGGGCGGATTCTCGGTGCCGCCGTCCGTGCGGATGTGACAGTCACATTTTCGCGGGCGAAGATCGGTCACTTCGTGGAGCCGAGCTGTGTATTCACCGGGGAACTCAGGATTTGCGATATCGGCATCCCGCGTGAAATTATCGACAGTGCACCGTCCGATTCACACGCCGTCATGCCGGAGGATATCAGCTTGCCGCGCCGCAATCCGCTGACGCACAAGGGCGACTACGGGCGCGTCCTGATTCTGGCTGGAAGCGTGGGATACACCGGCGCGCCTGTGCTATCGGCGCGGGCGGCCTCACGAACAGGTGCGGGGCTTGTGTCTGTCGCCGTGCCGGGGGATATATACCCGATTATCGCGGCAACGCTGGACGAAGAGATGCCGTTCCCGCTCACCGGCGTTGATAATCTGCTATCCCGCGCCGATTCTTGTGACGCGTTGCTGATAGGTCCGGGGCTTGGATCCTCTCCCGATGTTGCGAATACTGTCCGTACAATGCTTGCCAACGTAAAAACGCCGGTTATTTTGGACGCCGACGGCATAAACGCGATTTGCGGGAATATAGATATATTGGACAACGCGGCGTGTCCGTTGATTCTGACGCCGCACCCGGGTGAGTTCGCCAGACTCGGTGGGGATTTATCCCACGGCGACAGGGTTGGCGAGGCGCGGCAGTTCGCTACCGCGCACAATTGCATCCTGATACTCAAAGGCCACAGGACGATTACCACGCTGCCGGACGGCTCGGCGTATATCAACACGACAGGCGGCCCGGCGATGGCTAAAGGCGGCTCCGGCGACGTGCTGTCCGGGATGATTGCCGCGTTGATCGGTCAAAAATTCCCGTTGAAAGACGCTGTTTTGGCCGCCGTGTATATCCACGGATTGGCGGGCGATATCTGCGCCGACAGGCTTGGGGAATACTCGGTGACAGCGGGTGATGTTATCGCCGCATTACCGGAGGCGGTGAAGCGGGTGATGGAAATTTGAAAATGGAGAGTGAAAAATGTCTAAGCGCGGTAGTCTCATATCAGTGTTAGTGATGGCGGTATTGCTGACCGCTTGTGCGGGACGGGGGCAGTCAGCCGGGGCGCTTGTGCAGGAGATTCGGGAGGATCTTGAAAACGCACAGCGGATTATCTTGGATGCGCGAGTCACAGCCGATTACGGCGACAGGGTGTACAACTTTACGATACGATACACCGGCGACGCGGATTTTGGGGAGATCGCAATTCTCGCACCGGAACAGATTGCCGGGGTCACAGCCGAAGTGACGATTGACGGCATGGCGATTGTGTTCGACGGCGTGCGGCTTGAAACAGGCCCCTTGACCTCCAGTGGATTGTCCCCGGCGATGGCGCTCCCGCTGCTGATTTCCGAGTGGCACGGCGGCCGCGTGACCTTCGCGGGGTTTGAGAGATACGGCGCGCTGAACACAATATCCATTGAAACAGCCGTAGACGACTCCGTCACCCAGAGAACGTGGTTCGACAGGAGGACGCTGCTGCCGATAAGGTCGGAAATCAGCGACGACGGCGTGATGGTGATCTTGTGCTTGTTTGACAACGTGGTGATTGAGTGAGCGGAAGGCAGCCTTTCCTAAAGGTTTTGTTAACACAATGTTCACAATTGTTGCCGACAATTACTGTATCATTTTCTTGAAGATGGACTGCGTTCCACCTATAATATTTAAAAAAGAGGGAAAATAATTTATGAAGAAAAAGTTATGTATTGCGTTGGTGTTGGTTCTTGTGTTTGCCGCCGGTTTTGTCGTTGCCGCGGCGACGACCGGTGACAGTCAAATCACCGCGACATTATCCAGAACGATTAATATTGCGTTTAACGGGCAAAATCAAACGCTGACAGATGTAAACGGCAATCAGGTGTTTCCTATAATGTTTGGCGGTTCGACCTTTTTACCTGTACGCGCGATCAGTCAACTTTTGGATGTTCCTGTTGACTGGGACCCCGAAACCAGAACTGTCCTGCTCGGCGATACAGCAGCCCCGCCTACAGCAACTCCGGCCGCAACACCGATTATGGATGCAGGCCGCTGGGCTTCCGGCAGTAACTGGACGACGGTTCAAGGGGCCGCAAACCTGCCCCACAATGCCACAATCGGATTCAGAGTCCTCCCGCCGGGAGCAGGCGCCGGAACCAGCAGCAGAGTTTTTAACCTGGATAACCCCGCCGATGTCTTGGCGTTTACTTTGGCTGCCGATGCGGCTGACAGTGCGAATGCAACCATAAGGCTCAGAATCTATAACGCTGCCACCGATGTGCAATTGCTCGACATAACCATTCCCGCCGGTGAGACAAGAGAACTTTCCGTGGAACTATTCGGCGCGCAAAACTTACGCTTCAGCGCCAATTCCGCAGGCAACTTTAGAGCCGACCGGAATTACTTCTACCTTTTGGACCCAACTGTTAGATAGGTACATTAAAAGCGGCAAAACCGCCTGCCATGAGACGAATCCCGGCAGGCGGTTTTGCTCTGGCAGTTAATTTGTAAGCGGGGGCAATGGAATGGCCGCCCCTAAGAGAGACTAACTATATGAAGTCAAGTTAAAATTATAAAAATAACAAAAAGTTTGCGGATCCCGAAATGAGCAAGCTAACGCAGACGCACAACCGGTGGCGCAAAGAGATGAAATACTGAGTTTGC
>WQWC01000048.1 GCA_009785525.1 Oscillospiraceae bacterium | reverse complement strand
TAAGTTTGAGTTTTCGCCCTGTACACAGTGCGGCGGCTGTGATTATCGCGACGACAATCAAGCCGACTGCTTCGGTAATGTCAAGCCAACATGCGGTGCTTGTCTCTGGTCTGAAGGCGTTCTGAGCTGTCCGTGACGTGACGGCATAAATAATACAGTGTTGTATAAAGAACAGAGATGGGATATTGAGCAATGAAAAGGGGTGACGGATATGGCGGGACCGCTTTTCAATAAACGATTCTAATATTCCCCGCTCAACAAAAAATCCGCGACGTGCATGGTCTTGACACCTTGGTAATTACCGCCTGCGAATTCATCCGCTCTCAAGACATACTTTGGGTAATTATCAGCTATGCTAAGAAGTTTGCCATACTCCCGCTGCTCAGTTTCCTCCCGTTCAATCCGTTCCGCTATCTGAATGTACAGCTTGTTTTCCTGCCGCGTAGCAACAAAATCAATCTCAGCGCTACCGATTTTGCCAACGCTGACGTCATACCCGCGTCGCAGAAGCTCAAGGCAAACAAGGTTTTCTAACATGGCCGCGACGCTACCCGGCGTATAGCCGAGGACGCTGTACTTAAACGCCGGGTCGATAAGGTAGAATTTTTCTTGCGTTTTCAAATGCTCCTTGCCCTGAATATCATATCGTGAGCAACGATGCAGGATAAATGCGCTTTCCAGCTTGCTCAGATAGCTGTACACCGTTTCATTGTCTATGGAACGCTGTTCATTTTTCAGATATTTAGCGATAGATGCGGCGGAAAACGTCCGGCCCACATTGTCAAAAGCAAATTTGACGATTCTTTCTAGTTGATCAATCTTACGGACTTGATTGCGTTTTACGATGTCTGTGAATATTGTGGAGTTGTAGATATCACTTACAATCGAGTACGCTTCATCTTGCGTGTATTCTTGCAGGTGAATGGCAGGAAAACCTCCAAAACGCAGATACCGTGCAAATTCTTCCTTCTGGCTAAGAGGTGAAAGTGGAATAGTATAATGCTTTCTAAACTCCAAATACTCCGCAAAGGATAACGGAAAGACGCGGATGGATATATACCGGCCTGTCAGGTAGGTTGAAATTTCCGAAGACAACATGCGGGAGTTTGAGCCGGTCACATATATGTCCACATCGAAGTCTGTCATAAAAGAATTAACGGCTTTTTCCCATGACTTGACCTCTTGTATTTCATCTAAAAACAGATAAGTCTTGCTATCCGGAGAAAGCTTTTGTTTCACAGCTTCATACAAGAGCTTTGCCGTCTTGATGTCCTCGTGTTGCATGGAATCAAAATTGTATGTCAGTATCCGCTCGTCTGGGACGCCGCGTTTTCGTAGTTCCTCCGCGATCATTTTCAATATAGTAGACTTGCCACAGCGCCGAACACCTGAGAGTACCTTAACAAACGGCGTATCCACATAGGGCATGATTTTTTCAATATACATCGGCCGAAGAATCATAGCAATCACCTTCCTGCGATTATTATACCCTATACACCACACTTTGTAAACAGTTTTGCGATTATAATCCTATAAACATTTTTGTTTGTCATAGTTTTTGCGGATTTGCACACTCAATCAATCGCCGAGCAGAACTGCGCTTTCATCACCGCCTTGCCTACATATATGGTCTCAGTTAGCAGGTCGCGGCTGTCTGCCGAAAACATGGGCAGTTGCGCCATATCAAGATCGCTCAAATCAAGCGGCACCGCGCCGCTTTCCGTTGGACAGGGAAATGGCAGATTGCTGCCCAGCTCCACCATAACGCGCAGATACGAACTCTTCATATTGTTGTGAAGAACGTATTTGCGATAGACGTGGAAATAGCGGAGAAGTCTAATTGACTTCTCCGCTATTTCATATTAAAAAGGTTAGATATCTAGTCCAAGTAGCGTTAAAATGTTGTCTCAATACCGCGCCCCCAATCCACAACGCCCTCGTTCGTCGCGGATTCGTGTATCCCATAGTATCGAACCATAACGGCTGATGGATTGTCGCTCCATTTCGCCGACTTTTTCCAAATATGACAGGATTTTATTGATATCCTCCGCCGAATTAAAATTCAATTCGACCGCAATGTCTTCCGCAAGTCTTAAATCTGGTTTTACTCGCTTGTTTGTTTCGATTGTGTAATAATACGTTTCGGGATAATATCCAGACAGTAATAATAAATTCAGCAGCGTGTAAAAGCCCATGCCGTCATGTCTCGGATACACTTCACCACCGAACACGTCACGAGAGACGCGCTCAAGAAGACTGTCTCCAACATGCACAAAAGATATGTTGCAGCACATCGCACGGCTCATTTTCATGAGTTTAGGTAAAACGCCCTTACCAGTCATCGCTGGTGTAATTGACGTGAAAACAAGGTCGAATGCCCTGGATAATTTCGCCGCGTCAACGTCAAGCGTAATCATATCGTGCCGCTCAAAGGAGACGTTGTCAACGCCTTGACTTATGGCGAGCGCATTTCCATATTCAACAAAACGCTCGGAGAAATCTATACCCACTGCGCGTTTTGCCGTTTTGGCGAACTCCATCACAAACAGCCCCGGGCCGCAGCCGACATCAACGACTGTATCTTCTGCTCGCAGCAATCCTCGCGCACGCAGATACTCCGCCGTGACACGCACACGCTCCATCATGGATTTGTTACCGTCGTCTTCACCCAATTCATCTATCCATTTCTCAGCACGCTCATTCCACTTCTCAGCCGTGCGTCTTCCGACGGAGGAACCGCGATTATCCCACATTTTCTGAAAACGCTGCAACTCAGTGCGGAAATCCGCACCGCGTCCTTTATCATCCATAAACCAGCCCTCCAACGTATAACTAAGGCTTCTTGGCTCGACGCCGAGTCATGGCCTCGAACTCCATATCGCGCCGGCGGTAAACTTCCTCCGGCTTGATTTGGAGTACCTGCACAGCATGTTGCAAAAGCTTATCTGCAAATTCCATTTTTATCGGAGTTCCCGGTGGATCATAGGTCAGAACAAACGCAATCAGCCGCCCGATATCCTTTTCCTTCGCACCGTAAACCTTTTCTTCAAAATCGACGCCCCAGCAATAAGCGTCGTCAAACACAAAATTGCGGCCATTGATATCGCCGCGAATTTCTCCTGTTTTATCTGTGTCAACGGCGTTGTAAAAATCACGAAGCCAGTCGATAATTTTACTCGTCGCCGCTTCAACGCCGGACGTATCAGAGGAAATTTCCAAACGAGCAATAAGATCAGGCAGCGTTTCACCGTGGATATACTGCATTTTTATCACAGCCCCATCAAGTGCGTAAACTTCCGGTACACGAACACCCGCCGCTCTCAAATTGCGGAGTTCCCGCACCTCAAACGCGGCGGCTTCAGCGGATGTAAAATGTTTTTCAACAACACCGTTACGCAAAAGAACAGTATTTTGCTTTGACTTAAAGCGGATCGGTTCAGAATTTAATTTCAATTTCACACCCCGGTATATATCCGTCTAATTCGCTGACAACTCCAAGCGCGGCGTTCCTCAAAATATTCTGCACAAACGGAACCATATCGATGCGCCGACCATTAATCAAAAGTTCGACACCTCTATCTGCAACGCAATCGGCACGCCGTTTCTTGCCGTGCAAGACCGCACGGGCAAACTCGTCGCAAGAATCCATGCCGCACGCCGTGCAGCACTCCGGCGGGAAGCTTGGCAATCGGTCATAGACTTTTAGTTCGATCAGGTCAACAAGCCGCTTGATATCAGCGGTCGCGTCAATCGCGGGGGCGCCGCAATATTCCTCAATCCGCGACGATATGCGCCCCGACACGCAAAATGCCATATCGCTCCACTTTTCGGCAAGGTCATCTTCGTTATGAGCCGTGACAATTGTAGGCACACAGATGTCCGATACGCCCTCCATCACGACCCAGTCATAGTCCTTTTCGTAAAATTCCAGTATCTTCGCCGCCGGGAGCATCTCTTCAAACAAGATATCCGTCTCGTTCATCCCGCGCGCACAAACAAGCTGCGCTCCGGCCGCACGGTGACGCCGCGTATTACTTTGCGGGTCAGGGTCTATCTCAAACGCCTCAAAGTGAATCTCTTTGACCGAGCCGACGCGATGCCCGCGCGCTGTGAGTTCCCGGATAATATTCTCGACCGTTGTTGTTTTTCCGCTTTTAGATATGCCGCAAACACTAAGTACCTTCAAAATATATCAACTCCTACGATTAGTATCACACCCATAAGTATTGTAAAGGCCAGTATGCCGCATAGCATGACGATATCGCTCGGTTTTAGCGAGAGTGCATAAAAGCTTGTGCGGTTCCGCTCCGCACGAAATGCCCGCATTTCCATGCTCATTGCAAGCTCTTTCGCGTTTTGCATACTGGAAACGATAACCGGCAGTATGAGATATGTGTACAGCGAAAGTTTTTTCTTTAGTTTTAATTCCTCAATTACAACGCCACGTAGTTGCAGAGCTGTCAGACTGTCTTTGAGTTCTTCGGCAAGCTGTGGAATAAATCTCACACCGACCGAAACCATGTAGGCAAGCTCATAGGGCATTTTGATCTGCACCATACCCTGAATAAGTACCCGCACTGAGTAGCACGTGAACATCGCCCCACTCGTGATAAAGAGGCCAAGCCGCAATAGCACCAGAGCGCCTATCTGAATACCGCCGACAGTCAGGATTTGAACACCCCAAAGCTCTAGCAGAATCGTCCCGGACGGAGCGAACACACTCCGCAGAATTGAAACTATAAGAAGCAGTTGCAATAGCCGCCTGAGTCTGCGCCACATTTGGCGAAAGTCCACACCAATACAAACAGCGCATAAAAGCGATACCGCCATAAGTCCGATCATTAGCCATAGGTTTCCACGAATGACGACGGCAAAGCTAGACAAAACAAACGCGAGCGCGAACACGACGCGCGGGTCAGGCAAGCGGACTGTCCGCTGCAATTTACGCGTCAACAAGCCCACCTCCGTCCATGATCCGTATATCCGCCTGCATCTCGTCCACAAACGCACAGTCGTGACTAATGAGCAAAATGCCGACGTTTTTCGACATAAGGGAGTGCAGTGTCTCCGCCAAAATGCCGCGACGTCGTTTATCCAAGCCAGTCGTCGGCTCGTCCAGCACGAAAAAGCGCGGCTGAGCCACCATAGCCGCCGCGATAGCAAGCCGCTGTTTTTCGCCTCGGCTGAGCGTATAGGTCGTGTTGTCCTTAATATGCTCCAGCTCAAATTGCCGCAAGAGTTCCGTCGCTTTATCCTCGGCTTCGTCTTGCGGAACGCCGCGCAGTTTTTGCGCGAATGAGAGTTCC
This sequence comes from Oscillospiraceae bacterium, assembly GCA_009785525.1. GTDB lineage: Bacteria > Bacillota > Clostridia > Oscillospirales > Oscillospiraceae > WRMH01. Next base: position 8,998 of record WQWC01000048.1, on the reverse strand, counting down.
TCAAGCGGGCGCGGTGTAAAAAGCTGCCGCGATGGTTCTTGGAACAGATAACCGACTTGTCTTCCGATTTGGCCCAGTTTCCACCCCGCGATATCCTCTCCGTCATACAGGACGCACCCGGCATCCGGTCGCAGTAGTCCTGCGGCCAGTTTGCCGAGTGTTGTTTTTCCGCTTCCGTTTTCACCCATTATGGCGGTGCATTGCCCCGACGGTACGAAATGTTTCACTGCGAGGGAGAAGTTTTGCCGCCTCTCCCTCGCGGGGTAACTAAAGCTTATGTCTCTTAGCTCTAACGTGAAACGCTCATCCATTGCGTTATCGCAGAGTGATCGTGCTAAGCTGTCTGAGCCAGCGGTTGGCTGCCCCACCAACAAGCGCCGTGCGGAACGGGCCGTTATGCTCGTCCAGCGGCTCTCCGTTTTCGCCGATGACGATAAACGCACGGGCTTCATCGTATGCCTCAACCGCCGGCCATTCGATTGTAAATCCATCCCTCGCCGCTGAAATCACGGTCGGAAACGCCGTGTAATCTATGTCGAGATACCGCAGAATCTCCACAAGCGGTACACCTGTAAGCGACAACGTTTCCCCGCGAAGTTCGGCGGTGAAGTCTACCGTGCCGATCGCCACGAGATCATCCATCGAAACAGTGTGCGGAGTGCCGCCTGCGACAATGACAAACTCATAATCGCCGTACTCGTGCGCCTGCGCTTCCACCGCCGGGAGCAGCACTGTTATCTCCGCGACATATCGAGCAAACCGCGCCGGAACGACATCATGCGCGTTTACAAGCATGAACGGGAAGTTCTCATCGCTAGTCACAGGCTCGCCGTCTTCAAGCCATGCAAGGTGCGAATTTGTCGCGTCAAGCACTTCGTCCAGCATAAGTATCGCTGAGAACCCGTCCGTTGAGCGAACGATTACTGTGTCGCCGCCGGAATAGTTTACGCCCGCAAGACTGAACACATCAATCAGCGGCACGCCTGTGAAGTTACGTTCAGTACCTCTTATTGTCGCTGAAACATCACGCCCGCCGAGTTCCATGATAGCATCCGGCGTAACAGTGCGTGTCATGCCATTAGTTCCTGTTATTGAAATTCCGGCGGGTGCGTCACCTAACTCAACTTCTACATTAACGATGCTTCTGTTCCAGCGTTGCGGGAATGAATCTTGTGCGAGAACCAGCATAAACGGACCTCTGCCGCCGTCCGCCCACGTGCCGAGAGGGGTACCGTTTTCAGCAACCACCAAGAATCCGTAAGCTGGATTAAGCGCATCTTCCGCTGAAACAGGCTGTTCTCTGCCATCAGCCGCGATAAACAGGAGATTTTCGACTGCCGCAAGGTCAATATCTAAGCTGCTGAGTATGGTTGCAATCGGCACGCCAGTGAAGTCTAAGCGGGTTTCGCCGCCGCCGCGACGGTCAAATGCGTAAAAATCGACTAAGCCAAGCGCCTCCATGTCATCCATCGTGACGGTATATACTTCCGTGCCGACGGTTACAGTAAACGCATTTTCATCCGTGTCGAGTGCGTCCGGTGCATCGCCAATGTAAATTGCATTTTGCGCACCATCCCAGTTGACATCCATGCCGAGCGCTTCAGCCACCGCACGGAGCGGCAGATAAATCACGCCGCCAACCATGAACGGTGGAACAGCAACGTTTTGTACGTTTGTGGGTGCAGTTGCCTCGCCGTTTACTACGAGCGCAATGTCGCTGTGCGCGGACGGCACATCAAGGCTAATCTCCAAAATGTCTCTAATCCACGTTCCGCGAGATGTGACTTGCGCCATAATCAGCCTGACCGTACCACGGTCTTCCTCATAAATCAAATGTCCGTTTTCCGGGTCTAAAGCATCGCTTGCCGGTATCGTTGCCACCGTACCGTTTGCCGCCGTTACGACGATGGACGCGGCGTTGGAATAGTCAACGCCCAAATTGCGCAACACATCTACAAGCGGCAAGCCCGTAAATTCATCGCCGACATATGTCGTGAAATCTTCGGGTATGCCGATAGCAAGTACCTCATCGGTTGTAAAAGTAACACCCGCGATTAATATAGTCTGCGTCTCCGGCGCGTTGCCTATGTAAACGCTCGACGTTTCAGGCCGCCAGCTCATATCGACGCCGAGGGCTATACTTAGCGCCCTAATTGACAGGTACGTAGTACCGTCAATGATAAACGGCTCGTTCCCACCTTGACTTGTTGCGACTTCATTGCCGTCTACAAATAGCCTCGCGGTACTGACTGTGCGGTTTGCGGTTGTCTGCGCGGATGCCATAATAGCGCCGGTTGGTAGCAATATCGCCACCGCCAATATCACCATTATGAGAACCTTAAGTTTCGATCTTTGCTTCATGTTATTTTCCTCCTTAATATTACTTATAAATTTATAATACGACTTGCGATTGATACAAGTTCATCGTCATGATCTACCATCAGCATTGTGCAACCCTCGCTGCGAAGCTGACTGAACTGTTCCCTAAGCATCCCTTTACCGCGTCTGTCGAGCTGTGAAAGCGCTTCATCAAGTAGCAATACTTTCGGGTCAAGCGCCATGACAGCGGCAAGCACCACACGCTGTTTCTGCCCGCCCGATAACTCTTTCGGCGAGGCAAAGCGGTACTTCTCAATATCTGTGAGTTTTAGCATTTCATCTATACGCCGCGCCATCTCATCGCGGGGCGTGCAAATATTTTCAAGGCCGAACGCGATTTCATCTTCAATGGAATCGCAAAAAAGCTGCGTTTCGGGATTCTGGAACACTATCCCAAGCCGCTTCGCCCGCTCCGCGACACTTAGAGTTTGCACCAGCTCACCGAACACCAGCACCTCACCTGAACATTCAGCGTCGATAACGCCGGGGATCAGCCCGCAAATAGCGTGCAGCAGTGTTGATTTTCCACAGCCGGATGGCCCTTGTATCAGTACAGCCTCGCCGACTTCCACCGTAAGTGAAAAATCGCGCAAGACGCTGTATTCGCCGTAAGAGACTGAGAGATTTCTGACCTCAATTGCCGTCACGACAGCGTTATCTCCGTTATGTATCTGGCCGAACGGTTCGCGAATTGATCCTGCGAGATAACGTTCATAAACGGCCCGCGTCCGTCGGTGTCTATCGTACCGAGGAAACTTCCGTCGCCATGTTCGATAACGATGAATGTATTGCTCGCGTCTAAGGCTTCAGCAATGGTCACAGCTGCGCTAAATCCGTCTTCCGAGTGGAATGTAACAAGGCTTGCGCCCGTGGTACTCACCCCGAGGCGGGTGAATATCGACGCTAACGGCACACCTCTGAAATTACGCACCTCATCTCTGTGTGTCTGTGTGACGGCGCGAGGATTTAGCGCGAGGATATCCGCCATTGTCGCTGTATGCGTCGTGCCTCCGGCTGTTATTGTGAAAGTGCCACGTCCGACAATAACGCTTTGATTTCGGGAATCCCAATGTACGTCCATGTCGAACGCCTCGCCAATCGCCCGGACGGGCAGGAACGTCGTACCGTCTTGAATAAACGGATGCACAATCCGCCCTGTGGCATCTCGCGGCGTTATCTGCGTTCCGTCTATGAACACACGGATGTTATTTCCGCGCGGTGGAACAGTTGCCGGACGACTGCCTACAAACACGCTTTGAGTCGCGCCGTCCCAAGAAACCTCTCTGCCGAACGCTTCTCCGATTGCCCTGACTGGCAAAAATGTTGTGCCGTCAATAATCTGCGGCCGCACTGTTCTACCCTGCGCGTCCCTCGGTGTGATGAGTTCGCCCTCAATAAATATTCGGATCGTTGTTTGCGCGGACGCTACCGGTGTGATAACGCTAAATACGCAAATCACCGCGAGCGCCATAAACACTAAACGTCTGACTAATCTGCCTCTTTTCATTTAATCGCCCTCCTATTGCAATGTAACTTCCATCAAATATCTCGCCCAGCGGTTTGGAAACGGGTCCAGCGCCACGACGATCATGTATGGCCCGCGACCGCCTTCTTCTCTTGTGCCGAGCGGCTCTCCGTCTTCTTCAAAGACGACAAAGGTGTTAGTTTCGTCCAGAGCTTCGCCAATTGATATTGCCGTCACGAACCCGTCAAGCGAGGTAAAGACAACCGTTCGGGCGTCTGAATAATCCACGCCGAAATGATCGAATATCCGCACAAGCGGTACGCCGGTAAACGTCCGCAATTCTCCCCTCGGGCTTGACGAAACATTCACCGATCCAATGGTTTGCAAATCGGCCAGTGAGACATTGAACGTATCCTCTCCGACTGTCACCAAAAACTCGCCTGCGGCTTGCAGCTCAAGCCGCTCTTCCATATTGCCGCGATGCAGTATGGCAAGCACCACGACAGCCGGGATAAGCACGCAGAGCGCCACAATTATGATTATTGTGCTTTTGCCGATTTTTTTCTTTTGTTGTTCACTCATTCGATGATCCCCTTTGTGTAATTATATACGGCACTATCATATCCTCGTGGCAGATGTTGCCATGGTCGCCCAAGCGATACGGATTGCCGTAAATGCGGCGCATCCCGTGGTCGGCAGTGATTATTACTGTGCCGTAGCCCCAATTTTCCACGAGATATTGAATGCATTCATCAATTAGCGCCATTCTTACGCCAACCTCTTCGGCATATGGCCCATATGTATGTCCCATATCGTCAATGCCGTGGAAATGCACAAACAGAAAGTCTGCGTCGAGATGCCGTCTCGCATTTTCGAAAATCTCGTTATCACTGCCGTACAGCCCGTCCGCGTCTGGTGAAAGAATTGGCAAAAGGCTTGTTTGGATTATGCCGGAATGACCTTGAATGTAGGCGACAGTGCGGCCGAGCCTCGCGGCCTCGGCGAAGATATCCGTAACGCCATAGTTCATGCGCCTGTCGGCACGGCTGTGTATTCCATGCACATCCGGCTGCACACCCGTTACGACAGTTGCAAGTGCCACCGGCGTAATCGGAGGGTATACAGTAAGCGCAGGCTCAGGATTTAGGCTCGACAGAAATGGCTGCATGTCCCTGTGGTACTGAAACTTCTCCCAGCCCCAGCCGTCCAGCAGAAACACGAGCACTCTATCGCCGTTTTCCAAAGCACTCAAAGCGTCGTGAAAAGCGTCTGCGACCGAGCGCAGCGGCGTATCGCTCATCAGCTCTGCCATAATCGGGCAGTCAGGCTCGAATGTCACTGGGATATCGGGATAACTTGTCTCAGCTCCGCCACAGGCGGCCATCGCAAATACACAGAGCAGAACACACAGTGTTACAAGAAGTCGTTTCACGTCATCACCTCTTGGCTTTTGTTGGTTTTTCTGCACCTATCTTGACTACCTTTTTCAACTGTTTTGTAATCGACCAAGCCAAAATTCCGCCAAGTCCACCGGAAAGTGCCGCCGAACACAGCATAAGCAAAAGCGGAATGGGCGGTATCGCAAAAAACGCGAAACCGACAAGCAAAGTCCCTGTCACATTCGCCACCATGCTGCCAAAAAAGCAACAAATACGGCAACAGCCTCTGTGACGAGAGATCAGCATCAAAAGGTCAATCGCCAAACCCGGCATAGTATATGTAACGATAGTCATCGCCCCGTGATGGCCGCCCAAGCCTGTTATCATCACAAGGATTGCCTGCACAAATCCGCAAAGCAATGCAGCTCCCACTTTGCCAGTTATAGAGACGGCAAGGACAAGGAACATCATGTAAATCCCGCCGGCCATAGCTCCTCCTGGGACAAACAGAGGCCCTGTTATCATCTGCGCCAGTGGTTGCAGGGGGATTTTCACTGCGATACCGAGGGCGGCCAGCAATGTGATTATCATAAGATGATAAATCGAGAATTTACCCACAAATTTTCTTACCATATTAAAACCTCCCGAAACATAAAAAAACCGCCCCTTGTCCGTTGTCACGATAAGGGGCGGATAACCTCTACAGAAAACGTGACAAAGGACGGATGTAAAGAAATACGGACACAAACTTTAATAGCCTATGCCGTCTTTACAACAGAAGGGTTCTGCTCGTCCACATGTCACTCCTGATGATTCATAATTAAATTCAATTTCGCAGCAGGGGTACTATGCTCGTCAACACGCCACACCTGTGCATTGCCAATTTCCGAGAGCATTCTACCATTTTCTTAATAGCCGTGTCAAGATGATATCGTGAAAAAAAGCGAGCGTTCAGGAGTAAATAACTGAGGTGGTTGCTGTTAGCCGTCAGCACATGGTCGGAGACAGCCCTCGTCACTTCTGCTCTGACTACCACAAGGCGCCCGCCGAGATGACGGCGGGCGTCTGACTAAGGGTGCATCTAAACGAAGTCCGCAGCGCGTGATAACCGATTTTCCGGCAGTCCCTGCCGTAAAACCGTTTCTCACGCGCTACTCTGTATATCGTGCTTGCAAGACACTCAAACCACACTCTCTAAACCCCTCAACAAGCCTCTGTCCGCCATGACTGGATTCCCTCCCATATCACACCGCATCGCGACTGTCCAAGGCATAGTACGCTTGGGATATTTTATTCCCCAGACATCCTCTATGGGATTTTGAAAATCCCATAGAGAACGGGTTCCTCATAACATCTGTAACCCGCTGTAATCAGGCAAATGATAGAATACGTATAATCGTAACACCTTCTTCTCCCCACTCTCCGACCACTCCAAAGGCCATATGTTCGAGATTGTCGTCCTCGAAAAAGATACCTTTGAGGTTATTGAGGATGAGATTGACCGCCCGGTTCGACGTATCCCACAGCCTTGCGTTATTCGTACCCCGCGGCGTCACGATCTTGATCCAGACAAAGGCTTTCTCGAACTGTGGCAGCATCTGTTCCCGTGCCGCCTTACTGATGGCAGTATGTATAAGTTCCAGCCAATGCTCCTGCACAGCGGAGGTCAATTCTTTCAATGACGGCAGCGGCTCGTTGATTGTCAGCGTAACGATTTCGTTTCCGATGTTCCCCTCAGATAGTATATCTGCCAGTTTCGGAGTATTTCCCGCCGCGCCGAAGGTTTCCGCGTCATATATAACTCCGAGCAGTTGACTACGCAGCTTTATTGTCAGGCTGTATGCCTTGTGCAGCTCGTCAAGTGAAGGAACGTTGTCCAGACGTATCTTCTTCTCAATGGCACGGAGCGTCTTAATCAAATCAATATTCATAATGCTTAATAACCTCCAGCCCTTCCATCTCCGCAACATCGGGGTACATATTTAAAATCGGAAAATCACGTTCCGGCAATATAATGGCGTAATTCAGCTCGGTGGCGCGCCTTTTGCGAAGCTGCATAAGCTCCTTGGCCGCCGCGAAGAAGTAAACATATTTCAGTAGATCGGAGGCCGTATTGATGAAACAACGTTGAGGCCATGCCTCATAGTCACCTTCTGCGGGGTCGTTGATTTTTGCATTATCGCCCTGGTATTCGGCGGTATGCGCTTCCTCCTCATATATGGCTCCAATGATTTCTGACAGCGACGCCGGCGTAGCAAGGTATACATGCTCATACTGAGCCTTCAACCGAATCGGAGCTCTCGCGTACTGCACTGGCTTATCCCTTTCATGCGTACTCTCCCTGCCGGTGAGCTGCTTGCGCTGCCACATTGTCATACGGATGATGCGCTCCGCGACCTCTAACCGTTTATCGTCGTCGCAAATGAATAACATTCCGGTCGCACGCGTCTCATAATCGCCATGATTACGATAAAACAATGAACCCTCCGCGCGTAACTGCCATTCCATATTTCCATCGCCGATATCATAGACAGCTAGCCTGCGCTTACCAACAAACAGCATCCCTGAAAAACGCGCCGTACTCAAGATACCGGGCCGGATTTTTCGCCAGCAGGCGGAGGGGATAAAGCAGGCTTCATCCCATTCGTCCGGCGAGGCAACACTTTCGACGTCAACCATGTTCATAAACATCGCAATCTTTGAAACGGTATTCACCCGCGCTCTGCCTGCCGCGCCGCCGCCCAGGGTTACCAGGGGCTTGAAATGCGGGAACAGCGCGCGGCCTTTGGCTAGTATGGTGACACTGCCGTCTTTGTGTTTCGCGACATAATCATTTTTCGTCAGCGGACGGAACAAATAGGACAGTGCTGTCCGGTCGTTCGTGTTGTCCACGTCCAAAAATCGCAGACAGGATAAGTAATCCAGCGTTTCGTATTGCGCCAGATGCATAAGTGGCCTAAGTTGAATGTATTGCAGTTTCGTTTTCTTCTTTTTCATTTTCATATTTCCTCCATAAATAATCGGTCTTTACCCCTTGAAAGCAATCACCTCGTTTCTATGCATATTAAACACACTTATCACTCCATGATATCGCCGCTCAGGTACGCCAATCAGCCGTTCCGTGTAGATGCGAACATACCGCTGCCGTGCCCGATGTTAGCGCCGATATCCGCAAAGGGCGGCCTACCTTCGGCAACAAGATGCGATAGCTGACGCTCGGATACTCCGAGCAGCGGAGCCGCGACTCTAACCGGCACATGAGTCGGGTATTCCTGCCGGAGTTTTGTCGCTAGTTTCCTGTCCATTCGATTCACCTCCTCTCATTTCAATCAGCCATCGCTCAAATTCTGCGACGTTTCCCGGGTCTTCATAAAAACGCAGCACAGCGTTAAGGATGACGGCGCAAAAAACGCGTATTTCAACCTTTGGGATTTGCGCAATATCGATTTTGATTCCACCTATCACGCCTACCTCCATTTTGTCAACTAATCGGTGACTAAAGGCGTAAAAAATAACAGGATATGAGGGCAGTATAGATGATTTTGACACCTTTGTCAACTATTTGGCGATAATTTTATTTAATTTCAATTTGTCTATTGCAAATGTTGACGTAATGTGATTTAATATGCTTATACAGGAAGGAGTTGGAGCAATATGCCTGATAATTACATCGCCTTTGGCGACCGCTTGCGGCAGATACGCAAGGAGAGAGGACTTTCTCAAGATGAGTTTGCGAAAATACTCGGGACATCCAAGCAAGTTCTTAGCCGGTATG
>WQWC01000047.1 GCA_009785525.1 Oscillospiraceae bacterium | reverse complement strand
GCAGGGGTTCTTAGTAACAGCACCTACCGGCTGATTTACTCCCTCTTTTTTAGGTCGCTTACGGGCGGCCTGCTTTGCTGTGCCTTGTTAGAATCCGTGCGATTTTGTAACTGTTTCAAACTTAAATTCTCCTTAAAGTATTTATTTATCGCAGTATCCGCAGCCCCCATCAGCAGCATTCAGCGGGGGCAGATACGGCTCTTTATTTGTGACGCATACGGGATTCCGGCATATTGCCCGCTTGTCCGATTCCGGCGGCGAGGGCGTTATTCGCGGCAACTGCAAAAAGTCAAACAGCAGCGCCATTCTGATAAACATTCCGTTGCGCACCTGGTCAAAATACACCGCCCGGTTGTCGGAATCGACTTCCGGTAAAATTTCGCCGTCACGCGGCAGGGGATGCATTATAAGCATGTCGCCGCTGGCTCGCTCAAGCAGGTTTTTCGTTAAGACATACGTGCCGTGCAGCCGGTCAAATTCGTCCTTATCCTCAAACCGCTCTTCCTGAATCCTGGTCATGTACAGGATATCCAGCTCCGGCATGGATTCATCCAGCAAGGTCGATTCCTCATACTCGATCCCGCGAGTTCGTAGGAAATCAAGCGAATAATCCGGCATACGCAAATCTCGCGGTGAGATAAAACGAAACGTAATTCCCGGAAATGCGGCGAGCGCTATAATAAGCGAGTGCGCCGTGCGGCCGTACTTTAAGTCGCCGCAGATTCCGACGCGGAGGTTTTCGATACGCCCGCGTCTTTGTGCGATTGTCGTCAAATCCGCCAGCGTCTGCGTTGGGTGCATATGTCCGCCGTCCCCGGCGTTTATCACAGGTACAGGCGAGTACAGAGAGGCCGCTCGTGCCGCGCCTTCTACCTTGCTGCGGATGACAACCGTATCCGCGTAAGATGCCGCGACCCGTATGGTATCGGCCAAAGACTCACCCTTGGAAATGGACGTTGTCGAGGAATCGGAAAATCCAAACGTACCGGCGCCGAGGCGCATTGCCGCCGCCTGGAACGAAAAATTTGTCCGAGTGCTAGGCTCATAAAAAAGCGAGGCCAGCACTTTGCCGCGGCATGAATCAACATATTCACCGGGATTCGCGATCATATCACAACACCTGGAATACAGCGCGTCCCACCGCTCTATGGTTATATCCTCAACACTCACAAGATTCCGCAATCTGCCAGCCCTCCATTCCACGTTCTGACAAATTATATCACAAGACGCAGGGGGAGTGCAAGATGTGTTTTGGGCGGGGAAAGACGTTTTATCCCAAACCCTTGGGAAGCAGAATACCCCAAAATTTTCACCAAAGCCCCCTTCGCGCACGAAGGGGAAGGGGGATGCTCTTGACAAATCACCCTCCGCCACGATATCATAAACTCACCGCGCATAATCTCACAAGACGGGGGTTCACAGCTTTATGGACATGTATGGCGCAAATGTATTCAATGATTACACGATGAAGCGCCGGCTACCGCCGGATACATATACCGCGCTGCGGAAAACTATGCAGGACGGCAGCAAGCTTGATAATTCCGTGGCCGTGGTGGTGGCGGAGGCGATGAAAGACTGGGCCATCGAACTCGGCGCAACGCATTATACGCACTGGTTCCAGCCAATGACCGGAATCACGGCCGAAAAGCATGAGAGTTTTTTCACCCCGACGGCTGACGGCAGGGGGAGTGCAAAATTCTCCGAAACCGCCTTGACTCAAGGCGAGGCCGACGCCTCCAGCTTTCCGTCCGGCGGATTGCGCGCGACGTTTGAGGCACGGGGATACACCGCGTGGGATCCCACTTCCTACGCGTTTGTGCGTGGCAACACGCTGTATATTCCGACGGCATTCTGCTCTTACAGTGGTGAGGCTTTGGACGAAAAAACGCCGCTTCTGCGCTCCATGCAGGCGCTGAATAAAGAGGCGTTGAGGATTATGAAATTGTTCGGCAACGACACGAAATCGGTAAAACCCACAGTTGGGGCGGAGCAGGAGTATTTTCTGATAGATAAGGCGATCTTTGAAAAACGCAAAGACCTAGTCTATACCGGCAGAACGCTGTTCGGCGCGAAACCGCCAAAGGGACAGGAGCTAGACGATCAATATTTCGGCGCGATCAAACCGCGTGTGCGGGCGTACATGAAGTCGCTTGACGAAGCGCTGTGGAAGATCGGCGTGCCTGTGAAAACCGAGCATAACGAAACCGCCCCCGCCCAGCATGAACTGGCCCCCATGTTCACAACAACGAACATCGCGACGGATCATAACCAGCTAATCATGGAAATCATGCAATCCACGGCGAAGGAACACGGGATGATCTGCGTGCTGCACGAAAAGCCGTTCGGCGGAATCAATGGTTCGGGCAAGCATAACAACTGGTCACTCTCTACAAGTGAGGGAACGAATCTGCTGGACCCGGGCGAGACGCCGCATGAGAACGCGCAGTTCCTGCTGTTTCTGCTGGCGGTAATCAAAGCGGTGGATGAGTATCAGGATCTTTTACGGATTTCCACTGCGTCAGCCGGGAATGATCACAGACTCGGTGCGGAAGAAGCCCCGCCGGCGATTATTTCTGTCTTTCTGGGCGACGAGCTGATGGCTATTCTGGATGCGATTGAGTCAGATGAGCCGTACGCCCGCGGCGGAGACGCGATGATGAAAATCGGCGTCACGGTTTTGCCGAGCTTCCCGAAAGACACGTCCGACAGGAACCGCACGTCGCCGTTCGCGTTTACAGGGAATAAGTTTGAGTTCCGGATGGTCGGCGCTAACATGTCAATCGCCAAGGCGAACATTGTGCTGAACACAGCAGTCGCGGAGTCGCTGCGGCAATTCGCCGATACGCTGGAGGACGAGCCAGACTTCAACGCCGCGCTACAGGCATTAATCAAGCGCACGATTCGGGAGCATAAGCGAATCATATTCAACGGCAACGGATACGACGACGCGTGGACACAGGAGGCGAAAAAACGCGGCCTCTTAAACCTCCCCACAACGCCGGATGCGCTGCCGTATATGCTGCACGATAAAAATGTGGAGTTGTTTGAGCGGCATAAAGTCTTCACGAAAAACGAGCTGTGCGCCAGGCTGGAGATCAGGCTGGAGAACTATTGCAGTCTGTTGAATATTGAGGCTGTGACGATGTATAAATTGGCAAAGAAAGACATCCTATCGGCCGCCGCCGCATTCACGCGGGAGCTTTCTGAAACTGCGGCCGCCAAGCAAAAATTCCTGCCAGAGGCAGACTGCTCATACGAACGCGACACGATTCTGCGATTGTCGGAGCTTTCAGCCGAGTTGCACAAAAAAGTGTCGCAGCTGTACAGTTGTCTCGGTTTTGCCGAGGGTAAGAAAGACGAACTGACAAAAGCCCACTACTTCAAAGACGCGGTGCTGCCGAAAATGGAAGCAATGCGCGAAATCGCCGACGAGCTGGAGTCCATGATAGCCAGAAACCACTGGCCGTTCCCGACGTATGGGGATTTGTTATTTAGTGTGAGGTGATATTTTGCCTTATATAATAAGCACTTGACAGCTTTGTGTGGCCTTGGTATAATTAAGGTACAAAATAGCAAAGAGAGAGTGCGTTAACACTCCCTCTTGCGCTGTGGCCGCACACTGTTAACGGTGTAAGGCTGAACTCAAGATGTAAAAACACCAAGAGAAAATAAGCCATTCCTTATGTCCTAGGGCGGCTTATTTTTTCTTGTCCTTATATGCTAACCACGCCAGAATAACCAGCGCAAGGGTTAGAAGCAAATAAATCGCATCAAACCAAAACATACGGCATCCCTCCTTTCGGAGTTCAGCCCGGACTCACCGCCCTCAGTGTGCTTACAGTGATTATAGCATATCCGGCATAAATTGCAAACAATTTCCCGCTATTCAGCACCCTCTCCAAGGAAAGCTAAAATCGCCTCTTCGTCGGTGAGGTCAAGGACGTACATTTCCGTGAATTGCACCAAGTCATCTCCGCTGCCGTTGTCCGATAGGCCTACGGCGGGAGGTAACGGTGTGTATAGTATCAAAATTTCACCCTCAGAGCCCCAAATGAACATATTCCACCCGTTGAAATAATATTTCCCATCAATCAAATCTTCTTCGGTAATCCCGTATCCTTCCACAATCTCTGCCTTTGGATTTTCTAAGTTCAAACCTCGAGTAACGCCGAGAAGAAAATGCCTACTACTAGCTGTTGCATTACTAATAGCCATATCTGAACCCAGATGTTCTTCCGGCAAAAACCAGAGGCTCACATTATATTCGTCAACAAGTATTCTAAAAAGCCGATATTCCTCAGGTATATTCATCGGCAGATAGAATCTTTCCAAAGATAACAAATCTACACTTTCTTCCAATTCTGACAAAGCGCCGCCTCTGGCGCGACTTGACATGGCTCCAAGGTAACTTAATAAAAATTCCTCCAGTGACGAGAATCTAAGCTCATCTGGTATAAATGAACCCGCGAGTGACCCTTCTTGCCATTCTTCAACTTCTGTCCATGTGTCTGCTTCCGTTTCTACTTCTGTTCCTACGCCTTCTTCCACGTCTGTCTCGCCGTTTTGTCCGCACCCAGCCAGTGCAAATAATATAATAAACGCAATAATTACTATCGAAAACTTTTTCATAGCATACCTTTCCGCTGTTCAGCACCCATCAATCGTCCGCATGGCCAGAATCGTTTCATCAATCAGCTTATCAAGCTCCCAGCCGAGCGCTTCCGCGCCTTGGCTGATGACGTCGCGGGAACATCCTGCGGCGAATTTTTTGTCTTTGAACTTCTTCTTCACGCTGGAAACTTCCAAATCCACGACCGATTTACTCGGGCGCATCAGCGTCACCGCCCCGATTAAACCGGTCAGCTCATCACAGGCGAACAGGATTTTTTCCATCACATGTTCCGGCTCATGGACAGAGCCCGTCAATCCCCAGCCGTGCGACATGGCGGAGCGGATGACATCGTCGCCAACTCCCTCGGTGCGCAGAATCTCTTCACCTTTGACGCAGTGGTCATCGGGATGCCCTTCAAAATCAATATCGTGCAGCATACCGACAACGGCCCAGTGCGCTTCACGCGCGGGGTCGAATGCTTTTGCAAAATAGCGCATCACGCCGCTGACCACCTCCGCGTGGCGGAGATGGAACGCCTCTTTGTTGTACTTGCGCATAATCTCTTTCGCTTTGGTAATGTCCATTTCTCACTCTCCTGTTTGATTTTTTTTATTTGTCCGCTAGGCATTAACTTGGCAGAGGAGCTAGGCAGACTTCAAAGACACATACTCGTAGCCGCGTTGTGTCAAATGCAATATGGCGGGAATTTTCACGCGCGTATTTTCATTAAAAGCCATACGAAAACCTCGTCCTTTATAGACCTATTCTTGCTTGGCGGCCTTTGCTTCTTTCGTTCGCCCATCAAGCGGTCTCGGCGCATCATTTGGTATAAGCCATACTTGAGAAACCCTCAACGCGCCGATTATTTTTCCGCTCTTGCACATTGCTTGAACCTGCCGTTCAGTGATTCCCCATTTTTCAGATGCCTGTAATGGCGTTATCCATTCAAGTTTCATATCATTCTCCTGCATCTCGTATAGCCAACAGTTTCTAACAACAATTATATCACGCCACAACGAAAAATACAAGATAAAGAGTAATAGTTTTGTTCATCCAAACCCATTGTGGCAATCAGAAATGCTTAATATCACAAACCGGTTCTTACGATAATTAATCACACCATCCGCTTTGAGTTTAGACATTTCAGCAGATAGTGCGCTGCGTTCGACTGACAGATAATCTGCGAGGCCCTGTCTGTCGAACGGTATCTCGAAGTCATTGCTGTTGTGAAGCCGGGACTGTTCCGACAGATACGACAGCAGTTTCTCCTTTGTTGTGCGGCGGGTGATATGCTCCATTTTCCCCGACAGCGCGATATTGCCGCGGGCGATCACGCCAATCATATTTCGGATCAGCGCAGTGTGGAAAGCGCACGCTGATGTACAAGCCGCCGTCACGCGTCTGAAATCGAAAAACATGATCTCCGATTTCGCCGCCGCGACCACGCTCACGGGCAGCTCATCAACCCCGCCGCAGACGAATGCCTCGGCGAACATCTCGCCCTCGGATATCCCGGCGAGAATATTGCTGTTGCCCCAAGCATCGTCCTTAACAATATGTACGCGTCCGTCGATGACAAGCCCTACTTCGCGCACACAGTTACCGGCGTGGTAAATAATCTTGTCTTTGTCGAATGATTTGAATGTACAGCCTAAGCATTTGACGAGCGCGCCGAGTTGTTCATCTGTAATGCCGGAAAAAAGTTGCGATTTTTTCAGCGCCGAAATATTATTTTTCATACTTGCCTCTATTTCGTTGGACTTCCAACCGATCTGTTGCGTTTACTGTACTACAATAAGCGCAGAAAGTCAAACAGTGGGAGGAATGGCTGATGAAGCGAAAAATTATTGAAGTCAATGAGGAAAAGTGTGCTGGCTGCGGACTGTGTGCGGACGCCTGTCACGAGGGCGCGATTGGGATTGTTGAAGGCAAGGCGCGGTTACTGCGGGACGATTACTGCGATGGAATGGGCAATTGCCTGCCGTTATGCCCAAGAGGCGCTATCGCCTTTGTTGAGCGTGAAGCCGCTGACTACAACGGTTCTGGCGCACCGAAAAATCAAGATTGCCTGTGTGACAGCGAACTGTTGCGTAAAACGGAAGGCAACTGGCCAATTCAGATTAAGCTGACGGCTACACAAAGTCCGGCATTCAAAGGCAACTTGACAATCGCCGCAGATTGCACAGGATTCAGGGGTAATGTGAAGTTTGCTTCACCGCTCCTAATCGGTTGTCCCAAACTCGACGGCACGGATTATTCTGACAAGCTTGCGGAAATTATTGCGCATAACAAAATAACAGGCATGATAGTTCACCGAATGAGCGTCCCATGTTGCGGCGGTTTGGCACAAATGGTTGAAGCGGCTGTCGGTAAATCCGGCAAAGAAATCATAATCGAAATAAATATTATGGAGGTAAGATAATTATGGAAAACACTATGTTTTGTATGCAATGCGAACAGACAGCGGGCGGCACGGGCTGCTTGAAAGCCGGGGTATGCGGCAAATCCGCGAACACGGCGCGATTGCAGGACGAAGTAACAGGCGCGCTAATCACTGCCGCGCGGAAAGGCGCGGATGTCACAGACGACCTGCTGCTCGAAGCATTGTTCGCGACACTGACAAACGTCAACTTCGACGACGCGGCGCTGGAGAAGTTTATCGCGCAGATTGATCAGCCGTTCTACGACCTGTACAAAGTCCGTGACGCAGACGCGGATACGCGCAGCCTCAAGACATTGCTTTTGCTCGGCGTTCGTGGCGTGGCGGCATATGCGTATCATGCTTTGGCGCTAGACTATGATGTTTCGGAGATTACGGCGTTTATTCGCCGTGCGCTCGCGGCAATTGGTGAAGCGGAATACGGACTTGACGAGTTATTGCCTCTCGCAATGGAGTGCGGCAAGATCAACATAACCGTGCTCGAACTGCTCGACCGCGCGAATGGTGAGACGTTTGGCACACCCGCGCCGACAACCGTGAGCCGCGCAATTGCGCCGGGGCCGTTCATCGTCGTGTCCGGTCACGATCTGCATGATTTGAAAAAGCTGCTCGTACAAACCGAAGGCAAAGGCGTGAATATTTACACGCATGGCGAGATGCTCCCCGCGCACGCTTACCCAGAGCTGAAAAAATACGCGCACCTAAAAGGCAACTTCGGCACCGCGTGGCAGAATCAGCAGAAAGAGTTCGACGGTGTACCGGCGGCGTTTCTGTTCACGACAAACTGCCTGATGCCGCCGAAACCGGGGTATACAGACCGCGTATTCACGACCGCCGCTGTGGGCTATCCGGGCCTTGAACATATCGGCGGTGAAAAGGATTTCTCACCTGTAATAAACAAAGCAATCGAGCTTGGCGGCTACAAAGAAGTGCGTGGGAATGGTACATTCACAACCGGCTTTGGGCATAATGCGGTGTTGTCGGTTGCGGATACGGTGATCGACGCGGTGAAATCCGGCGCGATTAAACGCTTCTTTCTTGTCGGCGGTTGTGACGGCGCAAAACCGGGGCGCAACTATTACACCGATTTCGTTAAGCAAACGCCGGATGATACGATAATCCTCACGCTTGCTTGCGGTAAGTACCGTTTCAACGACCTTGATCTCGGCACTATCGGTGGTTTGCCGCGCATACTCGATATGGGTCAATGCAACGACGCGTACAGCGCGGTAAAAGTCGCACTCGCGCTCGCCGATGCGTTCGAGTGCGGTGTGAACGACCTGCCGCTAACGTTAGTAATCTCGTGGTATGAGCAAAAAGCGGTTGCGATACTGCTCTCGCTGTTGCATCTTGGTATAAAGAACATATTGCTCGGCCCGAGTCTCCCGGCATTCGTGTCGCCGAATGTTCTGAACTACCTCGTGGAGAATTTCGGTGTCGCGCCGATCTCCACACCGGAGGCGGATTTGGCGAAGATAATGGGATAATTTATCCAGTCATTTATCCAAATTACAAAGGATCCACCGGATATACCGGCGGATCCTTTGGCTATCTTTTTTATTTAGCCTGAGATAGAACCTCACTTGAACCTAAAATGTTTTTTATACAGCGCATTTACTGCGACTACGAAGAGCCAAGAGAGACCCAGCAACCAGAGTGCATTGACTGATCTGCCGGGATCTCCGGTTTGCGGATTGACTCTGTTTGGCCTTGCTTCCGGCGCTGTCGACGCTGTCGGCCGATAGCTTAGCGGTATTGTGGGTTCTTCGATTTCCGTCAGCACTGTCGGTTGGGTCGACTCTGTCGGCCGATAGCCTAACGGTGTTGCGGGTTCTTCGATTTCTGTTGGCTGCGTTGGATTTGTTGGTTGCGTCGGGTCTGTTGGCTGCGTCGGGTCTGTTGGCTGCGTCGGATTTGTTGGCTGCGTCGGGTCTGTTGGCTGCGTCGGATTTGTTGGCTGCGTCGGGTCTGTCGGTTGCGTTGGATCTGTTGGCTGCGTCGGGTCTGTCGGCTGAGTCGGATCTGTTGGCTGAGTTGGGTCTGTTGGATCTGTCGGACTATTTAGTACGTGAACCATTATGTAGAGTACATCGTTATAGGCACGACTCTCGCACACCAGGAACACGTTGCTGTTGTCTTCTCCGCCGGAGAAACTCACGTCCCACTGATTATAACACTCGATTTCTATTAGTCTGTATAGCCGTCCATTTTGCAGAACAGGCCATGTGGCAAGCATACTGATCGTGCGGGCTGCGTCTGAGTAAAAATTGATTAAAGTCGCCACGCCGCCCTGATTCACGATCGCACGGCCCCATGCGACTGTTTCATCTAACAAAACATCAATGATTTCAAATAAGAATTCGAAAGGGAAGTAACTACCATCGACACTTGTGGAAACTGCTTTGTACGCGCGGAAGTCAATGTCATACCAGCGTATATTACCGCCGAGATACGGTCTGACAGTTGCGGTGGCGTTTTCGTCAATGCCACCGCCTGTCAGGCGCGCATTATTGATATAGTACTCCTGAGGCGCTACGATTCTGGTTCTGTAGATGATCCTCACGGTTATTGCATACGGAAAACTTCCATATGGAGGCATCGACGTTGATGAGCCATAAACCAAATCGCCTAAATTAACGGTAAAGTAGTTAGAACCCACGGTCAGTCTGCCGTATTCATCGGGGAAGTAGCTCATCTGAGGCTGGAATCTGCCGCCCGACATATAGCCAACTTCTACCAATACATCAGTGCCGCCCCGATAATTCTCGGCTAATTCTAAGCCCTGCGGAAGCGTGTCACGAAACACTGCATTGGTAATATTAATGCCTTCAACATTGACCCTGACCATCCAATCTACGTAGTTGCCGCAGGCGCTGAACCATCCGCCTTTCCATAGCCGCTCATCCGGATCGATATCAATGCTGTCGCCAACGGTGATATATCCTCCGCCGCCGCCCGGGAGCCGGACATATACCTCGGCACCGTCGTTGACATAGTTTCTATCCCAGATGATTCCAGCCCAAAAGCTGCCTTGTCTGCCGCGGGCGCCATCCGGCAGGTCGGTCGTAAACGTAAGCACTGCGGTACCGGCGCCAGGATCTATCGTGAGCTGGCCAATGACGTTGTTATCAGGGTCACGAATCTCAGCTGTTGGGGCGCCTAGCAAAAGCAGTGGGGATGGAATCTGAACCGTCATGGTGTCTCCAGTGTTGACCGGTACGCCATTCGGAATTGAATAGGTAAAGTACGCCCGGAAAGATTCGTAGTAACCAAATTCCGTTTGCTGATTGCCGGTCGAGTCAAGCAAGTGGCTTCTTGTGATGAAAGCGTCACCATGGTCTAAGCTAAAAGGCTGGAATTGAAGATACCCTGCTGCTTCGACTGCTTCGTATTCATCCAATGCGTCTGACTCGTCCAGTTCACCGGATTCGTCCGGAATGTCTGCTTCGCATTCCTCAATATCAGGATAGTCTTCCGCTTCTGCATTCGGCAGTGCGTTTTCTTCGTTTTGTATATATTCGTCATACGTATTGTCTGCGGACTGAGCTGCCATCAGTGCGCCAGCGGATATGCTCAATACCAGAATGGTTGCCAGTAGCAAGCAAAATGCCCGCAAACTTGTCTTAAACTTTGTGATTCTCATGTTTTCCTCCTGAGATAATTATAATTTGATTTTATTACATATACGCTGTTGCGTTTGGGTACGCCTTGCGTATAATGTTCAGAATTTGTGCAGTTCCGCATTCCCTATTGAATGAGTCTTGCGTTGACTACAAATCGCTCATCCCTTGCGTTGTTTGTGCAAGTGGACAGGGTCAGCACCCGGTCGCCTTTTCCGACCTCTATGCCGCTTTCGTGCATAGAGCGCGCCGCCATTTCCGCTAAAAGTTCATAGAAGTCCCCATCAGAGTCAAAATGGACTTGGATGTAGAAGAAGTCTATGTTTGTTCTGTAGAAAGAAAATATCTCCCAACGGGATTCTCCGTACGCAGTGTTGAAAGTGATGTATCTGTGTGTGTCAAAAAAATCTCTGTCCTGAAAATGACGGATACCATGGAATCGGATGTTTTGTCTCATATTGTGGCCGTAAATTATGGTATTTGGATCCTCTCGTGTAATGTCATTCTCATAATCCAGAAACACCCATCCGGCGCTGTCAGATCGCTTGTAGATATTGTGATACAGATAAAATGAATTATCAGTATGCTGTGCGACAGGATAGCGGATATCCGTACCTTCTATATATAAATAGCCCACGATCTCGTCATTTTCGTACCGTTCGCGCAAAGCAGCGATATGCGGACTGATTATTCGTTCTTGTATCAACTCGTCAGTAAACTGCGCTGCGCCTGAAAGTTGCTCTGATTCGGTCAGCGCGTCTACGTCATTCAACTTTAAGTCAAACAAATCAATCGCATGTTCGTTTGTTTCGGGTTTGTGCGCTTGATCCTCTATCAGTGTCGTATAGACGCAGCCAGACGGCAGTAAAAGTGACGCAAGTAAGACTGTGAAATACATACTTTTCTTAATAATTTTCCGCATACATTGGCTCCCTTTGCTTCGATTGTTTATTTAATTATGGCACACAGCACAACCGCACCCGACAAGATGAATCGGATGCAGTTAGGTGGCACATTTGAAATTTTCAGCAATAGTGAAAAATTTTCATATCGAGCTGCAGCAATTGTCTGTATTTCTGTAAACAAATTAACAACCGTGTGCCAGGGGGTGGTTCCGTCTCATATCAAGCATCAGAAGATAGGTGTTGTATTAAACTGCTGACTGTAGTATAATTACTATGTGTATCTCGCGCTGAATCGTCGAGCCAGGAAGCGGGATTCAACACAACGGGAGTAAGGATTGGAACTTGATCATAAACATAGCATACGAAATGCATCTGTGCGAAAACGTGTATTAACTAACACGTGTTTTGGTAATAACTCAATGAGTAATACATTCATTTGCGAAATTACGCAAATGAAAGAAGTGGAAATATGATGTATCTATATATAGCTGTATGTGACGATGAAGAACATGTCAGGCTTGAGCTGGAAAGCATGTTGGAAGACACATGCGGCAAGCTGAATGTTAAATATGAGCTCAGCGCGTTTTCCGCCGGCGCAGAACTGTATCGGCAAATGGAGTCGGGGGCGCATTATGATTTGATATTTTTGGACATAGCGCTTGCGAACGACAAAATAGACGGTGTGGAGATTGGCAAGCTGATTCGTGAAGGTTTGGATGACCATACTGTTGCCATTGTCTATATGTCATGGGAAAAGAATTATGCCTTGCAGTTGTTTGAGATCAGCCCCCAAGATTTTCTTATCAAGCCCTTGGACAAAGAAAAGATAGAGAAAGCGATGCGGAAGTACCTCAAGATCGCAAAACTGTGGGATGATGATTTTATTTATAAGGTAGGGCATGACGTTCACAAGGTCAAAGTTATGGAGATTATTTATCTTGAAAGCTTCGGCAGAAAGGTGATTATCCATCTGACAGGGGACAGGGAAATATCATTTTACGGAACATTGAAAAAAATATATGATGAGCAGTTGAAAAAACACGATTTTTTACGTATCCATAACGCCTATGCAATTAATTATCATTTTGTGAAAAGCCTTCAGTACGAAGAGGTGACCTTGCAGGAAAAAAACATACAACTGCCTATCAGCCAGGCAAGGAGAAAAGAAGTGAGAGACGCGTATCTGGCTATACGGATTCGGCAGTCAAGATAATAAACTAGAGGAGTGGTAGTATGGACTTTTTACATATGCTTGTGTTCTTTTTTAGTAGTGTACTAATAATATTAGGCATCCAAAAACTCATGCGGGCATTTTTTGAAGAGAGAAGAGCCTCTTTATGGTTGACAACATCTTCGTACCTGCTTTATGGTGTTGCTACGACCCTTAGCTATTTTCTGCTAAATATTCCGGCGATTAATATGTCCTTAACATTATTGACCGTCTTTATAATCACGTTAACTTATAGGTCTACAATGAAAAAGAGACTTGCCGTATGTCTTTGCATTGTCGTTTTTTTGTTCACCGTTGATATTATTGTAGCCATTTTAATGGGTTTTGAGATGCTTTCTATTACTGAATATGCAGGTACCCGTGACCACTTTGGGATCATGGCCATTGGCCCAACCATGTATATAATATCACTCATATTCCGAAAGTTTAAAAACGTTAAGAAAGACACAATAACCTCGCCAATGTTTTGGATTTCTGCCGTTGTCTTTCCGGCCTTGTCATATGTTTTGTTAATTATGTCATTTCTTACTTTGCCACAAAGTATAGCTATATTGTTCTCGGTGACGGTGTTTGGGTTAAATGCACTTAATTTCTACTATCATGATACGTTGGCAGCGGCGTACGAAGACAAACTAAAATCCGCACTTCATACGCAAGAGAAAGAGTACTACTTTACGCAATACCAACTCATGCAGGACTCGGTGGAAAGGGTGAGGTCTATTCGGCATGACATGAAAGCACACCTGGCAATGACAAGGTACTATATCGTAAACAATAAAGCGGGTGAAGCAACGAACTATCTTGACAGCTTATTAGGCGGCATAGATGAAAACGCGCTGTACAGTGATACCGGGAATATAGCCTTTGACAGTATTATTAATTTCAAGCTAAAAGATGCCATAGAATATGGCGTCAAGCTTGATATAAAAGTGCTGGTACCTCAGGATCTGAATATTGAGGACTCCGATGTTGTAACCATATTAGGTAACCTTTTGGATAATGCACTCGGTGCGGTGGCCAATATAGAAGAAAAGATGATAACGCTGGACATTGAATTCAGCCAAGGCAACCTTTTAATAAGGATGGATAATACATTTGACGGTGAAGTTAAATATGTTGATGACAAACATGGAGAAGAAGGGGCTATAATCACACGTAAAGACGGCGATAACCACGGTTATGGTTTGAAAAATATCCAGAAATCCGTAGAGAAATATGACGGTAATATGGATATTTCTTATGAGAACAATATTTTTTCAGTGAGTATTCTGCTCTATATTAAGTGACACGGCATATATGAGGAGAAATTATGAGTAATATATTTTCAAACAAGTTCGTCGCTGACGAAAAGAACTTTGCATTGTTGCAAGCGACAATGTGGGGATCGAACGGAATACGGTAAGCCGAGGAATTGGCTTCTTATTTCACAATCACAAGATAGAAATATAGATACCCCCTTAGCCATGCTGACAAATCGCAAGCCAAATTAAAAGAAGCACGAAAAAATAACCGCTCGGAAAATCCAAGCGATTAGTCTAAAAAACTTATTTGCACTCAAACTGTACTC
>WQWC01000046.1 GCA_009785525.1 Oscillospiraceae bacterium | reverse complement strand
GCATCAGACCAGATATCATTCAAAGAGTTTTTCGACCCGTTCACGGGTAGTAAGAATACAAAGGCATAGAAACAGGCCGCTTTAGCGGCGGCCTGTGACAGTAATGCGGTTGGCAGACTTTTCAGAGCGTCTTAAGACGCTGGCCAGCAGCATGCCCTTCTAGGGCTTGTGCATACCACTAGTTTACTAGTGGTTTTGATAGGGGCGCACAGTGTGCACCCGCTGTTTTGGGATTGTCGTCATCCCTATAAGGGATTATCTGTTCGGTCTTGACCTCGGGTGCGACCGAAAATATTCGTCTTTCAGCTGTCTCTTCACGACTTTCGCATAGACTTGCGTGGACGCGATATTCGTATGGCCCAGCATTTCTTGAAGCACCTTGATATCCGCGCCGTTTTCAAGCAGGTGCGCGGCGAACGAATGCCGCAGTGTTTGCGGGGTGATATCTTTTGTTATCTCCGCCTTTTCGGTATAAGTCTTGACAAGTTTCCAGAACCCCTGGCGCGTCATCCGTTCGCCGTCTTTGTTGACGAACAGGGCAGACTCCTGTTCAGAGGCTATCATCTGCGGTCTGGCTGAAGCTATGTATTCGCTAAGCACGGCAACGGCGTCTTTATAGAGCGGTATCGTCCGCTCACGGCTACCCCGGCATGTTATCAGGTTCATCGCCAGATTAACGTCTGACTCATCAAGCGCGACCAGTTCACTGACACGTATTCCCGTGGCGTACAGCGTTTCAAGCATGGCTTTATCCCGCAAGCCTTTCAGGGTGTAAAGATTCGGCTTTGCAAAAAGCAGTGCGATTTCCTTGTCTGTCAACACCTGCGGCAGCTCACGCGAGAATCCGGAGGTTGTAATGCCCTCAGTCGGATTTGACGCTATAATCGAATCTCCCGCCAGATACCCGAAAAACGCCTTTAACGAGGCTGTGACCCTCGCCGTTGTCGCGGGTTTGAGCCCCTTTTCGCTTAGCGATGATAAATATCCCCTGACATCCCCCTCGACAATATCCGCCAGCCCGTCTTTTTCACAGAACCGCAGAAACTGCGCGATATCGCGCGCATATGAAGCGACCGTGTTCACGGACGCTTGGCGCCTGTCAATCAAATGCTCTTTAAACTTTTCTATATATGTTTCAGACCCGACCATACTTCCCCCATAAAATCTATAAAATTTTTAATTCACGCAATCCGCCCGGCGGCGAAGCCTATCAGCCTTGGTACAAACAGCGTATCAATCAGTGCCGATCCCATTAAAACCGCCGCGCAGACGAGTATCCGCCTGAAAAACCCGCCCCTATAAGGCGCAGTCACGCCCACTCGCATCGTCACGCTTTTAAAGACGTAGAGCGAGGACGAGAACGATTGTACTGCCAGAATAAAAAAACACGGAACAGTAATAGCTGCGCTTACCCCGAAAATCGCCAATGCCAAAAGAACACCGTCCCCGCCGAAATACCGAACAATAGCAGAAATCGAAAAGCAGAGAAAAAATCCCCTGACAGCCGCGAGCGCCGGCACGAAAAAAACGCCAAATACCGAGAATCCCAACAAAATCGCCGCCAATGGATAAGTCCATGCGCCCAACAGTGCCGAAAAAAATCCGCCGATACGTACGTCTCCGCCCAGGGTTAAATATCCTGCCATATAGTCAGAAAGCCCGGCGTCCCCAGCAACCCCTGCCGCCGCGGTGCCAACGATGGCGCCGCAGATAAATAGTGCCCCGCAGACAATAAGCCCTAAATAGTCAGAACCGGCTTCTGGCTCCGCAATCATTACTCTTTTGTTCAAAGTTATCACCCCATATCTATAAAGATATGGGACAAGTCTCAAAATAATGACTGTACCGCGCGGATGTGGTAAAAGCAGTTTAATACAGCCTGTCCAAAGAAGCAATACAAAAATGCGGGATTTATAATTTTTGGCAGTTTGACCAATTTTTTTACAGACAAGAAGGGTGGGGGGAAGGATTATGTTGATTCCAAAACTGCACATGTGCTATAATTGTTCCAATAGTGAGCTGCAAAACCCCGCTGTCGCTGAGTTAATCGGTTATGGCACAAAGTCGTAAAGAATTTATTTTAACGGAGGAAGGTATTATGTCATACGGTAGAACAAAAGAACAGTTTTACGAATCGGTTTTGAGAAACAGGGCGTTGGCGGCTGACCCGGAAGTTACAAAGTGTACTTGTCCTGATATACTTTGTGAATGGCACGGAAAATGTAAAGGGTGCGTAGCTTTGCACAGGACTAAAAACACCCACCTTCCTGTATGTTTGCACTATATGATTGAAGATAAAATAATTTCGTTACTAGGCGCCATTGAAATGACGGCAGCAAAAATCGAAGTAACTTCACCTGAATATAGACACTATGTTACAGAGCGTGATAAAGCTGCAAAAGGCGAATAGCACAAGCAGTACCTGCAAACAAGCAAATCGGACACCTCCACATGTGAGATGTCCGATTTTAGTTGGCATAACAGAAGATATGAAACCGTCAAATCTCCTGAACATCCTGATTGATCAGCGAAATAATCTCATGTATCGTGAACATTCGGTTATCCAGTGCGGCGATTTGCTCGGCGATTACAATAAGTTCATCGCTCAGGTGTTTGGGAACATGCTCCCTGTACTTATAGCGCGCCTTATGCTCCAGCGTTGCCCAGAAATTCATTGCCTCTGTGCGGATCTGGATTTCCACAGCTATATGCTCCGTTTTGTTGGAAAAGAAGACGGGAAGCTCCAGAATAAGATGATAACTGCGGTACCCGCTGGCTTTCGGATTGCTGACATAATCTTTCTCTTCCAATATATTCACGTCGGGCATGGACTTAAGAAGGTCAGACAAAAAATAGATATCCCTGGCAAAAGGGCAGATGATACGCAGGCCCGCGATATCTTTCAAATGCGTCTTCGCGTTATCCGCCGTGACGTCTAAGCCCATATCATAGAGCTTTTGCGCTATGCTCTCGGGCGCTTTCATGCGGCTTCTTATGTACTCGATAGAGTGGTTATCCCGGAAATCTTTCAGGTCTTCGTGGATGATATTCAGTTTTGTCAGCAACGTTCTCAGGCCCCATTCATAGATGGGCAGTATTTTCTTCAGCTTCGCGAATTCTTCAACGCTAAATCGTACAGACATCTTCATTACCTCCGGACTATGTTATGCGGGCAAAGTCATTGTAAACACCGCGCCGCCTTGATTTGAATTTTCCGCTTTTACATGGCCGCCGTGCTGGGCGGCTATTGATTTTACAATTGACAGGCCTATTCCGTGGTTGCCATCTTTGCCTTTATAAAAACGCTCAAAAACATGCGGCAGTGTTTCCGCTTCAATACCGCTGCCGTCGTCAGCCACGCTGATTATAATATGATCCCGTACCCCGTGACATGACAGCGTAATCTCAGAACTGGCATAGCGTATCGCGTTGGATATCAGATTATCAACCGCCCGTGAAATCAATTCGGCAACGCAGCTGTATAAAACAGTCTCTTCACCGAAATCGAAAGTGAAACGGATATTTTGCTTATTTGCTATTGGCTGCTGCCGCGCGGCGCAGTCGCGGATAATCTCTGTCAGATCAGCTTCCTCGTTGGTGTAAGCTGTGGTAATATTGTCGATTTTGGATATATAGAGCAAATCTGTCACCAGATCGGACAGCTTGTCCGTCTCATGCAGTATAGTCTCACTTGCCTGTTTAGGGTCCATCAGATCGAATGCTATACCCTCGGCGTAGCATTTGATTGACATCAGCGGAGTCCGCAATTCATGCGAGGCATTTTGGAAAAAGGCCTTTTGCTCACCGTCATAAACAGCCAATTGCTTCACGGAGTTGTTTAAAGCCCCGTTCAATTCCTCTAGCTCTTCCTCATAAAACTCAAAATCGTTGGGCGTAAAATTGCCCGGGCCTATATTTTGGGCAAACTTGCCCAGCTTCTCAATAGGCCGGGTTATTGAATTGGACAGAAACGAGGTAACAATCACAGCCACTACAAACATAATGCCAATCAAGACAAACTGGATTATGCCTACCCTGCCGACAATTCTTGATGCCTCGTCATAACCATTATGATTAACGGCCCTGTCCACAGCAAACAGCCTTATCGCAATATTAAAAATAACCGCAGTCAGCGCAAATGAGAAAAATAGCACGGCGGAAAACGCCGCAAGGATTCTCCGGCGTATTTTAGTCTTCTTCGCTTTCATGGGACTCACTTCTTTCTTTTCCATTAGCTTCAGCGGCCTCGGCATGAGCTTGCCGCTCAAATTCTATGCGCCTGAAAATTGCCTTTATCCGCATGACCAGCGCCATTGGCGAAAACGGCTTTATCAGGTAATCATCACTGCCTATATCCAGGCCCGTGGCATAGTCCAGGTCGCTGTCCCGCGCTGTTAGCATTATTATCGGAACTGAGCTTTTACGGCGCAGTTCTTTGCAGACAATAAATCCGTTGGAACCAGGCATCATCACATCCAAGACCACCAAATCCGCAGGCCTATCTGCAAATGCCGCGAGTAGAAGGTCACCGTTTTCAAAATCCTCAACCGCATATCCGGCATTTTCCAAAAATGTCTTAATAGCGCTTCTTATATTTGCTTCATCATCCGCGATGTATATTTTCTTTTCTGTATGCATTATATGTTATCCTTTCGGTTTATCATGTGTGGATTGCGCGGCCCGAATGTCTGGTGGTTATTTTACCATATTGACGCAAAAATCTCAACACTTGAGGTCATAATGATACCAATTCCCGAAAATAAACCGGCGCTAAAACTGACGATATTTCGTCAATTTTAGCGCCGGTTTTAAATGTTAGATTTTAGGTTTTATGTCCGCAATTTCCGCAGAAGTCACTGCCCGCAGTCATGGAAGAACCGCAGTTCGGGCAAAATGCAGACGCACCGCCGCCTTGATTGCCTTGCGGAGCTTTGTCGAACAATTTAGTAAAGAAAGGAATTACCGCCACGCCTATGCCTGCAATTACAAGTAAGTATAAACCAAATCCGACTGAAATGCCGAAACCACCAAAGGCGGACCGCAAGTCGTTGACCTGACTTATGTTCCAGATAGCTATAATTGCGTTAATCAAACCGGCACCTACTGCTACAAACTTAATTTTGGAGACCATCGCTTCAGTTCTGTTTCCTATCAAACTGATTATCAACGCCACCGCAAAAAGAATAAGAGTAAACCAACCGTCGCTTGCATCCCCTGCTATACCGTTAACCGAGCCAAGAAATGGAATGTTAGTAGCCCACGGCAAAAAAGTTGCCAGTATACCCAACACGGATACAATTGCAAGAATTAATCTTTGTTTATGCATATTTAAGAACTCCTCTCAATTTTTATTTGTAATGCTTAGGTTTTATGTCCGCAATTACCGCAGAAGTCGCTGTCCGTGGCCATGGAAGAACCGCAGTTCGGGCAAAATGCAGACGCGCCGCCGGGAATGTCCTGCACAACTTTGTCGCCTTGCATTATGGAATAGTGCAAGAAAGCCGCGAGTGCGAGGTATATCACTAACGTGATCCAAACCCAGACAGTGGGTGAGATACTCATGCGCACATCTGCGCCCATTTCCCGCATAAATGCCAGATATGTTCTAAGCTCACGGCGGATATCGCCTGGTATAGCCCAAATCAAAAAGACAATCTTACTCAATACGCCGGCTATCGCGACATTACGTAATATCGCATACGATTTCTTTTGCCATGCCAGCACAGCCATGACAATGGGAATAAGCAAAAGGAAGAACCCCAAAGGACGTGCGCCTTCCATAGTCTCCCTCATAAACTCACCCGCACCTATGGAATATTGCAAGCCCGTGGCTCTCATCACCTCAGTTTCCCTGATCCCGAACATTCTGACATCTGCAAGAGCCCTGGTCACCGGTAACACGAAAAATGCGATAACTAGCAAAACCGCGCATACCATAACGATAAATCTGGCGTCTATTGCTTTTTTATTCATACCTACAATACCTATCCTCTCGTTTTTATATGTTTATTAAATTGCAAGACAGCGGGAGACGTAACGACCCCGCTGTCTATAAATTATCCCGCCGATAGTTGATTGCCGCATTTTGTGCAGAATTTTACCCCTTCAGGGCTCACGTGGCCGCATGAGCACGCAACGTTGCCCGACTGTGAGGCCGACTTTGTGCCGCCTGTTATAAGGCTCAATTCGTCTTCGACGCGTTTAAGCTGATCTTTCTGCTGTTCAATAAGCTCCAAACGCCTGTCGATTTCGGTAAACAAGTTTGCAACACTCTCGTCAACGGAAATTTCACCGTCAGACTTGTATGCATTGTATAACTTTTCACCTGCTAATTGGGCAAGCTGTTTGCGCTCATTTTCCAGATTGCCGATCGCGGCGTTGATTTTTGACTTTTCCAGCATAGCTTTGGAATTTGCCGCGACAACGGCGGCACCCTTGTTAAGTTTGTCTAAAATTGCCATGACAGACCTCCTCATCGTTTTTCTTATTTAATAGACGGAACACAATTAGAATATGCATACTCCCTCTATCAAATGACACTGCGGAAATTCTGAAAACAGTATACATCAGCGCAGGTGTGGTTGTCAATCGCGATGGCAAGAAACGTGTAGAATTTTGGATAAAGTCTTACACATCAGTCTGCGGAGTATGTTTGCCGCTTTTTCTGGCTATCAGTTTTTGCAGTTCAGCAACAAGCACCAGCGCCGCGACAAGGCCGATACAGGCAAGCCAGTGATTTCTGCCGAGCGGCGCAACCTGGAAGAGGTTCGCGACAGGCTCTGCCAAGGCGATAAAAATGGTGACTGCAATGGAAAACATTACAGAAAGTATGATGCCCTTGTTTTTCCAAGGTTTAGATTTAAATACAGACCCTTCACTGCGGATATTGAATATGTTGACAGCTGACGCCCAAGATAGCACGACAAATGCCATAGAGACTCCGACTTCTCTGCCCGGCACGATGTGCGGCGAAAAATCTAAATAATAACCAATTGCGAACGCCGCAAGTGTCAGTACCGCAAACGTAATGGCGCGGATGGCTATCCTGGTCCCGAGCCCACCGGCGAAAATGCCGGAGTTCTTTGGCAGCGGCGACCTTTGCATAATACCCTTTTCAGGCTTTTCAAAGCTGAGGAAGAAGCCCGGTATACCGTCTGATATTACGTTGATAAGCAGTATCTGTAAGGCGACCAGCGGCGGGGCTTGCCATAATATTACGCCAGTCAGCATTATGAATATCTGTGAGAAGTTCACTGAGAGCAAGAAATAGATAGTCTTGCGGATATTATCAAACGCGGTGCGGCCTTGTTTGATGGCTTCTACAATTGTTGCAAAGTTATCATCTGTTATAACCATGTCGGCGGCGCTTTTCGTTACCTCCGTGCCTGTTATACCCATCGCGGCGCCGACATCTGCCTGTTTAAGCGCCGGCGCGTCGTTCACGCCGTCCCCAGTCATGGTGATTACCTCGCCCTGTTTCTCCCAAGCGCGGACAATGCGGATTTTATCCTCCGGACTGACACGGGCGTATACAGATACATCGCGGACTATATCAACAAGAGGATCCCTGCCGTCGGCCCCGATTTCTATGTTGGTCAGATCCACGCCTGTCAGCGCCCTGTCGCCGTCTTCATAAATACCGATTTGATTGGCTATGGCCTTTGCAGTTTCAACATGGTCGCCTGTAATCATTACGGTTTTTATGCCGGCTTCTTTCGCCAGGCGCACAGCCTCCGCACTTTCAGGGCGTGGGGGGTCAATCATACCGACAAGGCCGAGCAGGACTTGGCCTTGTTCCAAGTTTTCCGGGGTCAGTTCATCTTTTTCGGGGTCATGGTCATACGGTTTGGCGCTTATGGCGATCACACGCAAGGCGTCCTGCGCAAATTCATCGTGAATCCGCGCGGCTCTTTCTCTCATTTCGCCAGTCCACTCCACGGGGATACGGTCAAACGCGCCTTTTGTAACAACCAGATAATCTCCGCTTACTTCGCCCCCGTGGTATATGGCGGATGCGTGTCTCTCCCAGGCCTCATGCTTTGTGGTCATAAGTTTGCGTGTGGAGTCGAATGGTATCTCATGGATACGCGGGTAGTCCTTTTCCACTTTTTCGCGGGTTAAGCCTTTATCATGCAGCAGCCGGATAATGGCGAGCTCCGTGGGGTCGCCGACTACTTTGTCACCATCAATTGTGGCGTTGGAGCAGGCGGCCAGCAGCTCAAGAAGATGTGTTTCATCCCAGTTAAATTCATCAGTTGCATCCGTGGGAGTGGGACAGCCCGCACACCAGATCTTCGTTATAGTCATCTTATTCTGTGTCAGCGTGCCAGTCTTGTCAGAGCATATGACAGATGTGTTGCCGACAGTTTCCACAGCGGGGATTCTGCGTATGATTGTATTTTTTTTAACCATATTATGGACGCCGTGGGAAAGCGTCATCGTGACGATAATCGGCAGAGTTTCTGGCACGGCGGCGACGCCTAGGGATACTGCGACAAGCAGCATTTCTGGCAAATCCGTGCCGTGCAAACCAACGCCAATCGCAAATATGACAGCGCCCGCCAATAACGCCACAATGCAAAGGCGTTTTGAAAGCTGAGTTAACCGTGCCTGCAACGGAGTTTTCAGCTTAACGGCGCCGTTAAGCAGGTTGGCGATTTTGCCCATTTCAGTGTTCATGCCGGTTTCAACCACCACGGCAAGCCCTCTGCCATTAGTAACGAGACAGCCGGAGTAAACCATGTTCACTCTATCGCCTAATGGTGAGTTGTCCTCAACCTCAGCGTCCGGGTCTTTCTCAACCGGGATGCTCTCACCCGTGAGGGCGGCTTCCTCCACAGTCAGACCGGAGACGCTTATCAATCTGGCGTCGGCTGTGATGATATCCCCGGCGGTGAGTTCAATAATGTCGCCAGGCACGATTTCACCGGAGCTGATCTTCTGTTTCGTTCCGTCGCGGACTACTGTGGTGGAGAAGCTGTTCATCTTCTTCAATGCTTCCAGTGCGGCTTCGGCCTTGCTCTCCTGAACAACACCCAGCACAATATTAATCACCACGATTGCGAGAATTACCCAGACTTTTGCCCAGCCATCGCCGGAGGTAATCGCCATATAAGCGGCGATTGCGGCGGCGACAAGCAGGATGATAGCGGTAATCTCCAGCAAGTGGTGAAGGATTTTCTGTAAAAGCGTATCCTTCTTGGCTTCACGAAACTCGTTAGGCCCGTATTTAGAAAGTCTAACCCGTGCTTCTTCGGCGGTTAACCCGGAAGTCGTATTGGTGTTTTGCCCAGCCAGCACCTCGGCGATAGTTTCGTTATAGGCCATATTTTGAACAACTCCTTGACTATAGTAAAATGTTGCTATACAACGCAAAAAGCGCACATAGTGCGCCAAATATTATATCACATGGCAGATGTTAGAGTCAATATTCAAAAGACCGATAGCAAAACCCGGCAAATCACGTAATATGCTTATACTGCGTCAGAACATATCTTTTAATTGCAATAAATTATTGATCTCGTAATCTGGCAATATGTCCGTCTCATTTTTGGAATGCTCGGGGTTATACCAAACAGCTTTAATCTTTGCGTTTTTTGCGCCCTGTATGTCATTTTTCAAACTATCGCCAATCATTATCACATCCCACGGATTTAAGCCTATCCTTTTTAGCAGCGTATTAAAAATCAAAGGATTCGGTTTGTGTGCGCCCACCTCTTCAGAAACCATGATGTGCGAAATGAATTTCCCGATTTTGCTGTTTGCCACTCTGGGCTTTTGTAATTCAATTAATCCATTCGTAACCACACATAACATGTAGCCTTTATTATACAGATATTCAATTATTTCATCCGCATTTTCTATCAAAGCGACTGAATTAGCAAGACCGACCTTAAATAAATCATTCGCCTTTGCATAATTGTCATAGCTGATATTTAATTTTTCAAAGAGCAGCTTGAACCTGTAAGTAGGAATATCTTTTGCTGAAACAGAAATGCCATCGCAAGACCCGCTGTCCCACAACATATGATCAAGGGGCCTGAAAATATCTTGATACTCGTCTTGATAGCCTATCCCTATGCTATCAAATAAATATACTAAAGCTTGTTTTTCGCATTCTTTATGATCTACAATTGTGCCGTCTGCGTCAAAGAATATTGCTTTTAGTTTATCCATTGTTCGCCACGCCTCCTTGTTAGTACACGTGAAATGGCAGGTAACAATCAAATTATATAATAGTCTTTACACTTTTTCAAGGCTACCGCGGCACAGAAAATTACGGCTTTACATAAAACGCCTGTAAATGTTATAGTGTTATACAAATAAAACAAACGGGAGGGCAACAACGATGGACAAAGCGCTATTGCAAAAGCTTGGGGACAAATTTTGCGACAATTCGCCGACGAATTATTTAAGCATAAAAGGACAAGACGCGGAGGAGCTGAGAAACAGGCCGCAGGCGGCAAGTTATGCAAAGCACAATCTGCAACAGCCGGGCGGGCAGATTGATTTTGAGCTTCTTGGTGCGGAGAAAGACAGCGATTACGCGGGTATGCGGTTTTTCCAGAAGCCGCTGCTCTCAATCGGACTGGCCGACGAACCGGGATTTCTGGAAATCCAAAAGGAAGGCGTGGTTGGCCCACACCATAAACGCCCGCAGGATTGGCTGCCGGGCGCGAAAAGAGTGATTTCCGCTTTCCTGCCGTTTGAAACGCACGTTCTGGAATCGAACAAAAAAGACCCGGAGATTCCGTCACTTGAATGGGTGATGACAAGGGTGGACGGTCAGCAGCATCTGCTTGCTTTCGGCGCATACATACGGGATTTGCTGATTGAGGCGGGGTACCGCGCTGTCACGCCGCAACTGGAGGATGCGTTCATAATGCACGCGGGGCCGGATTTTGAAGACGGCGTCCCCGGTTATTCAAGCAATTGGTCGGAACGTCATGTCGGATATGTTACAGGGCTTGGAACGTTTGGCCTGTCAACTAACTTTATATCAAAAGCAGGCTGCGCCGGGCGGCTTATTAGTATCGTGACCGATTGGGACGGCGAGCCCGATGTCAAAGATTACTCCGACTGGCTGGGATACTGCAACGGATGCAAAGCGTGTTATCGCAAATGCTTCGGGAATGCGTATACGGGAGACAGCGGCAAAGATCACGCGCTTTGCGGGGCGCAGATAGGCAAAGTCATCGCCGCGGGTGGCCTCGCGCCGCGATATGGCTGCGGGAAATGCCAGTCGGGAATCCCGTGTGAATCCAAACCGATGATGCAGGGCAAGTAGGCATATTTGCTAAATTCAGAGACGCATATTTGTCACTATCGTTATTAACGGCGGCATTGTAATTAGTAAATTCAACTGATATAATAACTGAAAGTATTGTGATTAGTGATCTGAAGGGGGTAGATTCTGATTATTACGAAAGAGCAAATAAAAGAATTTGCGCACAGCCTTGGTATGGAGATGGTCGGCATATCCGGTGTCGGTAGATTTGCCGAGTCGCCAGAGGGCAAGAACCCGGACGAAATACTGCCGGGATGCAAGTCTGTCATAGTGATAGGTACAAGTTTGCTTGACGGCATTGTTCAGGTGAATTTCCGTGCGTTTGAAGAGGGGCGGCGTGACCTGAAAGGCTTGTATGGTACATACGGATACGCAACGCTGCCGAACTTTGCGCTGACGTATGCCTGTTACGCTATCGGCAAGTATATTGAGACTAATACCGATGCCATAGCCACGCCGTTATCTACAGGGCCGATGACAAACGGCGTGCAGATCAGTCTGCGCCACGCGGCGGTGGTCGCAGGCCTGGGCGTGTTCGGATGGAGCGGGCTTTTGCTTTCTCCGGAATACGGTCCGCGCAACCGGTTTGGTGTGATACTGACCACGCTTGAAATCGAAGAGGATCCCATGTACGATGGCCCCTCGCTCTGCACGCCTGAATTTTGCGGAGTCTGCGTTAAGGTTTGCCCGACCAACGCGCTTACTAAAGTCGGGGAAGAACCGTCGAATCGCTGCTCAATTGACGGCAGGGATATACATTATGCCAGAACTGATTTTGCAAAATGCTCAATCGGCACAATGGGGATGCGCAAAGAGACAGGCGGACGGGAGGATTATGTCCCGTCTATTGACCCGACGCCGGAAGAGTTCGCGGAAGGGTCTGCAAAAATGCCCATCAGCCCTGCCGGGTTGCAACACCAAGACTCGCACCATTGCGGGGCGTGCCTGTCATACTGCCCGGCCGGCAAATGGGGTGAACGGTTTAAAAAGACCGGATTGACGAAAGGCCTGACATAAGTAAATTTAGCCCCCGACAGTTTTTGCACATGGTTTGTCAGGGGATTTTGAAAAATAATAAGGAGTTGAAAAAATGTTCTTTAAAAACTTTAACCCAATGACCACCGAAGATGTCACGGCAAAAGTCACGGCTTCACCAAAGGCGGGAACCGGACTTACACCGAGTGAAAGCTTGAAAAACAAGACGTTCAAGATGAAGTTCACCGGCGAATACGCGCCAGAGCAGCTGGATTATGTCTTTGGCGGCGACTTTACGCTGACAGTTAATGAGAACGGCGCGGAGTACAAGAACGTACCATATAACGCGCTTAACGTGACAGAGGACGTTGTGATGTTTACACATGTGATTCCTGGCACGTCCCGCGGCTGGCATTGTATAGTGGATCTGAAAACTTCGCTTATAACAGCGTTTGAGACTTGGTTCGGT
Source organism: Oscillospiraceae bacterium (assembly GCA_009785525.1). Lineage (GTDB taxonomy): Bacteria > Bacillota > Clostridia > Oscillospirales > Oscillospiraceae > WRMH01. The sequence continues at coordinate 2,164 of WQWC01000046.1, read as the reverse complement.
ATCACAGTACCGGTAGGCGGGGATTTGATGGGAACGCGTGAGCCGACGCACAACCGCGATATCCCGCGTGAAGTTCAGCGGCAGTATCATTTTGGCTACATAGACAACGGCGGAGAGGCGCCGGAGAAGCTTCATACAACAACGAACCGCCTTGAGGGGTACGGCCTGTACTGGGAGTATGTTTGCGGCGGCAAGATGCTGACATTTTTCCCGTCTGTAACATGCTCTACAAACGTATTGCTTGACGAGCCGCAGGATACGATTACATTTACCTATCCTTCCGATTATTTGAAGATCAGCGACAGGCTGTTCATCTACGCAAAATGGGGCATTGAATTCGCCGGGGAGATGTGGCTGTATGTCATCAACCTGTTTGATTTGGAAGCAACCGGAATGAAATTCGGCTTTGATGAGAACGACAAGTTTAATTATCATATGCACAGCGCAAAGCTGACAATCACAGGCACCGCCGCGCACTTGGAGAAAATCACGGTAATCGGCGATAAAGAGCCGCCGATGCCGGCGCTGGTTGGCAGAGGGAAAGGCGCGAGATACTCCTACAGGCCTAAAGATGTTGACATCCCGATGACAAGGGCAGAGGTGGATGAAGCCACGAAAGCCAGCACGCGCATATTCGACACAAGCGGCCCGAATATCATGGCCAGCGGCTATACGCTTGACAAGCAATATGACCTGGTAGGAAAGCAATTCTCGCTCAGCTATGATCATGTCAGGACTCCGTATGCATGGTCGGCGAAAAATATTCCGCCGAAGCTGACAAAAGAATTCGAGTACGATTTCGCAGGTAAAGAGACACTGAAATGGCGTGAGCCGGGCGGACAATGGCATGAGGAAAAATACATTTGCTTTGAACCAGCCAAAGATATCTATATGTTCCAGCACATGTTGACCGGAGACCCGGATTATGCCAGCGTCATGCACGCTGTTGACTTCTCCGTGGGGCTTTCGACTTGTATTTATGGTCGTATCGGCAGCTGGACAAGCGAATGGGAAGTCGGTGCGACGGTGCTGTTCGGCACCGCGAAAGGGGAGGGGATTGCTCCCGCGCCGTTCAGCAGACGGCATGATTTTTCAAATGACCTTGTCGGATACTCCTACGCCTGGGCGTATTCGGAAGTTATGAGCAGCATACATGTGTATAGCTCTCCGGTTAGTTATAGCTGGACGATTTTCCAGGACGACAACTCCGGCGGGCCGACATGGAGCAGCCCGGGCTTCTATATAAAACTGCGCCCGGATGCATATATTCTGCAATGGACTGAAGAAAATTGCAACGGAATGCAGGGCATAATATGCTTCAACCCGCGCATTATGCATGACGGTGGATTCTTCTACGGCGTTGGCCACAATGGCTTGAGCCTGAATATAACAGGCGCGTACGCCCGCAAGATGGGATACTTTGATATTATGAAGTATTTTGACCCCAAGGAAGACCTGTAAATTACAAACTAATCACAAATCCGCACCTGTCCGGTCTTTCGGATGGGTGCGGATATAATTGCAAGGAGGAGATACCAATGACGCTTGATGTTTTTCTCAATTTCGACGGGGACTGCCGTGAGGCGCTGGACTTCTATGCCGAGGTGTTCCGGGTTGCGGTTCCGGACAATATACAGACATATGAGCAAGGCGGGTTCGGCGAAGGTAATGAGGGCCGGGTTCTTTACGCCAGCTTACCCATCTTTGGCAGCAATGTCATGTTTTCTGATTGCCCCGCCGGATCTGACTATGTCAAGGGATCAAACATAGCGCTGACTCTGGGGAGTTCTGATAAATCTGAAATCGAAAGGATTTTCAACGCTTTCGCAGAGGGCGGGGAAGTGGATATGCCGCTTGGTCAGACGTTTTTCAGTGAGTTTTACGGCATGGTGACCGATAAATTCGGCATCACATGGCAGCTGAGCATGACGCCGTTTGGAAGTTAGAGGCACTTAAAACAAGGTATATTAAAGCGGATATTTCATTGAAAATATCCGCTTTTGGTTATTTTTATACAATGATTTCTTTAATTTCGCTTAAGCTCAGCGGCGCGATAAGCTTTACGATATTGTCGAATTCAGTAAAAATAAATTTTCCGCAATTGGCATTCACTTTCAACACAATCGGGCGATGTGGACGTAAGTATTCCTTATTCAAAACACGG
>WQWC01000045.1 GCA_009785525.1 Oscillospiraceae bacterium | reverse complement strand
GCAAGTTGGTGTTTATTACAGTGAGGTCCCACCCGTTCCCTTTCCGAACACGGTAGTTAAGCTCACTTGTGCCGACAATACTCAGCCGGTAACGGCTCGGAAAGATAGGTCTTCGCCAACATTAAAAGAACAACGCTTGGGATTCCTCCCAGGCGTTGTTCTTTTTTACACGCACCTAAAACGAGTTGCGTATCGCCACAATAAATCCGTCAAGTATATCTGTTATCTGTGGATTATGGGAATAAAACAACCAACTCTGACGTTGCTATTACTTCCAAGGCAAGGTCGCGCAGGAACTCGTAGCTGTTTAGTCTGGGAGGTACTACCATACAAAATGGAACATCACCTATCCTCGCAAAAATTTTTGTTGAAAATGTATCCACTCTAGTCTATCATATAAGTAAAATTCATACAAGATGGAGGGGCGCGGCAAATGGGCTATTTTCTAGGCGCGTTTGTGTGTATGCATTGATAGACATTTCCGGCAAAAGGCAGTTCGCGGACTTTGACTATTTTGTGCATGATGAGTTGTCGGATTAATTATTGTATGATATATTTGAGAAAAATTAATATAGGAGGCAAATTATGAAAGTAATACTTGTAAACGGAAGCCCGCGTAAAGAAGGATGTACATACACTGCGTTGATGGAAATCGCTGGGGCGTTGGAAAAACAGGGCGTGGAATCAGAAGTGTTCCAGCTTGGGACTGAGCCTGTCAGGGGATGCATCGCGTGCGGAAAGTGCTGGGAACTCGGTAAATGCGTGTTTGATGACGACCGCGCAAATGAGCTGGCGGCAAAAATCGCGGCGGCGGATGGGCTGGTTGTCGGTTCACCCGTCTATTACTCCGGGCCGAATGGGGCGCTGTGCGCAATGCTGGATCGGGTGTTTTACTCATCTGCGAAAAATTTCCGGCACAAGCCTGCCGCCTGTATTGTCAGCTGCCGCCGTGGCGGGGCTTCGGCCGCATTCGACAGGCTGAACAAATACTTTACCATCTCGCAAATGCCGGTCGTATCATCGCAGTATTGGAACGTCGTGCACGGATTCACGCCTGATGATGTGCGGAAAGACCTTGAGGGATTGCAGATCATGCGGACGCTTGGCAACAACATGGCCTGGCTGCTGAAAAACATTGAGGCCGGGAATCCGCCCCCGGCGGCGGAAACGGAACGCATGTTCACGAGTTTCCCTGACGGAAAGTAATAAAATGCTGACTTTAATAATAGGCCGCGCGAATACCGGAAAAACCCTGTTTGCCATGAACGACATAAAACGCAGAATGGCCGATGGTGAAGATAATCTGTATCTTATTGTGCCGGAGCAGTATTCCCACGATGCGGAGAGGCGGCTTGTCGATATCTGCGGCGACAAGTTGCCGCTTCATGGCGAGGCGCTGAGTTTTTCACGGCTCGCCACGCGCGTTTTTGCAGAGACCGGCGCGGCGGGAATGCAGGAACTCGATAGAGGCGGATTGATTCTGGTTCTGTATCGGGCGTTGGAAGAAGTCTTAGTCGAGCTACGTGTTTTCGGTGCGAAATCTCGGAAAGCTGAGTTCTTGGAAAAACTGCTTGTTGCTGTCCGTGAGTTCAAGAGCCTGAACATACCGGCTAACGAGCTCGCGCTATTGGCAGAGCGGGCCGGAGAGGGGAACCCGCTTTCAAATAAATTGTACGATCTTGCACTGATTCTCAGTGCGTATGAGGGGATTATACATACTCGTGGGGCTGATCCGCTTGACAGATTGACAAGACTCGCGGGGCTTATCGGGGAGAGCGCAATCGGCGATGCGGGCTGTATCTATTTCGATGGGTTCAGCGACTTCACGGCGCAGGAAATGCGTGTGATTGAGGAACTTTTGCGGAAAAACGCCGAAATCACTGTTTGCCTGACCTGTGATGAACAATACAACGAGTCTGACGAAGAAGATGAGGTGTTCGCCCTTCCGCGTGAGACATTATCGCGTCTGCGGAGATATGCCGGTGAACACGGAGTTGAGGTTAAGGTAATCACAATGGCACCGCAGGAAAGTAATCGTGCGCTTGTGTGCCTTGAAAAGAGCATTTTCAGGCAGGCCGAATTTTCCGGAGAGTGCCGCAATATTGAGGTATACGCCGCCGCCGCGCCTTATGAAGAGTGCGAAGTCGCCGCCGCTGTGGTTCTGGAGCGTGTGAGAGGCGGCTTGCGTTGGCGGGATATCGGCGTTATGGCGCGAGACTGGGGGGAGTATGGCCCCGTGTGTGAGAACGTTTTCACAAAATACGGCGTGCAATTTTTTTCCAGCGGCAGGGAGGATATTTTAAACAAGCCGCCGTGCGCATTAATCAGCGCGGCCCTTGAAATCGTTTCTTCACAGTGGGAATACAGGGCTGTTTTCAGGTACTTAAAAACAAATCTTGCCGGAATTTCGCCGATTGACTCTGCGGCGATAGAGAATTACGTTATAAAATGGAATATCCGTGGTTCCATGTGGAATCGTGAATGGACTCTGCCGCCGGACGGCGCGGAAGCGGAGCTATCGCTGGCGAGGATAAACGGTTTGCGTCGCAGAATTACGGCACCGCTATTGAGCTTGCAAGATGGTATAAAAAGCAACACAAGCGCGGAGGAGAAGCTGCGTGCGCTGTATGCATTTTTAGAGGAGATCGAATTGCCGCGCCGCCTTGAGGAAAAAGCAAGCGAGCTTGAAAAACGCGGGGAACTGCGATTGGTCGATGAATATGATCAGCTGTGGGATGTCTTGAAAAACGCGATGGAGCAGATGTTCCGGATACTTGGAAGTTCCGCCGTCGGCGCAAGTGAGTTCAAGAAACTTTTTGAGCTTACGTTGTCGCAATATGATGTGGGCGTTATCCCAGTGGCACTTGACAGAACCGCCCTCGGCGGAATGGCGATGAGCCGCCGGCGAGACTTAAAATGCCTGATCGTACTCGGCGCGGCTGACGATAATCAGATTCCGACGGGCAACAGCGCGTTTACAGACAGTGAGCGGGATGAGCTTATACAGCTGGGCCTGGATATTCCGGCGGGATTTGAGGACAGGCTCAGGCGAGAGCTGAATATGATTTACTCAACGCTGACTTTGCCGTCTGAAAAGCTTGTTGTCACGTTTACGGCAAGCCGCCGCCCGTCATTTTTCGTCAAACGGATATGTTCTGTGTTCGGGATAGAGCCGATTCAACCGCGTAAAGAAGATTACATGACAGCGGCAGAGCTGCCGTGGCGGGAGCTTATGATGTTGTCCGGAAATGCAAGCCCGAAAGCCACAGAGCGGCTTTCGTCGGAAACGGCGGAAAATCTGTACGGGCGTGAGCTTGCGCTGTCACCATCCCGCGTGGATAAGTATTATGCCTGCCCGTTTGCGCACTTCGTATACAGCGGACTGCGCTTGAAACAACGGGAGCCGCAGAAGTTCGACGCCGCGGAGGCTGGGACTTTTATGCATTATGTTCTTGAGGGAGCTTTGAGTGAGATAAAAGCCGGAGAGGGATTCAAAAACGCAGATGAAAAACTTTGCCGGGAGATTGTCTCACGCCTGACCGGGCGATACGCGCAGGATGAACTGCACGGATTTGAGGGCAGGGACAGCAGGTATATTCACCTGTTCAATCGTATGGGGGAAGACGCCTCACGAATCGCCGCCGACATGGTGGGCGAACTTAAAAATTCCGATTTTGAGCCTTTGGATTTCGAACTTGAGTTCGGCCAAGGCGCACAGAATCTGCGCGGAATCGCCGACAGAGTGGACGGCTGGGAACACAACGGAAAGCTATTCCTGAGAGTGGTGGATTACAAGACCGGCAGGAAGTCGTTTGACCTGACAGCCGTTCTGCACGGGCGGGATATGCAAATGCTGCTGTATCTGTTCGCCCTGAAAAGCTCCGGACAATACGGCAAAGAGATACTGCCCAGTGGAGTATTATATGTCCCGACCAGGGATGCGATATTAAAGTCAACAAGGCACGCGACGGATGATGTACTGGCAAAACAACGGGAGCGGGAATTGCGCCGCCATGGCCTGATTCTGGATGATCCCGTTATTCTGGACGCGATGGAACATGGGGAACAAAAGAAGTATCTGCCGGTGAAAATTACTAAAGACGGCATTAAAGGTGATAATTTGGCGAGTCCAAAGCAGTTCGACCTGCTGGAGCGGCACGTGGATCATATGTTGAAACGCGCGAAAAATGAGATTCTAAAAGGCAAAATAGACCGCAGCCCATATTACAAAAACGCCGCCGACAATGCTTGCCTGTACTGCGAATATGGAGCTGTATGCGCCTTTGGTGAGAACGAGGCGGACGCCAGGCGATATGTCAGGAAACTAAAAGCCGGGGAAGTCTGGCAGACGCTGGGGGACGATGACTATGAATATGAATAAACGCGAACTGACCCCGGAGCAGGAATCGGCGGTTAAGTACGAGGGCGGGCAGCTACTTGTATCGGCGGCGGCAGGCTCCGGGAAGACAAAAGTGCTGGTCGAACGGCTGCTGCGCCATATCGCGGGCGGGGAGAGCAATATTGATGAATACCTCGTGATTACATACACCCGCATGGCGGCAGCGGAACTGCGTGAGAAGATACTGGACGAGCTTTCAAAAAGAATGACGCAGGAGCCAGGGAACAGACATCTGCGCCGCCAGATGCTGCGCTGTTATGGTGCGCCTATCGGTACGATACATTCGTTCTGTGCCGATATTTTGCGGCAAAACGCGCAGCTTACATCGCTAACGCCGGATTTCCGCGTCGCCGACGAAAGCGAAGCGGTGATGATAAAGGCTGAGGTTCTGGATTATGTGCTGGGCAAAGCTTACGAGTCCGGAGATCAGAGTTTTAGAGATCTTGTCGATACACTCTCGCCGGGGCGGGATGATTCGCGCCTTGTCCGGATGATACAGGATACCCACGCGAAATTGCAAAGCAGCCCGTCACCGCGCAAGTGGATTGAAGAACAGATAAAACTGTTGTCAATGCCGGGGATTTCAGATGTATCCGAAACAATATGGGGCAAACATTTGCTGGACAAAGCGAGGGCCACGGCTGAATTCTGGCTTGTTGAGATGGCGCGTGCAAGAGAGGAAATGAGGACCCTATCAGAGTTCAACAATGCGTATGGCGCGAGTTTTGAAGCGACTATTGCCGGAGTAGAGGCGTTTCTGGACGCGATTGACACAGGTTGGGATGCGGCGCGGTTGGCCGCCAGGGTCGATTTCCCACGTGTGAGGCCAATATCGGGGTATGAAGAGTTTAAAGATATCAGAAATAAATGCAAGACAGAACTTCAAAAGAGTTCGGAGGTCTTTGAAAACACATCAGATGAACTTACTGAGGACATGCGCGCAATCGCACCCGCGATGACGGCGCTGTTTAAAATTGTGGAGGATTTTGACAACGCGTATTCGGAAGAAAAGCGCCGCCGTGGATTGGCCGATTTTTCCGACCTAGAACATCTTACTCTCAACCTACTGCGGGATGAAGAGACGGGGGAGCCGACGAGATTGGCCCGGGCGGTTTCGCAGAAATACAAAGAAATCATGGTGGACGAGTATCAGGACGTAAATGCTGTTCAGGAGTTCATCATGCAGACGATTTCCAGCGATAGGAAAATCTTCATGGTTGGGGATGTCAAACAATCGATATACAGATTCCGGCTGGCGGATCCGTCGATTTTCCTGAAAAAATACAGAAGTTTCAGTGACGTGAAAACGGGCGGCGAAGGTGCGCGGATTCTGCTGGCCAGAAATTTCCGTTCCCGCGCCGGGATATTGCGGGCGGTGAATTTTATATTCGAGAACATAATGTCGGTGGAATTCGGTGAAATGGAGTATTCAGACAGAGAGCGGCTTATCCACGGCAGGCAGGATGCGGAGGACGACCACGCGGATCCGGCTGTTGAGCTGGATATAATCGACCTGAGCCAACTAGCGCGGGACGAAGACGAGGAAAGCCCCGCCAAAACGCAGACAGAGGCGCGGTTTATCGCACACCGTATAGAAGCGCTGATAGATTCCGGATTTTCAATCCCCGACGGACAGGGCGGACAGCGGCCGGCACAATATTCCGATATCGCAATTCTGCTGAGATCGGTCAAGGACAAAGCCTGGCAATACGCGCAAGCACTGTCGGAACACGGGATACCGGTGCAAAGCCCGTCAGATGGGGGCTTTTTTGAAACACTTGAGATATCCGCCGCGCTGTCTATTCTCACGGTGATTGACAACCCAATGCAGGATATACCGTTGACAACGGCGCTGTCCGGCCCGGTGTATGGATTCACAGCCGATGAACTTGCGAAAATCCGCGCGGGTTCGCGGGATTCAGACTTTTACGGCGCACTTGTAAAGTCTGCGGAGGCAGACAGCAAATCCGCGGCGTTTTTGGAAGAGATGGACGAATTGCGCTTGTTGGCACCGGACATGCCGGCTGACAGATTTATATGGCTGATGTACAACAAAACAGGTCTGCCGGGTCGTGTCGGCGCGTTGAAAGGCGGGATTCGCCGCCGTGAGAATTTGATGACGCTGCTTGAATATGCCCGCAAGATTGAGTCCAGCGGCTATAAGGGTCTGTTTGGGTTTTTGACATATATCCGCGGCTTGCAGGAAAAGGGTATGGAGCTGGGTCAGGATTCAGCAGAGGCCGCCGAGAATACCGTGAAGATAATCAGTGTGCATAAATCAAAGGGGCTTGAGTTCCCGGTTGTTATATTGGCCGACACGGCTAAGCGGATAAATAACAGGGATGTCCAAAAGTCATGCGTGTTCCACCCAGAGTTCGGCATTGGGGCAGTTAGAACGGACATACATCGGCGAATTGAATACCCAACGCTGGCATTGATGGCGGTGCGCAGCAAACTGACTGAAGAGCTGATGGCGGAAGAGCTGCGGGTCTTATACGTCGCCCTTACACGGGCGCGGGAAAAGCTGATAATCGTCTCAACTTTCACGGATGCGGGAAAAGAGATTGATAGATTTGCTAAGAACTCAAGGCCGGGTAAAATCCCGCCGAGGATGCTGGAAGAAGTGAAGAGCATGGCCGGGTGGATTCTGTTGCCAACGCTTCAAAGGCCGGAAGCCGCGTTTCTGACCGGCGGGGACGGCAACGGAATTCACGATGACGGAGACAGGTGGGATATCCGCTTGGTGCAGTCGGCAGATGAGGATATTAGTCCCCGGCGGATTGCCGAAACTTCGATATCCCCGGCTGAAACAGAGCCGGAGAATATTGAACATGTACAAGCTCAATTTGCATTCACATATCCGTACAGCGAAGCGGTCAATCTGCCGTCAAAGCTCACGGTGACAGAGCTTAAAGGGCGTGCGGTTGATTATGAGTCGATAGAAGAGGCTGCGTCTCTCCCGCGTGAAGAAAAGCCAAAAGCCGCGTTTGAGAGGCCGGATTTTATAGTGGAGCGGACAAACCTCACCCCGGCGGAGCGGGGCACAGCATTACATCTTATGATGCAGCATATTGATTTCAAGAAATGCGTTGGCACGGAGGGCGTCGCCGGGGAACTGCGGCGGCTGGCCGATGATGGATTGCTGTCGCCGGAACAGATAGAGGCGGTGGATTTGCCGAGAATCGCCGGGTTTTTTGAATCCGAAATTGGCAAACGTGTTATGAACGCTTCAAACGTGCGGCGCGAGTTTAAATTCTCGCTTCTGTACCCGGCGAAGAGATTTTATCCCGGTGGGGGGGATGATGAGATATTGATTCAAGGCGTGATCGACTGCTTTTTCGAGGAAGAGGGGGAGCTTGTTGTTGTGGACTTCAAAACGGATTACGTGACGCGTGATACGGTTGAGAAAAAGGCAAAGCAATACACGCCGCAGATCGAAGCCTATGCGGATGCCTTGGAGCGCATAACAGAAAAACACGTGAAAGAGCGGATTATTTACTTTTTTGCTATTGACGATTACCTCGGTGTGTGTTAAAATACTCTGTACGCAATCAGGAAAGAGGTGAACATGATGAAAGAAGGGATTCATCCCGATTATCAGCAGACGACTATTAAGTGCGCTTGCGGAGAAGTTATTGAGACGGGAAGCACAAAGAAAGATATCAAAGTTGAAATCTGCTCTAAGTGTCACCCCTTTTATACAGGCAAACAGAAGCTGATTGACACCAGCGGACGTGTTGATAAATTCAACAAGAAATTCGGCCTGAAACAGTAACTTTGACAAAACCCGTGCTTGAATAGCGCGGGTTTTTCATTTAATCAATTTCAAAACTGAGGTTTTGAAATTGGATGGAACAGAGAAGGCACCTGCGGCGGAATGAATCCGTCTACGGTGCAGATTGAACTACGGGAGCACGGAGGATTTTATTTGGAAAAACAATTTAACAATAACGAGCCTGAAAAAGCGGTGATTGCGGGTCTTTCTGCCGCCAGTATGGATGTGCGGGAACGCTCGACCGAGGAAAGCCTTGACGAGCTGGAGGCGCTGTTGGAAACAGCCGGCGGAGTCTGCTTGGGCAGAACTCTGCAAAATCGCCAAAGGCCGGAGCCGCGCACGTTTATCGGTGAAGGCAAGGTCCTGGAACTCAAAGAACTGGCCGAAGCGAATGAATGCACACTGGCGGTATTTGATAATGAGCTGACACCGTCGCAGATGAGGGCACTGACCGAAACGCTGGGTCTGCGGGTGATTGACAGATCGTCGCTTATTCTGGACATATTCGCCGGGCGCGCGCAGACAAGGGAGGGACGACTGCAAGTAGAGCTTGCGCAGTATAAATATCTTCTGCCGAGATTGACGGGCATGTGGACTCACCTTGTCAGCCAGACAGGGTCTTCCGCGCCAATCGGCACACGCGGACCAGGGGAAACGCAGCTTGAAACCGACCGCCGCCATATCCGGCGCAAGATATCGAAACTGGAGGAAGAACTGGGAGAAGTGATACGCACACGCGATACTCAGCGCAGGATGAGGGAGAAGAACAATATACCGGTTATCGCGCTGGTCGGATACACAAACGCGGGAAAATCGACGCTGCTGAATACGCTGACCGGCGCCGGGATTCAGGCCGAGAACAGGCTTTTCGACACACTGGATACAACAACGCGCAAAGTAGCGGTAAGCGATACAACGCAGGCGCTGGTGTCAGACACTGTCGGGTTTATCAGAAAACTGCCGCATCATTTGGTAGACGCGTTCAAAGCCACGCTGGAGGAGTTGAAATACGCGGATCTTTTGATACATGTGATCGACGCGTCTTCGCCGGAGTGGCAGGAGCAGGCGCGTGTGGTGGATGATTTGATAACTGAACTCGGCGCAGACAAAACCCCGCGTATAGAGGCGTTTAACAAATGCGACGTATTGTCAGACGACGTCCGCCCGCATAGCGAACACAGCGTGGAAATATCGGCCAAAACGGGTGAGGGAATCGGCACGCTTTTAGAGAAGATTGACGAGATTTTCGCAAAAGCGAAAAAGGAGGTCACACTCCGGATACCTTACGATAAAGGCTCGATGGTGGAAACGCTGCACAGGGAAGGTGCGGTCAAAGAGGTACGGTATCTTGAAGATTGCGTGGAGCTGGATGCCGTGATAAGCGCGGATATGTACGGCCGCCTGAAAGAGTTTATTCAAGTGGAACCCAGAGAATGATGATAAAAATGACCAGGGGTGCACAATCGTGCACCCTTGGTCATTTTTCTTACTCCTAAGCTTAATGTACAGTATGTAAAATGTCGTGTAGGGGCGACCGTCCCTACTGTCCCCTCAAAGCTTCCCTCCACCGCCTAAGCTTTTCTTCAAAGCGCATAGCAGCATACGCCGGACTTGTTGAGGGTAGCACGTTTTTGTCAATACGCTCAATACCGCGCTTGTAGAACGTATACGCGTTGTTACCGTTGAAAAACACTCGGTGAATCCCGTGCTCCAAGATAAATTCCGGCAGATTTGCGTTATAGACTGGATTGCGGATTGTTGAATCGAGTGCCGACTCTGCCTCGCATTCGGCGATTACGTCCCACAGGGCGATGCTGTTTTCGATTAGCACGGATTTCTTCCGTTCGTAATCCGCATCCCCGAATGGAACACCAAAAACTCCGTAGATAACCCGCCAGAACTGGTTGCGCGGGTGGGCGTAATATTCGCCCTTCTCGCGGGAGATAGGGCTTGGGAATGTCCCCAGAATCAGAAACCGCGGGTTGCCGCCGATAATAGGCGCAAACCCGCGGAAAACTTGTGACTTATCCAAAAACGCGCTCCGCCACGACCGCGCCGTATTTCTCCATTTCGTCGCAGGCGATTTCTTTGACTCCGGGGAATATCGGCAGCCAACTGCTGAATATCGGCAGATACCGCTTAGTCGGCGCGTATTTATCCATCGCCTCACGGATATGCGCACGGATGACGTCCTCCGTGACACCGGGGTAATCTATGCTCGGCATATCCAAACCGCCGAAGAGCAGGAGTTTACCTTCCGTTTTCTCGACAATTTCCGGGAAATTATTTTCAGGAGTTATACCCTGCCAAACATCAAGCCCTGTTTCGACCATATCGATGCAGATATCTTCCGCATGACAGTCGCAGTGATTCATTGTAATCACGCCTCTGGATTTGATGTATCCGAAGAATCGCTCATAAAGCGGTTTAAGTATCTCGCGCCAGACTCTTGGTGGCAGAAACAGCTGAGTTTTGCTGCCCCAGTCATCAAAGTTGGTGATAATATCAGGCTTGAGATTGTCTATGCACAGTTCCGCCGCACGGATTTTCCAGTCGGTATAGGCCGAGAGCATTTCGTACATATCGTCCGGTTCCAAGAGAAAGTTTTCAAGCGCATCCTCGAACCCCATTAATGCATGAGAAAACTCAAACATCCCCCTAGGGGATTGCGCCAGAACCAACTTTGTCTCACGGTCAAGCGAATCCGCGATTTTATGCGTTTCTGTCCAGTCGAGATTGTCCAGTGAAGGGAAGTCAAAAAACTCACGCCAACGTGTTATGTCTTTTACAACCTTTTTGTCACCATGATTGTTAGGTGTGGGTCCAGGCTGGTCGTCCGGCCAGTCCCAGATAACGCCCCAGGCATCAGGGACACCAACGCCGCCTTTCGTTGTGCGGCCGTGGGCAAGCGCCGTGGCATCCAGTATATACGGCGGCCCCGCCGCATCGGGCGGCAGGCTGAAACAGTTGAACGGATCCCCAAGCCAGCTGGGATTGTCGTTGTGTACAAGTCTAAGAAAATTTTCTCTTGGTGTCGGCATATTTACTCACTCCAGTATTATCATTTATTTTTAATATAAAGTTTAGCTTATTTTCCAACTAAAAACAATATAAATTTTAAAAATTTACTCGAGAGGTGGGGGTGAATCGCAAGGTTTATCTTAATGTAAAGGCATTTGAAATCACATCTTAGCGGTCGTAAAAAGGAAAACTTGATTTCCCGGCCCTAATTCATTATTCGGCAAAATTTCATATATGCCACCTGTATAATCGTTGATTATCCTTGTCCAAAATGCAACTGAATTTGCATTTTTTTCAAATGTGTTAAGCTGCCATATTCCTTTAAACATATCAAACAGATAATTTGTAGCGAATTTACCCACACCTGCATTTCTGTATTTGTACATTACAAAAAAATCGGACATAGTATAATCTGATTCTTTATCATTCAAGTAAAAATGATCACTAAGAATCATAGCGAAACCCGCCAAATTGCCGTTTACTTTAACAAAGAAAGCCCATCTCTTTGCACCCTCTTGCCAATAGTTGTCTAAATAATCGAAACCATAAAGCCCCAACTTGTTTACATCATCACCACCATACTGTGACAACTCGTAATCATATTTTTCCATGAGATTTCGTAATATTTCCTTTTCGTCACGTTGTACGACTGCCAATTCAATCTCCATAAATATGTCCCCTAATATAAGCAATGAAATAAGTATAACAAGCGTAGGAGAAAAGTCTGCTTTACCCCGGCGTCTCCTCAATGGGAGCAATGGGTAATTTTTTCTTTTCCCGATAGGCAAGCACGTCTTCCACGATATTCATAAGCACTTTTGCGACGGGAATGGCCACAATCATACCCATAACAGTTCCGCTGATGGCTCCCCCCATGGTGCCGCCGATGGCGCCCCCCAGTGATACGCTGATGATTACCAACAGTGGGCTGAGCCGCAATCCGGTGCCGTACAGCCGGGGTTGCACAAAGTTCGCATCAAGCTGCTGTACAACAAGCAGCAGAATCGCGCTTATCAAACCCACGGTAAAGCCCTGCGTCACCAGCACCACGATTATTGCCACCAGCGTTGCGATAATTGAGCCGAAATACGGGATAAAATTCATAACTCCAAGCAAAATTCCCAAAACTAACGCGTACGGGGAACGCAGAATAAATAAGATCAGCGACCCTGCCAACAGCATGAAAATGCAGTCCATAATTAGGCAGAAGATGTACTTTTTAAAATAATAGTTAACCTTGCTGCCGTACGATGAAATCACGCCGCTTGTCTTTTCTGACAAGAAAGCATTCAACATACGCTTTGTGAACTTGGCAATGCGCTCCATCTCAACTAGGAAATAGATTGAGGACACAAATGCCAAGAGCCACCTGAACATAATTGCGGCACCGCTAAAAATCGTGCTCAGATATGAAACGATCATGTCATACGAAACAAGATTTGCGACCAAGTCCAGCGGAGTTGTGAACTCAGTACCTTCACCTACCAGTGACATGAAGAAGGCTTCCAAATCTATATTGAAAGGTAATTGCCCGCTTGCGTTTAGATTCGTTATGAATTCCTCCAGCCGCTGATAATGATCCGGGAGTTGGTTGAATAAGTCCACGATGCTGAAGAAAAGGCGCGGCAAAATAAGCCACAGCGTCATAACTATAAGCGCAACAAGAATCAAATACATTAACGCCACGCTGATGCCTTTTCTAAACCTGGCCAGAAACTTGAGTTTGCTTTTTCCCAAAAGCTTCTGCATTGCCGCACAAGGGATGCTGAGCAAATACGCGATTATAAAGCCATAAATAAACGGGCTTATCGCGCGGAGAAACCAGCCGACCGAACTGAAAATTGAGCCTAAATTCGAGATCAAGAACCAAACGACGATAACGGCAACCGCCAGCGTGAAGTATGATATTATTGTAAATCGTGAACCATTCCTGCGTTTCAAAGCTGCACCACCTTGCTATTATGTATCATGTTTCGCGGTTGCGTATTGTGGTGGCGTTCCGTGAGGGCAACTGCACCGAACGGGTTCCGTCGCAATACGTGAGCGAAATGATTTAAATCATTATTATGGCTTCACATGCATTCCGCCGTCTACAAACAGCGAGTGTCCTGTTGTATGCGCAGCCAGATCCGATGAAAGCCACAAAGCTGCCTGTACAACATCTTCCATCCTGCCGAATTTACCCATCGGGATAACGCGGTCCTTCAAAGTTTCTTCCATCTCACTGTCAGATGCCAGGGTGTTTATCATCATTTGTGTGCCATACGTTGGGCCGGGGCAGACGCAATTGACGCGGATACCGAGCTTCGCGTTTTCGTTCGCCGCCATCTCGGTCAGTGCGATGACCCCGGCTTTTGAGGGGCCGTAGGCGTGGAATCCAGGTGCGAACCTGTCACCGCCGGTGCTGCCGGTATTGACGATAGATCCGAACCCCTGCTTTTGCATCTGAATCAGCTGGTGCTTGAGGCAGAAAAATGTGCCAGTCAGATTGATATCAATGATTTTCTGCCAATTATCCGCACTAGTCTCAGTAAGCGGGACATAAGGAATCCTGACGCCATCAGGCCCGATTCCGGCGCAGTTGAATGCAATATCTATCCTGTCACGCGCCGCGGCGATCTCTTTAATCACCGATTTGACCGCATTTTCGTCAGATACATCGCATATGAATCGCCCGGCCATCCCGCCGGATTTTCGTATAACGTTCACCGTCTCAGAGGCGTCAGCAATATCCACGCAGGCGACCAACGCGCCGCGTTCAGCAAACGCAATCGCCACCGCACGGCCAATTCCGCTCGCCGCGCCGGTGACAACAGTGATTTTTCCGTCAAAGTTATAGGACACTACTAAATCCTCCCTGTATTAATTGCGCTTATTGGTATTACCCCTCAATAAGATTGTAGCCGTCCCAACTCACTGCCAGCGCCTGATTCCCTGTCAGCGGAATATGCGGCAGAGGGAAATCTGTACGGGCGGGTGTTCCCGGTTCACAATGAACAGTGAAATATGCGTTAATTAAGCTTAGTCCGGCAAATTCCATTGCATTACTTTCCGGCAGATTGTCTACGTTGAAATTCGGCATGGCAAGCATACTTCCCGCGCTCATGCCTATATAGACCTTATTCGAGTAGACCATTTTTTTTACAATTTTATCAAAACCCGTCTCCCTCACACGCTTGGCAAGATACGGAGTATTTCCTCCGGAAAAGTAGATAACATCGAACTCCATAGCTTGCTTTTCTGTAAGCGAGCCGTCTATATCGTGTATTGTGATGTTTTTAGCCTGTACTCCCATATGGAGAAGTTCATTTCGCAGTCTGTTCGTTATTTCTTCGGCAAATTCTTTGTTTTGCATCGCGGCGGTCGGGATAAATAATACTTTTGCCTCATCAAACGGGATTTCCAGCATCATCGCAAAACTGTCTATCAGCGTAATAAGAGGTCTGTCCAGTTCGTTATCACAGTAAAATCCCGATCTGTCAGCAGCACATTTTTCCACGCCTGTTTGCCGACTTCTACATTTGCCATCTCCTCACCTATGCCTGTTCACAAGCTCGGCGGTCGTGCGGTACGCTTCATTGATCACCTTTTCAATCGGCCAGGAGTAGTATTCCGGGCGCAGTGTTTCGATGGATATCGGGCCTTTGTAGCCGATATCCTTGAGGTTCATCAGGCAGTTGTCTAGGTCAATCGCCCCGGAGTCGCAGAATCTGCGGTGTTGGGGCAGCAGAACCCCCAGCGGTTCGTCGTCGCAGTTGTTGATATGTACGGTGGCGATCTTGTCCGCAGGCAGGTCTTTGTATATTGAGAAATCGTTGTTCTTGCCGTTGATGTACTGATTAAAGCTATCCAGGCAAAGTCCCACATTGTCGCAGCCGGTGGCGTTGATGATCTCCATCGCGTGATCCATGGTTTTGACGGAACTGCCCCTGCCGCATACAGGCTCCCACACCATGGTCAAGCCGAAGTCTGCCGCAACTGTGCAGAACTTCTTCAGGATTCTGGCGGAAAACTCCGT
>WQWC01000044.1 GCA_009785525.1 Oscillospiraceae bacterium | reverse complement strand
TTTTACGTTTAAAGACACAAAAAACCGCCTGTCCGCGATTTACGATGAGATCAAGACCTTACCGGCAGTCAGCGCCATTATGTATCAGGATGTCTATGGCGACCGCCCCTGGTATCTGGAATGCTCCGCCGCATTGGCGACCAAATATAACGCGACGCAGAGCTTGAGAGAGCTATACGGCTTTGAGAAAATAATCGGCTTCGGCGACAGCAATAATGACCTGCCGCTTATCTCGGCATGTGATGAATTTTACGCCGTCGAAAACGCAATAGCCGAGGTGAAGGAAAAGGCTACCGGCATTATCGGAAGAAGCGACGAGGACGCCGTAGTGAAGTGGCTGGAGGATAAATTGTAGGGGCGCGCATTGCGCGTCCGTTGCGTTCGCGATGTGCCGTGGTTAAATTTCCATGTAGGGGACGGCGTCCTTGACGTCCTGTGATACAATCAACCGTGTAGGGGCGACCGGGACGGTCGCCCCTACGGAATTGTCGTTATGCATCAGGGGACGCGCAGGGGCGCGTCCCCTACATCTTCCTTTTATTAAACGCCGAGGGGACAAGTCTGTACGCCTCTTTTTTATCCATCTTCGTGAGATACCGCGTGGCTATACGTTCCCCACAGTTTGGACAGAACAGTGCACCGTGATATTGTGAAAAGTCAATTGTGCCGTCTATAATTCTATCGTTGTACATTTTTACAAAATTACTCTCGCCGACTTTCTGATAGTTGGCGATGAGGCATTTGCAGTAAGCGCAGCTGACCACCAAGACATGACTGCCCCTGACTTTTTTACAGTTTGGATTTTTATAAATTTCCATGACCGAGTTCCCCTAAACAGCTTATAATTCCATGTATCGGAATTTTTGCGAAAAAGAAGTAGTTGATTTTTGCTGATTACGTGGTAGAATACTGTATGCGAACATACTTACTAAAATAAAAATTAATGGAGGAAAAGTAAATGGCACATAAAATCAGCGATGCGTGCGTATCATGCGGCGCTTGCGCAGGTACTTGTCCTGTTGACGCGATTAAACAGGATTCGCCGGCGTATGTGATTACAGATGGGTGCATTGACTGCGGCGCTTGCGTATCGTCTTGCCCGGTGGATGCTATATCGGCCTAAGCTACTTACATAGTAGAATTCAAGAGAACTGCCGTGTGCAAAAACGGCAGTTTTCTTATGGAGGCTACATTTATGATAGACGAACTTTGGCCGGGCGGGCCGCAGTTTATTGATGATGACAGCGTTTTCAGACTAAGCACGGACTCGGTACTGCTGGCACATTTTGCCAAAAATATCAGGGCGAAAAAGGCAGTTGATCTCGGCTGCGGGTCCGGTATTATATCGACCCTTTTGGCCTGGAACAATCCGGAGATATGCATTGACGGCGTTGAGATTGCCTCGCGGGCTGTGAATTTAGCGCGGCAAAATGCCGAATT
This sequence comes from Oscillospiraceae bacterium, assembly GCA_009785525.1. Taxonomy (GTDB): domain Bacteria; phylum Bacillota; class Clostridia; order Oscillospirales; family Oscillospiraceae; genus WRMH01. The sequence goes on along the minus strand of WQWC01000044.1, from coordinate 14,414 downwards.
AAACGGACTCAATGCGCGGATAAACGTTATCGAGGGCGATTTGCGCTGTTATCGTGAGCTATTCACCGCTGGAGGATATGACCTCTGCGTCTCTAATCCTCCGTATTTTGCACAAGGCCGCGGGAAGCTTGCGTCTGGCGCGGGGATGGCCGCTGCCAGAAGCGAGGAATTCTGTACATTTGCTGATATCTGTAAAGCCGCCGGGTATCTTGTGCGCTGGGGTGGCTCGTTAACGCTTGTGCATAAGCCAGAACGCCTCGCGGAGATATTCAGGGAGCTTTATAACACAGGCTTTGAGCCGAAGCGCATGAGATTCGTACAGCATAAATCCGTCTCTATGCCGAGTATTGTGCTGATTGAAAGCAGGCGAGGCGGAAATCCATCACTCACGGTTGAGGCTCCGCTGATACTGGTAAACGATGACGGAAGCGATTCCGACGAGGTGAAAGCGATTTATCATAGGTAAACGCCAGCGCAAGGAGGAACCAACGATGTCAATGCAAATGCCCGGTATGCTGTATCTTGTCGCAACGCCGATAGGCAACTTGGGAGATATATCCCTGCGGGCTATTGAAACGCTGCGCCAGGTAGATTTTATCGCGGCTGAAGACACCCGTGTTACGCTGAAGCTTTTGAATTTTCTAGAAATTAAAAAGCAGCTTGTCAGCTTTCACGAGCACAGTAGCCGGGAGAGCGGGGAAAAAATCTTGACCCGTATTCTAAATGGCGAGAGCTGCGCCCTTGTGACCGATGCCGGGATGCCCTGTATAAGTGACCCGGGCGAGGACATAACGCGCATGTGCGGCGAAGCCGGAGTCACGATAACTGTCATCCCAGGCCCCTGCGCCGCGGTGACGGCACTGGCATTGTCCGGCCTTCCGTCAGGGCGATTTGTTTTTGAAGGGTTTCTGTCCACCGCTAGAAAAAGCCGGTTTGAACGCTTAGAAGAGCTGAAAACAGAAGAACGCACAATGATATTCTACGAAGCGCCGCACAAGCTGATGCGGACGCTGCACGATATGCTTAACGCATTCGGCGACAGGCGAGTCTCCATATCGCGGGAGCTTACGAAGCTTTTTGAGGAAACACGCAGATTCACGCTTTCTGAAGCTGTGAGTCATTTTGAAGAAAGTCCTCCACGTGGCGAGTTTGTGCTTATTATTGAGGGAACACAAAAATCCCCCGTATCCACTTTGCCGATTAACGATGCTGTTTCAATGACGAAAAAATATATCGAAAGCGGACTTTCGGTAAAAGACGCCGTGAAAACAGTCGCTGAGCAGACGGGGGTGTCAAAAAATACTCTCTATAACGCAGTGATAAAGGAATAGCGCACTTGAGGGTGTTTTCAAATCGGCAGAATGGCCAAGCCGATTTGAAAACACCCTCAAGTACTGGCGGTGGGAGAGTTATTTACCGGCGGCAATCTCTCTTTTGCAAATGTCGCAGATGTGTCTCTTCCTTGATCTCGCGGGCTCTGGCTCGTATTTCTTCAGCACGATCGACGCGCCGTCAACAAAAATTTCCATCGAATCCTTTTCCGCGATAGAGAGTGTACGCCGCAATTCTATAGGCAGTACAATCCGTCCAAGCTCATCTACTTTTCTTACAATGCCTGTTGATTTCATTTTAAATATTATCCTTTCGACACAATTCCATTAATTGTAAGAATATCCTACTACTTTTTACCAGTCTTGTCAACCCCTGACGAAAAAAATATTTTCTTAGGAGAAAAATCTTGCATATCAGCCTCCGCTTTTCTATATATTTCATCATAGGATTGTCCGCAAGACAGGGGTGAGATGCAGAATGGCGATGGCATGGATATGGACGGCAATGATTACGTTTTCAGTAATTTTCGGCCTTTTAAGCGGAAATATCGACGCGGTGGGTGCAGCGGCGTTAGACGGGGCGGCGGCGGCGGTGGCGCTTTGTATAGCCATTTGCGGGGCCACCATGCTGTGGTCAGGAATCATGGAAATCATGCGCCAGGCGGGACTGGCACAGAAGTTATCGAGACTTTTTCGCCCTGTTCTCAATAGGCTGTTCCCGCAGACACGGGAAAACGAGGACGCGATGGAGGCGTTGTCGGCGAATGTTTCCGCCAATCTATTAGGACTCGGTAACGCTGCGACGCCGCTTGGAATACGTGCGGCCTCTGAAATTGTCAAAATGACAAAAAGCGGCACGGCGTCAGACGACCACAAAACAGCGTCTGATGATCTGTGTATGCTTGTTGTCTTGAATTCCGCGTCAATCCAGCTGATACCGGCGACTGTCGCGGCAGTGCGTGCCTCAGCGGGCGCGCGGGCTCCGTTTGATATTTTGCCGGCTGTTTGGATAACTTCCGCGGCATCCTTAATTGCAGGAATCGCAGTTTCTAAAATTCTGCGGCGTTTTTCAAAGCGGGGTGATGGAGATTAACGTTCTCTATTCGCTGATAGTCCCGCTTATCATATGCGTCGTGGCAGTTTTCGCGTTGCACAAACGCGTTGATGTGTTTGCTGCCTTGACCACCGGGGCAAAGGATGGCCTTAATGTGATAATAAGAATTTTACCGCCGCTTGTCGCGCTGCTGACAGCTGTGTATATGCTACGCGCTTCCGGCGCGTTGTCTGCACTGGAGAATTTGTTGAGACCGGCGTTGATCCACCTCGGCATTCCGCCGGAGACGGCGGCGCTTATATTTATCCGCCCGTTTTCCGGTAGCGGGTCGTTGGCAGTTGGCGCTGAGATTATTAACTCTCACGGTGCGGATTCGTTTATAGGGCGCGTTACCGCTGTGATGTTGGGCTCTACCGAGACGACGTTTTATATAATCGCCGTATATTTCGGTGCGGTGGGGATAAAAAAGACAAGATACGCAATACCTTCGGCACTCAGCGCGGATTTTGTGGGGTTTATTGCCGCCTCAATTACCGTAAGGCTGTTTTTCTGACTATAAAAGACAAGCGCCGGACGAAACTTGTCCGGCGCTTGTTTTCTGACAGTTTATGGCCTTACTATTCTAACAACGTACACTATCTCCGGGAAATCGTTTACAGTGATTCTGAGATTTGTGTTGCCAACGCCGGTCGGAGTGAGCGTAGCAAAACGTCCGGATGAGTCGGTAGTCGGAACAATATCAAATACGTCGGGATTGTCACTCTCCCACGTAATGTCAAAATCCTCGTCCTCCATACCTTGGGAAAGTATCCTGAGTTCAACTACATTGGATTCACCAATACGAAATTGAACATCATTTGCAAACGCTGCCGGTCTGCCAAAAAACAGGGGAGTTACGGCGAATATGACAGCTTGCGCAGGCGGCTCTGTTTCCTCCGGCGGCTCCGTTTCTACCGGCGGCGGTTCCGTTTGGGAATCTATACCGACGGTGTCCCTGTCATCTGTCATATTAATACCCGGATCGTCCGCTGTGATGTCGTTTTCCTGCCCAGGGGCGGAGACGACAAGTACAACGGTCGCCGCGACGAGCGCAACCATTATCAAGATGGCAACAAGTGTCTTACCTTTGAAATTTTCAGCTTCTTCATCGGAATATTTCCCGCGCCCCGTTCTGCGTGCGCCGCAGTAAGGACACCGACCGCGAAGTCCGGAATATTTTCTGTCGCACCTTGCGCATTTAATTTCAGAAACAACACTCATAAAAATCACCCTTTTATTTAGGATTATTACTTAATTCTACAATATTTTCCGATTTTTGTCAACTTGCTTTTTTTGTGTGCGTATTTTTGCTTCGTGTACCGGGTTGCTCACACTGGAAAAATGCGGGGGACGGGTGACATAGCAGTGTGTGCCAAGGGCATCGCGCGCTATATGGCCGGTTCAAATTTACAGCAATCAGCCCAGTCTTGTTGCGCTTGCCAATGCCGTTGATAATTTCGCGAATTCTTCAATACCCAGCGTTTCGCCGCGGATTTGCGGGTTGAATCCGCATTGAGTTACAACGTCTGTTATCTCATCTTTCCCCAACTCATTACCGAATACGGTATACAGCGCGTTTACAAGTGTCTTTCTCCGCTGGCCGAACGCAGCGCGGACAACGCGGAAGAATTGCGGTTCATCTTCCGGCGGCAGAATCCGCTCCTGCCGAGTGCGCAGTGTGACGACGGAAGATGTGACATTCGGACGCGGCATAAAGCATTCCGGCGGCACGTCGAAAAGCAGTTCAGCCTCTGTATGATAATTCGCGTACACGGAAAATGCACCGTATTGACGGGTTCCGGGATCGGCGCAGATACGTTCCGCGACTTCTTTTTGCACCATGACGGTTATCGTTTCAAACACCCCCGCATCAATAAATGCCGACAGCGCGGGGGTTGTTATGTTGTAAGGCAGATTCGCGCAGACGCGGTGGCGCAATCCCGGCATTTTTTCTTGGACTGTCGCCGCGATATCCAGCTTAAGGATATCGCCTTCGACGATCTCGACGTTTTCGCGGCCCTCCAAGTTGGCTTGCAATATCGGTATAAGCCGCTTGTCAAGTTCCACCGCCGTGACTTTTCCGGCGGAGCGGCTGAGTTCCATGGTCAAAGCCCCAGCGCCGGGTCCGACTTCCAAAACACCGTCAGATGAACCGATTCCGGAGAGTCTGACGATTTTTTCGGGAATGTTTTTGTCGACAAGAAAATTCTGTCCCATTGACTTTGAAAATTTAAATCCGTGCTGTGACAGCAGGGTTTTTATGTTCTGAGCATCCATAATTCACGCACTCAGCCGCGCGGCTTCTTCGGCTTTGTCCTTTTTGTTCATCCGCACAAAATACCAGATGCAAATGACCAACGACACCACGCCGGAAATTGAGACGGTGAATCCGAGATATCCAAGCTGTGTGTTCAATTCTAAACCCTCAAGTCCGGCGACGAACATACTCAAAGGCACACGGACGACAAGGGAGGCGATAAGCGTGTGGACCATCTGGATACGGGACCTTCCGCTGCCAACGAAGTACGCGTTCATCGTGAACACAAATGCCATGAACAGCAGGTCGATCGAAAACGGCCTTATATAGTTTGCGGCGCCGCTGATTACGGAATAATCATCTGTGAAGACCGAGAGCAGCAACTCCGGAATAGTCAAGCACATAACAAAGAATATTACTGATAAGCCGAGCGCGTAAATAGTCCCCCAGCGCAGAGAGGCGACTGCCCGCAGGCGGCTGCCGGCACCCAAGTTCTGCGCCGTCATCGCAGATACGGCGACGGATATGCCCATTGGCATCGTAAACATCAAGGGGAACGCCCTATTTACCAGGCTGACAGCGGCGGAGGCGAGTGTGCCCATGCCGTTTATCTGCCGTGTGACAATCATAAACGAGACCATCATAAGAAAATCCGTCAAAACCAAAGGCCCGCCGACTTTGCCGATATACCGCATAGAATCTTTATCCGCCCTCATGTTTTTCTTCAAAGAGAAAGGGTACGGCAGTTTTTTGATGTAAAGCCACACGGCGATAAGTACAAAGCTGATAAACTGCGCAGACACCATAGCAACGACGACGCTGATATCCGCCGCCACACCGATAACGCCCGCTAACAGAATAGCCATTGCGATGTTACCCCCGGCGCTTATCGCGGCGATGACGCTCGGCACCTTGGAGTTTCCTATACCCCTGAATACGGCGCTTAGCATTGAAAAACCTATGTTAAACGGTACGCCGATCAAACCTATGATAACAAATCTGCTGGCGCTTTCGCGCATATCCGGCTGTGTGTTGAGAAAGTCCAGCAACGGTTCTCTGATAAGCAAGACTAGCAATGTTACCGCAGTTATTATAGCGATAGTGGTAATAAAAATACTGCCTGTCGCTTTTGTGCTTGCCTCCGCGTTTTTTTCACCTATATATCGCCCGATAATTACGGTTCCGGCTGTTCCAAGGCCCATAACGAATGGGAACGTCAGGTTCAAAGCCTGGGTGCCGACTCCCACACCGGCAAGTGTTTGAAAGTCCGCGAACTGGCCCACAATAATCGTCCCGACAACTCCGTGCAGCGCGTTGACCATGTTTGCCAATACGAACGGCACAGCAAACCTAATCAACAGCGTATTTATACGGCCTTGCGTCAAATCAAGACCGTGCTTTTTCTCTCCCAATACATCCCCTCCATACTATAAGGCGAGACGCCTTCTTCTGATAGTATAAACAAATTGCCTGGCATATGCAATCATTTTCGTGAGAAGGCGCAGAATTTGATACGGTGGCACTCATGCCTCCGCGTCTTCGTATTGACAGACATGGTATAATTGTCGAAAATACCCACTATAAATTAGGATATCAATTTCTGAGAGGAGACCTAAAATCTATGACAATTCACCATGTTTCCAACTACGCCGAAATGTGCCGGAAGGCCGCGAATATGATATCGGCGCAAATCCTGCTTAATCCGACCTGTACATTAGGGCTTGCGACAGGCTCCACCCCCATCGGTATATATGAACGGCTGGCTGATGCATACAATAAAAGTGACCTGGATTTCAGCGGCATTACTACTTTTAACCTGGATGAATATTGCGGACTTTCCGAAAACGACCCGCAGGGCTATTACTACTACATGAATGAACAGCTTTTCAACAAAGTGAATATCGACAGAGCCAAGGCGCATGTTCCAAACGGGACTGCCGGGGATATAGCCCTCGAATGCAGGCGATACGAAGCGCTGATAACAGCCGCCGGGGGGATTGACTTGCAACTGCTCGGTATAGGCAACAATGGCCACATAGGGTTTAATGAGCCGAGTTCCGCGTTTGAAAAAGATACACATTGTGTGGAGTTGGACGAAGAAACAATCATTGCGAACGCGCGCTTTTTTGACAACCCAGACGATGTGCCGCGGCGGGCCATCACCATGGGGATAGGAACAATCATGCAGGCGAAAAAAATTCTTCTTGTTGCAAACGGTGAGAAGAAAAAGGAGATATTACAGAAAGCCCTGTACGGCCCGATAACTCCGATGGTTCCTGCCTCTATCTTGCAATTGCACCCGGATTTGACAGTGATTTGGAGCGATACGTAAACTGAATGGGAGGGATGAAAGATGAACCGAGATTATGAACTCGAAATAACAAAGCGCGTTGACTTTATCCGCCGTGTCCTGAATGACTCCGGCGCTTCCGGAATCGTATTCGGCAACAGCGGCGGGAAAGACGCGGCGCTTGTCGGTATACTGTGCAAACTGGCGTGTGATAATACGGTGGGGATTATCTTGCCTTGCGGCTCCAGCAGGAATTATGGAGAGGACAAGGCCGACGCGTTGGAAGTGGCGGAGCGGTTTGGGATTGAGACCAGAGTTGTCGATTTAGGCAAGGTCTTTGCGGAGATGAAAATCGCTGCGGGAGAGGCGGTCGGGCTCACGGACGATGCTGTTGCTAATATTGCCCCGAGGCTCCGGATGACGGCGCTATATACTGTCGCCGCGAGCGAGGGAAGGCTTGTCGCCGGAACGGGGAACAGAAGTGAGCGGCATATGGGCTACTTCACCAAATGGGGCGACGGCGGGTGTGATTTCAACCCGATAGCCGATCTCACGGTGACGGAAATCTACGAGTTTTTGCGGCATTTCAACGCGCCGGAGAGTATTTTGCAAAAAGCGCCCTCCGCCGGGCTTTATGACGGGCAGACGGATGAGGCTGATATGGGTATTTCGTACAAAAGTATCGACGATTTCTTGCTGTACGGAACTGCCTCGCCGGAAGATGCTGCGATAATCGAAAGATATCACAGTAGAAGTGAGCATAAGCGCAGAATGCCGGAGGTTTATGAGGAATGAGCCATGTTATCTAAAATCAATCTTGCGGATAGCGCAAACAGTGTAGAAAAGATGTTTCAATATCTGCAAATCGGCAGGTTGAACGATCATGTGCTGAACGTCCTACAAGCGGAAAACAGGACGCTGGACTTTCACGTTCACGAACAGTCTGACGAGCTGTTTTATGTGATTGAAGGCAAGTTTGAACTTGAGCTTGATGACGGACTTGTGCCTATTTTACAAGGAGAGATGATTATAGTGCCAAAAGGCACGCGGCATCGCCCTGTCTGCCAAGACTTGGTTAAATGCCTGTTGATAGAAATTGACGGCACGTTGAACAACAAAAATACAGGAGGAGCATTCGAGAAATGAAAATTGATTTATCAACATTACAACCGAGAGAAGCGCATGATTTTTTTGGAAGCGCGATGATTCCGCGCCCGATCGCGTGGGTATCGACCATTGACAAGGACAATGAGATAAACCTTGCGCCGTTTAGCATGTTCACCGGGGTTCAATGGTATCCTCCGGTCATTGCGTTTTCTGTCGTCAATCGCGACGATGGGAGCAAAAAGGACACAATTGTCAACATAGAACAAGTGCCGGAATTTGTTGTGCATATGGTTTCCGCCGATTTGCTTGCCCCTATGGAAAGCTCAGCGAAGCCCATTCCGCTGGGGCAGGACCGGGAACAAATTGACGGGATTACTTTTGTTCCCTCTGAAACAGTCCGGGCGTTTCGTATTGCGGAAGCGAAAATAGCGTTTGAGTGCGTGCTGGAGAAAATAGTTACTGTGAGCGAGGGCGCGAACGCCGGCAACTTAGTCTTGGGACGTGTGCAGATATTCCATGCCGCTGATGACGTGATACGAAACGGAAAAGAGATTGATTGGATGTCATTGAACATTTTGGGGCGGCTATCCGGCAACCGATATTGCGAAATAAAAAGCGTAATTGAAAGCGAAACAAATTGATTGCGGCAGGCGCACAACAAAAATTACCAACAAACTAAAAACTCCCTGATTTCACAGCATTTTCCGGCAGTGCGTTTGCGAGAAACACGCTATTGCCGGGCGCGGCTGTTGAAATTCAGGGAAGTTTTATGCTATAATGAGCCAGAATCCCAGCGATGAAAGGAAAAAATCTGATGAAACGTAAATTACTGAGAGCCGGAACCTCACTTTTGATTATTTTGGTGTTACTTGCATCCACTGCCGTCTATGCCATGGGTACGGCGGTCTACACCAACACACGGTGGCTGGCTGACAATTTGCAGTACATAAACACCATAACATGGCTCGGTTCCCCGGGTCGTGCGGAGAGCTTTCAGCTGAGGATGACCGGGCCTGGGGACGCATTCCCAATTGTGATGACGGGGGATACAGTCGCTAACCCCAGCAGGATATCAGAGATCGTTGCTCATGCCGAGAGTTTGGGCTTTAATGTGCTTGCCGCGATTAATTCGGACTTCTTCTCAATGCAGACCGGTGTACCGATGGGTATTGTTATTGAAAACGGGATTTACAAGTCCAGTTCCACTGGAAGGCCGGCCGTGGCTTTTGATAATAACGGTGGTGTTTTTTTCATACCATCGCCGCATGTTCAGATTACATTGACCAATAACGGCAGCCATTACGGGTACAACTTGGGCCGGACGTGGAGCCTGTATCACTTTAACAAATCCCGCGCCGATACCGGCGGAATGTATATGTATTCAGAGGCGTTTTCCGGCGGCACGACGAGAGCTTCTTCCCCCGGGTGGTCGGTGCGGTTCAGAATACTTTACGGCGTTCCGACAGTATCGGGGGAAATGATGCTTGAAGTGGTTGACAAGATTCAATCAGACGGGGATATGTACATCGGGCAGGGATACATGGTGCTGACCGCCGCCGATGAAAGCGGATGGGGTGAGGTTTTCTACAGCTTTGCCATCGGCGACACCGTCACAATGACAACGACGCCTAATGACGAAAGACTGGCGCAAGCCCAGTTCGCGACAGGCGCTGGTGACATAATTGTTGCGAACGGAATGAGAACAGATTACAACGAATGGGATCAGGCGATACGCGCCCGCGCGCCGAGGACGGCGTTTGGCATTCGTGCGGACGGCAGCATTATAAGCCTGGTTGTTGACGGGCGCAACAGCCCATACTCAGTCGGCATGACGAAGGACGAACTTGCCGACGAGTTTATCCGCTTGGGTGCGGTTCACGCCGTGAACTTTGATGGCGGTGGTTCCTCCGCCATCAGCGTACGGTTACCGGGGGAGCGGTACAGCCGGGTGATTTCCCGCCCGTCTGACGGAGTGGAGCGCAGATGCTCAACTTACATATTATTCGTGACAAACGCAAGATCAGACGGTTTCGCGCAGAATCTGCATCTAACGAATGACGGGGTTATTGTACTCACCGGTTCCGACGTGGAGCTCACATTCACAGCGACCGACGGGGGTTATATGCCCGTTGCCGTTCCGCATGATATTACGGCAACTGCGGATGGATTTCATTCCATTGTCAACGGAACGCAGGTTACTGCCGGCGGCAGTATCGTGGGGCCGGAGATTGTAACGCTGTATTCGCCATCCACCGGTGCACAGGGTGTGGGTGAGATATTTGTAATTACTGACCCCACATCGATAATCGTCACACGGAAGGGATACGCCCCGCGCTTGAGTTCTGTGACGCTTCAACCGGGGGAGCTGTTTGAGTTCGACGTCAGGGCGACATTTTACAGGCGTGACGTTATATCGCAGATGGGCGCGTTTACATACACCGTTGACGGAGATATAGGTGAGCTTATTGAACCCGGTCTTTTCATCGCGGGGGAGACGCTTGGACAGCGCGGGACGATAACCGTATCAGCAGGGAACAGACATGAAGTGATCACGGTCGAAATAGGCGGCATATTTGAGGACATGCAGGATCACTGGGCACGAGGATACGTGGAATATCTGTTCAACGCCGGAGTTGTAACAGGCATTACACCAACAACCTATGGGCCGGATCGTGAGATACGCAGAGGCGACTTTGTCCTGATGCTGCATAGGGCGGCGGGGAAGCCAATTCCCGGCAGAATGTCCGGATTTGAGGATGTCCCGATTGACGTCTATTTTGCCGACGCTGTCGCCTGGGCGCGCGAGATGGGCATAGCCCACGGCGTGGGGGACAACAGATTCAACCCGCAAGCCACCTTAACAAGGCAGGAGGCGTTTACATTCGTCTACCGGGCTTTGGGCATACTTGATATAGAGGTTCCGGACGATGCGGTGGCTGATCTGACTGAGTTCACAGATGCCGGTTCGATAGCCGAATTTGCCCGGACACCGACAGCGATGCTCGTGGGCCTCGGCGTTGTCGGCGGTTCCAACGGAAGATTAATGCCAGAGGCAAGCCTGACAAGGGCACAGATGGCAAGGGTGCTGGCATCTGTGCTGTGGATTTGAGTGTAATGCGCGGGGACAAAACACCCGCCGACTGCGGTCAGCACCCTCTTTACTAAAGAGGGCAAAGACGAAAGTTTTCTTTAGGAAATCCCCGTCTCTCGTCCCCTGCCCTCTTTAGTAAAGAGGGTGGCCCCGCAGGGCCGGGTGTTTTGTTTATATGCAGAAATTTTACATTGACGGAGGCATTTGCTGTGACTGAATATATAAAAACAATTCGCAAAAAGATTGGACACGATAGATTAATAGTCGCCGGGGCGGGAGTTTTTGTTTATAAAGACGGCAAAGTGCTTCTGCAAAAGCGCCGGGACAATTTATGCTGGGCACATCACGGAGGTGCGGTTGAAGTTGGTGAAGCTGTTGAAGACGCAGCCAAGCGTGAATTGCTGGAGGAAACGGGGTTGGTAGCTAATAGCCTTGAACTATTAGGTGTCTTTTCCGGAGAGGACATGCTGTATACATACCCAAATGGGGATGAAGTCTACATTGTTAGTATAGTTTACGTGTGCAATGACTTTTCGGGAGAATTGCTGCCTGAAACTGACGAGACCTTGGAATTGAGATGGTTTGACCTGGATAATATTCCAAACGATATAGGCCCGCCGGACAGGAGACCTTTAAAAGCATTTGTCGAATATATTAGCAGATAATTTGCCTTAGGGAACGGACAAAACACCCGCCGACTGCGGTTGGCACCCTCTTTACTAAAGAGGGCAAAGACGAAAGTTTTCTTTAGGAAGTCCCCGTCTCTCGTCCCCTGCCCTCTTTAGTAAAGAGGGTGGCTCCGCAGAGCCGGGTGTTTTGTTCCTCGTATTTAAACATTCAGCGCGCAAATCTTACTATACTTAGGAGAAACAACATGTTTGTAGACAAAGCTTCAATAACAGTCAAAGCAGGTAAGGGCGGCAATGGCGCGGTGGCGTTTCATCGGGAGAAATATGTTGCCGCCGGCGGACCTTCAGGCGGGGACGGCGGAAGAGGCGGCAATATTGTGTTAAAGACGGATACAAACATGTCCACGTTGATGGATTTCCGTTATAAGCGCAAATACATCGCCGAAAACGGGGCGGATGGAGCCGCGAAAACTCGCACCGGCAAGGATGGGCAGGACCTTGTGATTAAAGTCCCCAATGGCACGATTGTGCGCGAAAAAGAGAGCGGGGCGATTATCATCGACATGTCCGGGCTTGAGAGTTTCACGCTGGCCAAAGGCGGCTCCGGCGGCAGGGGCAACAAGCATTTCGCGACACCGACGCGCCAAGCCCCGCGATTTGCCAAGGCGGGTTTGGCGGGGCAGAATCTTGAGGTTGTGCTGGAGCTGAAGCTGCTGGCAGACGTCGGCCTCGTCGGATTCCCGAATGTCGGAAAATCGACGCTGCTTTCAGTCGTGTCGAAAGCGCACCCTAAGATTGCGGATTATCATTTCACAACGCTTTATCCGAACCTCGGCGTTGTATATGTCGATGAAGGCGCGTCGTTCGTCATGGCGGATATCCCGGGGATTATCGAAGGCGCGTCCGACGGCGCGGGGCTGGGGCATGATTTTCTGCGGCATATTGACCGCTGTCGCCTGATTGTCCACGTGGTCGATATCTCCGGCATTGAGGGGCGCGACCCGGTGGCGGATTTTGAGACGATCAATGACGAACTGCAAAAGTTCAACCCGGAACTCGCCTCCCGCCCGCAGATTGTCGCCGCGAACAAGTGCGACATCGTCACAGACGACGCGGAGGCGGAGCGCTTCCGGGAGTACGTTGAGAGCCAGGGGTATCGGCTGTTTATGATATCGGCCGCTGCCAACACTGGTGTGAAAGAACTGATAAACGCCGTAGCGGCGGAGCTTGTAAAACTCCCGCCGGTGACGGTGTTTGAGCCTGAGTATGTGCCGAAAGAGAAGCCTACAGGTACGCCGGAAGACCTTGTGATTCAAGTATACGACGATATCTGGACAATCGAGGGCGAGTGGCTGGAACGCCTTGTGCAAAACGTGAATTTCTCCGACCATGAGTCAATGATGTTCTTCGATAGAACTCTGCGCAACAGCGGCGTATATCAGCGGCTGGAGGACATGGGGATCAACGAGGGGGATACGGTAAGTATTTATAATTTGGATTTTGAGTATACGAGGTAGGAGTAAGATAATGCTTTGCGATATTAAAAATGAACTAGGGAATCCGACTGTGCGCAAGCTTGTGAGCGAAAGTGCATTCGATAAATCTACGGAGGCAATGGACAGAAAAGCGGCAGAATTTCAACGCAGAGAAGATTTACATTTATATGGGTGGTTTGAAAATAACGAAATATTGGGTGTTTGCGGAGTCGAGGTTCATTCGAAGTGGGTTGTAATTCACAATATCGCTGTTGACCCCAAAACTCGTAAAAACGGAATAGGTAAAGCTATGATAAATGCGGTACAGCAAAAATATAAAACAGCTGTTGAAGCTGAAACCGATGATGACGCGGTAGAATTTTATCGGAAGTGTGGTTTTGAAACAAAGGGATTTATGAAAACTTATAATAGTGTCGAATATCAACGATATAGATGCGTTTTACGTTTTAATTGATAAATTTTGAAATTAAGCATTTCCCGGATAATCCCGCAATAAAAAGATAAGTTGAAATCAATCTCAAAAAGGTGTATGATACCTATTATGATTTCTGAAAAAATGACAAAACTCTCACAGAACAACAGCGTAATCCGCGCGATGTTTGAAGAAGGTACGAGATTAGCGGAACAATTTGGGCGTGAAAACGTCTATGATTTTAGTATCGGCAATCCGAATTTCCCCGCGCCGGAGGCTGTGAGGCGGGCGATCATGGATATCGCGGCTGCTGAAGACCCAGTCAGGCTGCATGGATACATGAACAATGCGGGCTTCCCGGAAGTGCGGCGCGCCATTGCCGATTCTTTGAACCTGAGATTTAAAACGGCATTTAATGAGAATAATATCATCATGTCAACAGGTGCCGCCGGCGCATTGAACGTTGTGTTTAAGACGCTGTTAAATCCGGGTGACGAGGTCATCGCGATAGCCCCGTATTTTGTTGAGTACGGCAATTATGTGAGCAATTACGACGGGGAATTGATCGCAGTCCCGGCAAATACACGTGATTTTCAGCCTGATATTGAGCTTTTGCGCAACGCGATCACGCCGCGCACGAAGGCGGTTATATTAAACTCGCCGAATAACCCGACTGGGGTTATATACTCGGCAGAGACAATCAAGCAA
>WQWC01000043.1 GCA_009785525.1 Oscillospiraceae bacterium | reverse complement strand
GACGCGGTTATATTTGCGTGACCGGTCGTCAAAATAATTTTGCAGCGGCTGTGTGTCAAGCTCTTTATAGTAGAATGCAGCCTTATTATCCCGGATGCCGTACATGAATCCGTTTATCGCGTGTTTCTTTATAATGCCGATAATCGCTGACACCGCCTCGCGCTCAATCTTTATCGTTTTGATATAGCTTTGCCGCTGTGTGTCGTAAATCAACGCACCGTTCATCAGGATTACCGGAAGATTCAGATTGACCCGCGACATGATTTGAATCGCGCTGTCAGCCGTGCGCGCGGTGGCTATTGAGAATTGCATCCCGCGATCTATCAGCCGGTTTAGCGTATTTGCGGTATACTCCGAAAGTTCGGCGTTCCGATTCAGCAGCGTCCCGTCCAGGTCGGAGATAAATAGGGTGTTTTTCAGATCAGTCATAACCACCCTCCCGGATATAATTGAAATAATTGTAGATCATTTGACTCGCCACCGCGCGGCTTACCTCCACGACAGGGTCAATTGCCAGCCGGTCTTCACCGGTACCCCTGATAATGCCGGATGCCACCGCCCAGGAAATGGCATCTATATACCGCCTGTCTATGCCGCTGTAATCCACGGCTTCCGATATATCCGCTCTCGGTGTCATGCCGCCCCCCTCTAGCAGGGAGATTGTCCGGAAAAACATATAGATAAATCGCTCCCTCGTTACATACGCCCCAGACTCAAACTCCGCCTCTCTGATTACGCCTGTCTTCACCGCCCACTCAACGGCAGATGCGTACCACGGCATTGCATCCTCGTCAATATCGGCGCCGTATATACGTGCCAGAACGGTAATAAGCTGCTCTATCCGCATTCTGGAGGTGGGGGCAAATCTGTTTTCGCCCACTCCGCCGAAGAACCCTTCCCGTACGCTGAACATCACTGCGTCTAAATACCACGCGCCCACTGGTGTGTCAGCAAACAGCGCGAACGCCGAAAATCCCGGTGCGAAACGTAAAACTGTTGGCAAGCCCGATTCTCTGTCATACCGCTCAATCTGCAATGTGTGGAACCCGGCCCGTCTGTTGTTGTGGCCCACGAATATCTCTCCGTTTGCATCCGTTACCGAAACGCTTCCGTTATGCGTCACAAGCGCCCCGACGACAGGCGTTGCGCCCATGGCTTGAACCCATATACCGGCATCATTAAGCATGAACACAGGCTCCATGCATATAAATCTCAAAATCCCATCACTAATAAGCCTTCTAAGATCTGCTATCGGATACTGCATACCGATTTCCGGCGGCCCTCTGAAGTAAAAAATCACCTCGTCCGAATCCTGAAGCGCTTGCCCGCTTATCCCATACTGCGGCCGGAAGCCATTTATCAGAAACGCCCAGCCTGAACCTTCCGGGAAATCCTTTTCAGCAATTCCCGCGATCTCGATAACCCGCTGCTCCACTTTGTCCGTATCATCTATGTCGTCTGCATCCGCTTCATTGTCTGTGCCGGTTTCATCATCCTCGTCATATTCGTCTTCACCGTTGTCTTCGTCGTCTTTTGCACCATAGATTATAACCCCCAGTGCGCTGTTGGCTTCATTGACAGCGTTCAGCAGATCTAAAACCGTCGCGTATCCCGTGAATTCAAACGAAAATGTCGCGTTGTAATACAGGTTCGTGTCAATCCCCTCAATACGCAGACTCATGGTAATTCTGCCGAGTTCCGCAACTTCAGGCTCTTCTATCGGAAGTTCAATTACCTCCCACTCCAGTGTTGGAAATTCAATTATTACTATTTCTTCTACGACACGGCGTTCTCCCGTCCAATCTATCGGACCGGTCATTCCGATAAGAATTGCCATCATTAGAAGAAAGCCGATAATTTTTCCGATCTTTTTCATGTAACTGCCCCCTGTTTGTATTGCTTATGTAAAATTCAAGAGTAGATAATACTTATTAGCGTTGTAGAATTATAGATTGCATACAAAGTCGTAAACTTTGTTATTCCAATCGGATATACTAAGTCCCTTTTGAGCCAGATAATGCGTTCGTCCTGCTAATTCCGGCGAAATATGGTTCTCTATTTTTTTATACTGCTCAGGCACAATGCAAGCATAAAGATAGTCCGCCAGAATAATTTCGTCTTTTACTTTTGCAGGATGATAGCCGTCGAACACATAGCCCTGATGCCGCATAATATCTTCAGAACGAATATAGAGACGTACTGCGGCATCGAAATTACCTTTTCCTAAAGCCTCTTCACTCGGAAAATTATCTGACAGGACAACATAATCTCCGGTCATGTCATCTCCGTTACAAAACATAATATATTCAAAATAATCCACAGGATCATTCCACGGGGAGTTGCGTTTTTCATAAGCCAGTTCTTCGCCAGTTCTCCCGTATACATTTACCGCTGAAAGCAGTTTGCCGCATGATAATATTTTCTGCGCACCTTTGGTATCTGTAGCATGATAAACAAATTCAGTTGTATCAGAAAGTATGAAGGGATTTATTGCATGGGGGTTAGCAACGGCATTATTAACAGTGGCTAAAATTTGCTTATCTTCGCATATAATTTCTGTTTGTCGATTATGTAATCTTTCATACATAATAAATGCGACAGCAGTTTTTAATTCAGACACAGATATATGAGGGAAATTCGGCAAATGGAAATAGTAAACCCCACCTTCGATTCCTCCGATAGATTCATGTTTCGCAATGTTAAGAATCATACGCTCCCCCACTCACAAAATAAAAATTTTCTGCGCAACCGCCACATTTCCTAAAACAGCGACAGCTGGCTTGTCTCCGGCAAATCCCGCAGTGCACCGAGGGACTTCAATTGCTCAATATGCGTTTTTGAGACTTTTGTACACGCGGCGGAGACGTCTTCAATCGAAATAAACTCCCGGCCTTTTCTGTTTTCAGCTATGTCGCGCGCCGCGGTTTCGCCCAATCCGCCTATCGCGATAAGGGGCGCCCGCAGTTTGTTCTCCCCTGCTAAAAGGAATTTTACCGGGTCGGACTCATACAGGTCAACGCCTGCAAACTCAAATCCTCGCATATAGAATTCATAACACGCCTCCAGTGTTGTCAGCAGGTCTTCATCTTTTGTCTTTGCGTCGGGATTATTCTTAATCTCCCGGATTTTGGCTTTCACGGCGTCTATCCCGTGTATCATACACTCCGCGTCAAAGCTGTCTTTCTGGCTGCGGCGGTAGAAATATGCGCTATAGAACGCAAGCGGCTTATGGACTTTGAACCACGCGATTCTAAACGCCATCATAACATACGCCACCGCGTGCGCTTTCGGGAACAGGTACCTTATCTTTTGACAGGATTCAATATACCAATCCGGCACCCCGGCTTTCTTCATCTCCTCGCGCGCGCCGTCCGGCAATCCTCTGCCTTTGCGGACACTTTCCATTATCTTGAACGCGTACCGATCGTCCAACCCTTTTTTGCTCAGGTAAAGCGTAATGTCTTCCCGGCAGCTGATCGTCTCAGACACCGACTTGCCTGACAGTATCAGATCCTTGGCATTGCCCGCCCATACGCTTTCCCCGTGTGAATATCCAGAAAGCCGCACAAGCGTATCAAAATTCTCAGGCTGCGTGTCACACAGCATCTGACGAGTGAAGCCTGTGCCAAACTCCGGGATTCCTATAGAACCTGTCGCACCTATTATCTCATCGTCCCCTTCCAGGCCTAGCGGTTCGGGAGACGTGAATATCGCCATAGTCTGCGGGTCGCCCAGACTTATTTCACGGGCGTTTACATCTGTCAAATCCTCCAGCATTTTTATCATCGTCGGGTCATCGTGCCCCAATTCATCCAGCTTTAACAGGTTGTCTTCCATACAATGATAGTCGAAATGCGTTGTAATTACGCCTTTATCTTTACTGTCTGCTGGGTGCTGCGCGGGGCAGAAATCGGTTATCTCCATATCCTGCGGAATAACAATCAGTCCGCCGGGGTGCTGTCCCGTCGTCCGCTTGACGCCGACGCATCCGCGTGACAAGCGATTCTCCTCAGCTTTGGTGGCAGTTTTGCCGAGAGTTTCAAGATACTTCTTCACATATCCATACGCCGTCTTTTCCGCGATCGTGCCTATCGTCCCTGCCCGGAACACATGCTCTGCCCCGAAAAGCTCTGTTGTATACTTATGCGCCTGGGCCTGATATTCACCGGAAAAGTTCAGGTCAATATCAGGCACCTTGTCACCGCCGACTCCAAGAAATCCCTCAAACGGGATGTTGAATCCGTCTTTGACATATCGCCCGCCGCATACTGGACAGGCTTCGTCTGGCATATCGGCGCCGCATCCCCAGTTTTCCCCAGATTCAAAGTCTGATTTGAAACAATCCGGGCATCTATAGTGCGCCGGGAGGGCGTTTACCTCCGTTATTCCAGCCAAAAACGCGACAACCGATGAACCCACGCTGCCGCGTGAACCGACAAGATATCCGTGCTGCATAGAATCCGCGACAAGTTTCTGCGCCGTCATGTAAATTACGTCATAGTTGCGGCTTAATATATCGTTAAGCTCCGTCTCCACGCGGGACATTACGATTTCCGGCGGCGAGTCCCCATATAGCTCCGTCAGCTTGTTATTCACCAGTTCTTTTAAATCTTCGGCACTTCGGTCAAGCTTCGGCGCAAAAAGCTTTTTCGCCGGTGGCAGCGGTCTCACTATATCGCACATGTCGGCAATCATTTGCGTATTTTTCACAACTACCTCATACGCCGTCTCCTCGCCGAGATACGAGAATTCTTCCAGCATTTCGCCTGTGGTTTTAAAGTATATCGGCAACTCGTCGTTAAAATTATCAAAGCTTTTAGAGGCCAGCAATACTCGCCTGAAAACCTCATGTTCCGGGTCAAGAAAATGCGTGTCGGAAGTCGCAGCAACAGGTTTGTTAAGCTCTTTGCCAAGCGCTACCACCCGTCTGTTGAAATTTTGCAGTTCTTCAACATTTTTCGCACGCGGTTTATCCCCGGCAAGCATAAAGATGTTGTTGCAGATAGGCTGAATCTCAAGATAGTCATAGAACCCCGCAAGTCTTCTCAATTCAAGAGAGCTTCGCTTTTCAACCACCGCTTCAAATACCTCGCCCGATTCACAGGCAGAGCCGATGATAAGTCCCTCCCTATGCTTCTCCAGCACGCTTCTGCGGATGGCGGGAAAGCTTGAAAAATCCTCAAGATGGCTTTTCGTTACAAGCTTATACAGATTATTAATCCCGGTCTGGTTCTTCGCCAGCAGTATTATGTGCTTGTATCTGACTCGCCCTTTTTTTGATTTGGCGGGCCGATTCTCGCGCAGAAAAATCAGATGGTCGTTTAACCGCGCTAGATCCGTCACATCGTCTTGTTTTAACAGCTTGCACATTTCAATAAAAATATGCGCCGTTACACCGGCATCTTCAAACGCCCTATGGTGGTTGAAATCCGTGCGACTGAAGTGCGCGGCGACAGTATCCAGCTTGTGATTCTTCAGTTCCGGCAACACACCGCGCGCCATTGCAACCGTGTCTATATAGTTAGGCGCATATGAAATCCCATGTTTTTTACAAGCCTCATAGACAAATCCCACGTCAAAATTCGCGTTATGGGCAACTAAAATCCGGTCTTTCGCAAACTCCAAAAACGCCGTCACCGCGTCTTTCTGCGACGGTGCGCCCTGCACATCCCCATCCGTTATACCCGTCAGTTTTGTGATCTCATGCGGAATTGGTCGGCCAGGACTCGCATAGGTGCTGAACGTATCTATCTGCTCACCGTCTTTAATCACAACGGCGCCGATTTCAAGTATCATATCCTCTACGGCCGACAGCCCCGTTGTCTCAACGTCGAACACCACGAACTCGGTATCTGTCAAGGATCCCGACAAGCCCACATCGGCGAACACGGCTCTGTTGAAATCGGTGTCGTTTATGTAGTACCCCTCTATGCCATAGATCACTTTTATCTTGTCCCCGGCGGCCGCAAAAGCGTCCGGGAATGAGTGAACCACGCCGTGGTCTGTGATCGCAATAGCCGGGTGCCCCCATTCAATGGCGCGGGCTACTACCTCTTTTGTATCCGTCAGCGCATCTAAGGCTGACATTTTTGTATGCAAATGCAGTTCCACGCGTTTTTCAGCCGCTGTGTCTTTCTTAGTCTCTCTTTCAGCCGCTGTGATATTGACCGGCTCCAGCGTCAAGTCCCCGTCGTACCGGCTTAATCCCAGATTGCCGGAAACAGTCAGCCACATGCCTTTTTTTATGCCGTTGACTATCCTCTCCGCCGTTTTGTCCCTCATAAATTTTGAGATATGTATAGTACCCGCAAAATCCGTCAAGTCAAAGCTCAACACCCACGCGCCGCTTTTTTCTATAAACTTGCTTGAAACGTCGCACACTTCACCCTGCACCGTTACTTTGCCGAGTTCCAGATTCAGCGTCCCTATAGGCGTCAGTGTCGGCGATTTTACATACCTGCCCATAATTACGGTGGAGGTCTCTGTCGGCTTTGACTTTTCTGCTTTTTTGCCGCCTTCCACAACCCGGGCATAGACAATCTCCGCCGATACAGACTCAAGGCCGTATTCCCGGGCTATCATACCCTCCGCAGCCCTTATTGCGGCTGGGGGTACTGGAGTAATAAGCGACAGTGTCAAATTCATCGCGGTCCGCAGTTTATTCACGGTTGCCGAAACAACCCTCGCCCCGCTCAAGTCTTGTCTATTATCGTCCGCGCAGAACGGAAACATATCGTAAAATAACACCGGTTCGTTCAAATCGTATCTCCCTCATCTATCGCTATAAAAAGCTCATCCACGAGCTTGTCCATTGTGACTTTTTTATGTATTTTTCCTTTTTTGAAAAGAACACCTTCGCCAACGCCGCCGGCTATTCCAAAGTCAGCACGGGATGCCTCTCCCGGCCCGTTCACGCCGCAGCCCATGACGGCCACCGTGATGGATTTGTCCATTTTAGCCAGCCGATTTTCAACTTCTTGGGCGATCGGTATAAGGTCAATCCCGCATCTGCCGCAGGTTGGGCAGGATATAAGCTCCGGCCCCGCGCGTAAGCCTAACGCTTTCAGTATCGCAATCCCAGCACGCACTTCCTCTTCCGGCGGCGCAGTCAGGGAGACTCTTATCGTGTCGCCGATTCCGTCCGCTAAGAGGCTGCCGATGGCGATTGACGATTTTACCGTCCCCATATACTCTGTCCCCGCCTCGGTAACTCCCAAATGCAGCGGATAGTCTGTTTTCTCATGCAAAAGTCTGTATGCCGCAATTGTTTCCTTTACAGACACGGATTTTACCGAGACGCAGATATCGTTGAAGTCAAATTTATTCAACAACTTGATGTGGCCCACCGCACTCTCAAACATCGCCTCCGGCGTAACTCCTCCGTATTTGTCCAGGATTTCCCTTTCGATACTTCCGCTGTTGACACCAACGCGTATCGGGATACCTTTCTCACTCGCGATGGCGGCAACCGCACGGACGTTGTCCGCGCCGCCTATATTGCCGGGGTTTATCCTAAGCCCGTCCGCCCCCGCCTCAGCCGCGCGGACGGCGAGCTTATAATCAAAGTGTATATCCGCCACGATGGGGATCGCCGTGCGTTTTTTAATATCCTCAATTGCCCCCGCCGACTCCATATCCGGGACAGCGACCCTGACAATATCGCAGCCCGCGCGCTCCAGCGAGTTTATCTGCGCGGCCGTCGCGTCGAAATCGGCCGTTTTCGTGTTGGTCATCGATTGCACCGTGACCCTTGCGCCACCGCCGATTTCCACGCCACCGACCGTTATCTGTCTAACCATTGCCACCGACCCCGGCTATTCTCAACACGTCATTCACCAGGGTGAACACCATAAGTCCCATCAGCAACACCATCGCCGCCGCATGGATGTATCCCTCATATTTCGGATCCAGTTTACGGCGCGTTATTTTTTCTATTAGCCACGATATGAAGAGGAACAGAATTCTGCCGCCATCCAACGCCGGGATAGGCAAAAGATTCATCACTGCCAGATTAACGCCGATAAACGCCGTCATATACGCAACGTTACCCACACCTGCCCTGACAGTCGGCGCCGCTTGGCCGATATTGCCCATCTCACCTATAATACCGACCGCGCCGTGCATATCCCGGACGCCGAAAGCCCCACCGATCATTTCAGAAATGCTGACGCGGATAATCCGCACGTAATTGATTGCCGTATAGCCGGAATATCGCAGCCGCTGCCACGCCGTGCCCTCTATGCTGTTGAATGTGATTCCGAATCTCATCACAGGTTCACCGGCTTCATTTATAAATTCCCGGCGCTCCAGCGGGAATCTGTCCAGCGCTATACGCTCCCCATCGCGCAGAATCACTAGATCTACCGCGCGGTCACCCCTGTTCTCGGCCAGATTCATAAACATTTGGAAGTCATCAATGTAAAAAAGCCGCTCTCCATTGATTGATACTATCGTATCCCCAACCATAAGGCCGTGCTCTCCCGCGTTCGGGAATCCGTCGTCCAAAGCGGTTATCGTCGTACCGCCGAACCCCTGCGCCCCGGCAAATAGTATCACGATGATTATAAACGCCGCTATAAAGTTAGCGACGCCGCCCGCTAGCAGGATTATAACGCGCCGCCAGCGTTTCTGCGCCGTAAACGACCGATCATCAACCGCCTCTTCGTCCTCTTCCATCGCGCAGAAGCCTCCAAAAGGCAAAAGCCGCAGGGTATACAGCGTCTCTTTCCCCTGCTTTTTCAATATTTTAGGCCCCATGCCGATTGCGAACTCATTCACACGCACTCCCAAGAGTTTGGCTGCTGTGAAGTGTCCAAGTTCGTGCACCGCTATAAGTATTCCGAACGCTATAATTGCTATTGCTATAAACATGTATTTGCCCTTTCTCCCACCTTTTTTTCAAAAAAGGTGAACCAAAAAAACTTTATGGCGCTCCGCGGGACTCTATGACGAACCGCTTTGCTTCGATATCTGCCGACATTAAATCTTCCAATGACGGATTCTCAATATTAGTTATCTTATCCAGCGCGGCACTTACCGATTCATAGATTCCATAAAACCCAATTTTACCCGCCAGGAAAAGTTCCACCGCCGCCTCGTTCGCGCCGTTCATAACAGCCGGGGCGATGCCGCCCGTTTGGGCCGTTTCTATGGCCAAACGCAAGCAAGGAAACGCGTCAAAATCCGGCTCTTCAAACGTCAATCCAGAAATTAACTTTGTTAAATCCAGCGAATCAACAAGCGATGCTCGTCTCTCCGGATATGTAAGCGCGTATTGTATCGGCAGGCACATATCCGGCTGTGCCAGCTGCGCTATTACTGAATTGTCGTTAAACTCCACCATTGAATGCACTACGCTCTCCGGATGCACGACGATGCCGATTTTTTCTGGCGGGACATCAAACAGATGCATCGCCTCTATCAATTCCAGCCCTTTGTTCATCATCGTCGCAGAATCTATCGTGATTTTTCTCCCCATACTCCAGTTCGGGTGGCGCAGCGCCATTTCAGGCGTGACTTTAGTGAGCCTATCCCGACCCCACCCTCTGAACGGCCCGCCGGACGCTGTTAGAATCAGCCTTTTTACATGCTCCGGCTTTTCCGCTTTCAGGCATTGGAACAGCGCTGAGTGCTCCGAATCAACGGGGATTATCGCGGTGCCTCTTTCTTTCGCGGTTTTCATTACAAGACTGCCGGCGCACACAAGCGTCTCTTTATTCGCCAGCGCAATTGTCCGTCCCTGTTCAATAGCCGCAAGCGTAGGGATAAGCCCAATCGTGCCGACGACCGCCGTGACAACCGTTGAAACGCCGTCAGCGCACGCGGCTTCGACAAGGCCGTCAATACCAGCAACCACCCGCACATCCGTGTCGCGCACCCTTGTTTTGAAATCCCTCGCGGAGTCGTTGTCGAAAACGGCAACGATATCCGGCTTGAATCTGCGCATCTGCGCTTCCAGCAGCTTTATGTTTTTATTAGCGCCCAAAGATCGGACACGTAGCCCCAAAAGTTCCGCCGTCTCAAGCGTCTGCCGCCCGATTGAGCCTGTTGAGCCCAGCAGTGAAATTGCATTCTTCATGCTTGCCTCTCACATATTATATTACACAATTACAGCAGGTAATACCGACACCATTAGATATATCGCGGGTGCGGTAAATATCATGCTGTCAAATCTGTCAAGCATCCCGCCGTGTCCTGGGAGAAGTTTGCCGTAATCTTTGATGTCATATTCCCTTTTAATAAGCGAAAACGCCAAGTCCCCGAGTTCCGTAACAACTCCGCCGATAAGTCCGTATATCAACAGCGCCCAGAAGTTAATATCGTGCGCTGTTGCACGGGAGAGGATAACGCCATAGATAGCCATAGCCGCCATACTCGCAACTATTCCCCCGACGCAGCCTTCAACTGTTTTCTTGGGGCTGACACGCGGGAACGCGTGCCGCTTGCCCAAAAACACACCTGTAAAATAAGCTCCGCCGTCAGTTATAAACGCTACAATAATCGGCAACAGAACAAAAAGCCGCCCCTCCGGCATTATTTTCAGGCTGATCAAACTCGACAGAAAATACGGTATTATCGCCCCGCCGAACAGTGCCGTCAGAATCTGCGCGAACGAAATCTGCCGCTGTGTCTTGAAAGCTGCCACAGCCTCAATAAACATTACGCACATCAACAGCAAAATAACTGCCCTGAACACGATCTGACCCATCTCAAAATACACGCCGACTGGGATAATCGCGGCTATTGTGGCGGCGTATATGCTTATCCGCCTGTTCCCGTTAGTGCCGATGGCGTGGATAAGCTCATACGCGGCAATCGCGCAAATTACGGCGACCACGGCAGTAAGCGCGTACGGCGGCAAGAAGAACAGCACGACAAAAAGAATCGGCACAAACACAGCCGCGACCAAAATTCTTTGTTTCACTTGCCAATACCTCCATAACGCCTGTCTCTCGTCTGATACGATAATATCGCGCGGTTGAGTTCTTCCTCATCAAAATCGGGCCACAGCACATCGGTAAAATACAACTCGGAATACGCCGACTGCAGAGCAGGAAATTTGAAATCCGCATCTCCCCGCTCGGCCTTATGATAAGGTCCGGGTCTGGTATTCTGGCGGAGTACATGTATTCGGAAAAAACTTCTTCGGTAAGGCGTTTTGATTTTGGCAATACGCCGTCCGACAAATCTTTAGAGTAATTCTCAACAGCGCGGAGAATTTCGTCGCGTCCTCCGTAGTTAACGCAGATATTGACCTGCACACCTTCGAATCTCTGCGACAGTTCTTCCGTTTGTTCTATAAGCTTTCGCAGTTTCGGCGACAGAACCGAGACATCCCCGAAAAACTTCATTTTCACCCTGTCGCGTTCCATTTTTTCTATCGCCTCATGCAAGTATTTTTCCAAAAGCTCCATTATCGTCCCGACTTCCTCGGCGGGACGTCTCCAGTTCTCTGTGGAAAACGCATATACCGTGAGATATTCAATCCCGATTTCCTTACAATACGTCGCAATACGGCGGAACATCTCCGCCCCGGCGGCGTGACCCGCGTTCCTCGGCAAGGCGCGCTGCTTAGCCCATCGCCCGTTTCCATCCATAATAATAGCAATATGGCGTGGGAGCTTAATAGACTCCCACACCTGTTTGCTTTGTTTGCGTTTTTTTAACAATTGAAACATTCACATACCCTGTAGGGGCGGCATTCTGCCGCCCGTGGGCGGATGCGGAATCCGCCCCTACAATTTATTTTACATTATTGCAATTATATCTCTTTTAGTTCTTTTTCTTTCTTCTGACTGACGTTGTCTACCTCTTTAATATAATTGTCAGTCAGTTTCTGCAGGTCTTTTTCGGCATTCGCCAAATCGTCTTCCGTCATGTCGCCCTTTTTCTTTTCGGCTTTGGCCTTTTCAACAGCGTCACGCCGTATGTTCCGTATTGCTACTTTTGAGTCCTCCGCGTATTTGCCCACCTGTTTGATAAGCTCACGGCGCCGTTCTTCGGTAAGCTGCGGAAACGCCAGGCGCAGGACTTTACCATCATTAGCCGGGTTGATTCCCAGGTCAGACGCTAAAATCGCCTTTTCCACCAACTGCAAGCTCGACACATCCCAAGGCTGGATTACAAGTGTCCTTGGATCCGGTGAAGAAACCGTCGCTATCTGGTTGATAGGCGTCGGCGTCCCATAATATTCGACCTTGATCTGATCCAACACAGCAGCATTAGCTCTGCCGGCACGTATAGAGGAAAACTGCTCCTGCAACATCTCCACTGTCCGGCTCATTTTTCTTTCATATTCATCATACATAAATAAAAACCTCCAAATCGCGCGCTTTGCGCGCGAAATTTTGAATTATTGAGTGATTAGCGCATAACTTCGCGGCTAACTCTGTCTAACCTACTCTTGTTCCGATTTTTTCACCCATTACGGCACGGACTATGTTCTCAGGGTCGCTTAACGCGAATAGGTCAACCGGGATGTCGTTGTCCATTGACAGCGATGTCGCAGTCAGATCCATGACCATAAGGCGCTGGGCCAACATGTCATCGTATGATATGGAGTCTAACTTTTTTGCATCCGGATCCACTTTGGGATCCGCCGTGTAAACGCCGTCTATGTTTTTTGCCAGCAGTATAACCTCCGCGCCGATTTCGGCGGCTCTAAGTACGGCGGCCGTATCTGTTGAGAAGTACGGATTCCCTGTCCCGCAGCCGAATATCACCACCCGCCCGGTTTGCAAGTGTCTGTCTGCTTTGAGTCTGATATACGGCTCTGCCACCGCCTTGATTTCAAGCGCAGTCTGCACACGCACCGGCACATCAATCTGCTCGAGCATATCGGCAAGCGCCAGGCAATTCATCACCGTCGCCATCATTCCCATATGGTCGGCGCGGGTGCGCTCCATCTTACCTCCGCCGTCTTTCACGCCCCGCCAGAAATTGCCGCCGCCGACGACTATCCCCATTTCAACGCCGAGCTCCACGCATTTTTTTATCGCCTCACATACGCTTCTTATAACCTCGAAATCCAGCCCTGTCTTTTTTGCGCCCGCAAGCGCCTCTCCGCTGATTTTTAGTAACACACGCTTATACTTTGGTTTTATCTCGCTGGGTTTCATCTCGAACATTTTTTCTACCCCCGGCATATCAATTTTCAGACCTTTTTGCGAATCTTCCCAAGGTCTATTTTCCCATCCCGAACAGTATAATACATTTTCCGCTAAATTGGAATACTAAATATGACCAAAACGAACATGTGTAACAAAATATAGTCAAGGGTACGATAAAATTTTCAAGTGCTTTAATCCCTTCGAGTTTAATTCCCCGACCCTTTGGGCGTCGCTTTTGTAGGGGCGGTCGTCCCCGACCGCCTGCGGGCGCACACTGTGCGCCCCTACACGATACCCCGCAGTCTCTGCTGTGGGGAGATTTATTTAATTTATGATTTTTCGCATTTACGTATTGACATATTTAAATTTCTGCGATATTATGACTATACGTTTGAACGTAAACACATAATGTCGAGGAGGTTCCTATGGACAGAGATTATGGCAAAGAAATCGATGGTATCAACGTACAGTTGGACGAAATCAAAGCTTTATTGATGGAGTTTACCAAACAGCCGCAAAAGAAAGTAGGCGTAAAACTGCTTAAAAACATCGAACCAATGCGAAATATGCACCCCGACAAGCGTTTGTCAGAATTGCAAGAAGAACTCTGTGAGAAAGCAGATGAAGATGAAAATACGGGCTATATTACTTATTTAGGTGTTTTTTCATCGGGAGGGCGGCAATCTAACTGGGTTAGCAATCAAGTTAATGCCGATAGGCTTCTGGAACTCATTGAAAGCAATGTTGCTGCCAAGGTGCTCGCCTGTATCGGTAATAATGACAGGCTAAATATGCTCCTTGCGTTACTCCGCGCTCCAAGAACAGTAGCACAACTTGTAGAAGAATGTGGGTATAATACCACAGGGCAGGTTTATCATCACTTGAAACCACTCCTTGCCGCCGATTTAGTAAAAGAAGATGAACAGCATGGCCGCGGGAGCTATGTAATCCAACCGCACCGTGTTCAAGGTGTAATTATGCTTCTTGCGGGTATCAGCGATATGCTCGATACAAAATACACACAGGGGGACTGGGATCAGTCGTAAGATTGATTTGGTACTAATAATTGCACGAAAGTCCCCGACAGGGCGCATATCATCGGCTCTGACGGTGAATAAGTGTGCAACTCGTGTGAATGTGAGCAGCTTATTAGTGGACTTGTTTTCTCAAGCCCTAATAGCATAACAAGTGGTTTGACTATATGTAACGGCGCACCATCGTGCGCCGCGCTGTCTTATTTTTATAGTTTGTTGACTATGCTGCTATCTGGTCGGTAAAAAGTTTTCCGGATTCACCGGCTCACCGTTAATCGTCATCTCAAGGTGCAGATGCGCCACTTGTCCTATCCCGCTCAACGATGTGTCGCCAACGGCGCCTATCACCGCGCCTGCCGTCACATTGTCGCCCGGGGACACGGCAGGCCGCCGGGCTAAGTTAGCATATATGCTTTTCAGGTTGCTTCCGTGGTCAATCACGACCATCGTACCCAGCATGTCGTCTTCAAATACATCCACAACCACACCATCAGTCGTGGCCAGAACTCTTGTGCCGATTGCAGCAGCAATGGCAATTCCCGGGTGTGTCCGCCAGACACCCAGCGTCCTGTTGAAAACCGGCATGTCGATTGAGAATGGTATCTCGATCCTCCCCATAACCGGCCAGATAAACGTCATTTCCTCCACAGGCCGTTCTCTCGGCTGCGGCGGGGGCGGGGGCGGAGCTTCCGGAACCGGCGCTGCCGTCTGCACTGCAGGCGGCGGGGGTGGGGGCGGCTCTGTCGGTTCCGGCATCGGCACCGGCGGTGGCTCCGGAACCCTCGGTGCAAAGACTTCTTCTGAAATTGCCGGCAGCTGCGGCCTGGAAGTTTCGTCCACCGTAGGTGGGGGCGGCACCGGCTGCGCCTGTTCAATCAGCGCTGTCTGCGCAGGCCCGGTGGTTGCCCCGTTTGTGAATACCAGTATCCACGCGGATACCCCGATAATTGCTATGCAGACGAAAAGCACTATATAGAAGCCTTTCCCCGCAAGAAAATCACCCGATTTGCGTGCGCCGCCGTTTTCTTTTTTCATTGTTATTAACCTCCTGCTTCTGCAAAATAATGTAAGGCAAAGCGCCTTCCGTTATTCTTGACCGCAGGATGGGTGTTTATACCATATTTGGGAAGATTTTATTTCTCACCAATAGCTAAAAATTTTAAATACGTGTCGATAACATTTTCCGCCGGGCCATTTTCAATATGTTCCATTATAATTTCACGGCCTTCCCGTACATGGGGCAAATTCCGTGCGGTTGCGATTGCCTTATCCTTTTCGCCCTGCTTCATGTATATAAAGCACAGGGCGGCGCGGATAGTGTGCCGGATCTTTTCCCGCTCTCCCGTGTCGGCAGAGAGTACTCTCTCGCACAGTGACACAGCTTGAGGCAACCTTGTCTTGTCGCCGCTGAGCGCCAGTGTCATTGCTAAATCCGACATAATCCCCTCGTTGTTAGGGAATATTTTCAGCGCGTCGGAATATACCGTAATTGCGGCGGCTGTGTCACCGTCCCTCAAATGTCTGTGGCCTTTGACAAATACGGCGTCTATAGTCCGAGCGTTGATCTTGTCCATTCCTATGAGTTCATCCACGCTGACTTTATACAGATTGGCAAGCGCGGGTAACAGAGTTATATCTGGCAGCGTGTCTCCCCTCTCCCATTTGCTCACGCTCTGCGCGGAAATTCCGAGGATTTCCGCCGCTTCTTCTTGTGTCAACCCGCTCCCTTTGCGCAGAGTTTTCAGATTCTCGGCCATGTACAGCATTTTCGTACCTCCAGATGAAATATTAGCAAGTTCCGGATTAATTCTAACTGTATTTATAGCAACATTCAATATCGCGTTAAGCGAGAAAAAATCAACCCCGGGGCAGAAAGGGTAGAGATCATGGTGCCAATATGCGGTAAATAATCCGCCGAATCAAGACCCAGATAAAATCAAGGCCGCGGGGTTTGGATGCAATATCCTCCCCCGCGGCTTTTGCCGTCAGACGCCTTTGTATTTCATTCTTGTCGCCATGCCCCCGCGTATGTGCCGCTCGGCCTTATTGTACTCCAGCACTTCTTTTACCTGGAGGTAAAGTGGCTTGTTTATATGCTCCAATCGTTCGGAGAGATCTTTATGTACAGTGCTTTTGCTTATGCCAAAT
>WQWC01000042.1 GCA_009785525.1 Oscillospiraceae bacterium | reverse complement strand
TGCGTTTAAGACTACCGCTGAATCAAACAACACACTATTGGTACCAGGCATGTTTGCCAGCACAGACCCGCTCGCTGTACCGCTTTGCCCAATATGTGTCAAACCAGCCGGTACGTTGCTTACCGTCAGATCAAACATTCTTGACATTTCTACATTGATTATGATGAAGCCTTGCGCAACGTTTGCGGGTTGCGCGTCAATATAGCCGCCAAGATTATCTATCGTCACCGGAGAGAATCCAGGTTCACTAACGGTGATTACTATCTCTCCGCCGCGCCAAACTGTTGTGTTTTCCGGCGCGTCAAAGGTTCTGAACGGAGTTACAAATGTTGATGTTCTGGTTTGGTTAGCGCCAAATGTTAATGTTGCCGTCGAAATGGCGCCTAGGTTATTTGTTGTTCCCGTTTCTGTGATGAAAAGGTTAATTCTGAATCCGCCCTCAGTACCCTGATTAGCTCTGAGGAACACGTGCGCCTCTGCATTTAAGTTTTCAGGCAAGTACACAGGTGTCGGAACTCCGTCTCCCGCGCCAAAGCCAGTAGCAGTTGCTATTACGCTGTAGTTCTGACCTCTTGGCAAACCGGTGAAGTAGTAGTAGCCGTCCGGACCTGTTGTCGTTGTGCCGACTACTTCGCCAGCTTGGTTGAAGATCGTTACTCTCGCACCATTTATCGGCACTTTCGGAGCATCCGGATCATCAAGCATTGTTGCGTTGATTACGAATCCGTGAATTCTGCCTTGCGTTTCTCTCGTAAGCGGAATGTAGATTGGGTATCTGACATATCCGGCATCCGGCGTCGGGAATGGATCCGGATAAACATCGCCATCGTCAACCTCATGGCTGTTAGGCATGAAGCCCGGAGCCGATGCGTCAAGCAAGTCACCGGAGATAAGTCTCGGCAAGAAGTTTCCGGTGTTGTTGCCTGGGATATTGTGGGTACGCATCACCGGGTCTCCGGCGTCATAGGACAGAGTCAATGCTGCCGGGGGTATGAGTATCGACCAGGGACGACCCGCTATCGTAAATTCTTCTACGACACGCACAGGTACCGGAACCTCAGGCTCTACAGGAACCTCTATAAGTCTGAGCTGGTTACCGTCATCATCGAACTCTAACAGGTCTTCGATTAAATGCCAGCCTGTCGTTCTGTACGAGAAGTTCGCGCCCAGCGTACCGCCAATCTGGTTAGCCCAAGTAGGCGTTACACGTATTTCGCAGCGCGTAGACGCAAAGTTTACATTCCACCGGTTAGCTGCATCGGTAGTGCCTGTACCTGAACCTGTACCCGCCAGCGCCATTGGGTTTACACCATCAATCGGCGGCTGTGGGCTTCTGAACTCTACTGTAAAGTTGTTACTGACAGCCGGGTTAGCCTGAACTGTAGTCACTCGTCCACCGTGAGGCAGTCTGCCGGTAAACCCATATTCCGTATCGTTGTCATGGGTACGCACTATATCCAATAGCAGAGCGCCCGGGTCGATATCAGTCATGTGCACGTAAGCTATCCACGGATTTCCGGGTGTGCCTGCACCGCGCACGATCATGTAGAATTCGAGTTCTGCAAATCTTACTTCTTCAGGAAGCAACTCAATAACATATGGAGGAAGCAACTCGAAGAGACGTGCTGATGGGTCTAGATTTTCTCCCCACATTGCGCCGGAAATATCAAAGAACGGCACTGTCGCTGAGCCTTGACGTGTTACCGGTACAAAACTGGAACTCGGCAAATGGCTTCTTCTTCTCAGCTGTGGGTTTCTGTTCTGGTGTATAGGCGTCGGATCATCAGCCACTGCGTCCGCATTTATAATATGGACGCGGAGATTTTCAATGGGCGCTCTATCCATCATTATGTGGACAATGCCTCTATCCAGTTCCGCTTGGGTTAATACCCAGTTAGGATCCATTACATAACCGAGAGCCGTTGCTGTAAGCGTATCGGCCAGGGTAATATTACCGGGTCCTGCAATGCCGTAGTATTGAGGCTGAATAAAGAAGCCGTTTTGGTATATACGTGAATGACTTATCGGTCTGAGAGTTGTTGAGTCAATAGCCATAATTATGGCCTCAAACAGCTCATTCTCGCCAAAGCCGACTACCGCGGCAGGGCTGATAAGTCCTACAGACATTCGTGGGCTTCTGTGGTTTGCACCCCTAGACACAGACAACGCGCTGTTACCCGTAGGACGCAGCTGATGTGCAGTCGTAGGACGCGTTTCATAAGGATTAAACGTCCTCACATTCGGGAGTACACCGTAGAAGTTAACGGTTGTCGGGCTTGCCACCATGTCATGGCTGGCGCCGGGGTCTATCCGCGTGAAGAAATCTGCTTGCAGATCTCCACGGGTAAACGGACCGGGAGTTGTATAACGCGTACCCGTTTGCCAAGCAAGATATGGGTAGCTTTCCCATTGCTGATACGGTCTTGTAAGTCCGTACTCCGTAAGCCAGGAGTTAATAAGCCAGTTTCCGGTGCTTAAACCGCGAACTATTCCGGAAGTAAGTATCGCTGTCGGAACGCCTTGTATACCAGGCGCCCCCGCCTGGAGCTGGGGACCTGTGAAAGTATCAATATCCCAATACACTTGACGGTATATCATTCTGCGTGTGACAGCGCCGGTATTTGAATAACCAAAGATCGCCCTGCCTGAGACATTACCGCCGTTAAACACGCGCTCTATGGTAATTCTTGGCGCACTGCCCCTGTGACCCAGGATTCCGTTTCCGGTCCAGCGCGGCGTACCTGATGTACCATGGTTGCCCCTTCTTGAGTGAACAGTACCTACGTTATAGGAATCTTGTATCAGCGTGGTGCCGCCGCGGCGGACTTGCCCAACGATACCGCCAACCGTGGCCGTACCGCCGGTTACGCTTCCGGCGTTATAACTTTGCATTATGCGGTTCCGGTTACCGCGGTTAATATTACCGACAATACCCCCGACACCGGAAAGTGCAGTGTTAGTGCTGGTGCTGGTGCCGCCGCCGGATGTAATATTACCTTCGTTACCTGCGCGGATAACAGTAAGATCATGCCGTGCGGAACGCCCGACAATACCGCCTGCGCAACGGTTGGCGCCGACAGCGGTAACATGTACATTACCTCTGTTTACCACGCCATCTATGGTGGTTCTGTCAGATTGGTTCCAGCCCAAAATACCGCCGGCTACTTGAATGGCATCTACATGCCCGGTGTTAAGCGCATTGATAATAACCAAACCGCGAACGCCCGAACGCGTTCTTGTCACGCCGACAATACCGCCGTTACGCAAACGCGTAGCAGCTCCGCCCGTGGCATTGACACCGATGTTGCCGTGGTTTTGCGTATCGTTAAGACGCACCCAGCGGTTAACTGCCGTACCGGCAAACTGAACATAACCTATGATGCCGCCCATGCCGCTGTTAAAATCACCGCCGCCTGTGGCCACAGAGCCAACATTTCCGTGGTTAACGGCATTTGTGATGTTTACAAGGTTGTTGGTATGGCCAACAATACCACCGCCCCTGGAACGACCCGATTCTGTCTGCTGCACGTGTGCAAAGTTTTCGACATTGTGCATTTCCAAAATGCCATGCGCACGCCCGATAAATCCGCCGAATGCAACATTGCGGCGACTGCGCGCACCGGCCGCACCAGGAGAGCTGCTGGAATGGCCGGGATGTGTAATAGCACCACGGTTTTCGCCGTTACGTATGTAAGTGCGGTTACGCGCCCAGCCGACGAAGCCGCCGACCATACTACCATTGCCGCCTAGGTCAGGTACCCAGTTGAAAAGGGATACGGCGCTGTAGTTTACCGTATTGCGAATAGTGGTTGTGCCTGCGTTTGAAGTAGAGCCGATAACGCCGCCAGCCTGACGGTTGGCCCGGATAGTTCCTCTCACTGTAAGGTTTTCTATCACTACATGCGCAGACCCGGATGTACCGCCAACGGCGCCGCCGGCGCTGCGGATTTCTCTGTTACCGCCTACCGAACCAACCGCTGTTGTAAGGTTAACAGTATTTTGGGTACCCAAAAGGTTAACCGATCCGGCAGTCAAACCAACTATACCACCGGCAAACGGTATGTTTCTTTCCGCTGTTCCGCCGTCAGTTCCGGTCATGTTAAAGGCAATGCTCAGTGCGGTCGCTTCCGTACCGACATTTATGTTTGTAAGGTTAAGCGCACTGCCGGTGTCTACAACGCCTACTACGCCGCCGACTCTTTTGTTGTTGCGCCTTCTTGCACCGCTAAAAGTGATGGAGCCGCTGTTAACATTAATATTATTCATGGTAACCTGGCTAGCAGGCATAACACGTCCGGCAACAAGGCCAATGTTACCGATAGCTGTGTCCCATCCGGCAACGGTTCCACCCGGATCTGAAAACGTCACGTTATCAAGCGTCAGGTCTTGAATCACTGCGCCATGACCAAGTGCACGGAAGAGACCAACGTCATTGAGAGACAGTGTCGCCGCATCTTCTATAAAGCCGCGAGGCGTCAACTGCAAGTTGCTGATGGTCCGGCCGTTACCGTCAAATACGCCGGAAAAAGGTATGCCATCTACAAATCCGCGGCCTCTGTAGGGGCCCATTCCGGACATGTTGATGTCTGCCATCAGCGTGACATGTGCATTGTTCGTTCCAAGCATACCGCGCAAGAACATTTCTAACTGCATGGCATTATGTATCTGAATTGCTTGTAACGGTTGAATCAGCGAAGCGTCCAGCGCCTCTGCTTCAATCCAAGAATCTTGCGTTGCTTCTTCATGATGGTTTGAGACAAATGTCTCGTCAGGCAATTCCGGAATAGCCTGTGTCGGCACCGGAATCGAAACGATTGAGAAAAGCAGAATTGCCGCGATACACACGCTGAGCATCCTGTTCAATCGTTTTTTTATTGCATTCTTAAATATATTAACCATTCCTTTCTTTGCTTTGAAATTACTTTTAATTCATTTTGGAAAGTATCCAATTTAGCAAACTCCACCCCTATATTATAATTTATAAGAAAGTAAATGTAAGTTAAATTGGTTGCCTGGTTAAGAAATCGCATACTGTAAAACACCGTAAAGCTGGTGTATGGCCGCGTTTTCGGCTGTATCTTTTTGTAGCAATTGTCACACTTTAAGCCATTTTTTTGTCATACCTCCCTCGTGTTTTTATTTGATACGATGCAATATCGTGGGGCTATCCCATAAATTACAAGGATAGCCCCACAATTATAAATAACATGTTTAATATTTACAATGTCAAAAATTACGACTTGCACTTTTTGCTGTATAAGTTGCAAGAATTATTAAAAATCTGCCTAATCGCGTGGCTGCTCCATAAAACAACAGGAGATAATTTGTCACAATAGAATCATTGAAAGAAGAAGCGTGATGCCGCAACATGCGGCATCACGCTTCCTACAATTACACCTTATTGTATTGCAACGTTTGCAATTGCAACTTGCATTTTATCAAAAATCCAACCTAAGACGGACTTTTTGATTAAAATGTTATGTAAAATTACTTCATAGGCCACTCCGCTTGCCGCTTGCGATTATCTCCATCCTCCGTTCTCGCAGGCAGTTCACTTTCTTTATAGCGCTCTGTTAATTTTTTATTCAGCATATTTGTTAATTTTACATTTTGATGCAACCCTAACAACACTATTATGCTATAAATAACTATGGTCATCCCTATCATAATATAAGAGTTAATATATACTTCAAAAACCCATTCCATGAACTTTTCTGCAGATAAAACAAGTAATATAACCACTATCATGTGTATAAACATACATACCAGCATCTTTTTATTAGACAACTCTTTTTTTAAGCACAGCCTGTATAAAATGGAGGTTGACAGCTCGATTAACAACGACAACGCAAACATAACCGGTATAAAATGAATACAAGCACTACGTGTTCCAGCAAATAGCATATACAAATACATTGCAAAAATCGACCCGCTGAATATCACAAAAATCGATACAATTTTTTGCTTAATTATTTCTTTTCTATCCAAAGTAACTACCTCATAATCCCAATTTTTTCTTCAGTTCGCTAACGTATTGCCTAGATATAATAATTTTTTCGCCGTTTACTAAAATAGCCTCCAGCCGCCCATAAACAGCAGGAACAAAGGACTTAATCTTGCTTAAATTCGCAATAATAGATTTTGAGATTCGTGAAAAATCATCATTTTCCAACATTTCTTCCAGTTTATACAGCCTTTGCTTCGTTTCATATACGTCATGCTCACAATATAAAAAGACTCGATTATCTACTGCCTCTATGTAGAAAACATCCATAGCGCTAATCGTGTGCATTTCATTGCCCGTATATCCGACGAGAGTAGTAGTCTGTGATTTAAAGGCGTCTATCAATCTCATAATCTCAGGGGTCATATGATGACATTTAATAATTATCTGTTCACTCTCGCCCGGTTGTATTTGATCAATTATGATTTCGATTACTCTCACCTACCCTAAATGAAATAGAACAAACTTACTTTTAATGTTTGATTTTATACTACTATAGCAACGCTGTCAAGTGGTGCAAAGGTTTGCACCACTTGACAGCAAGCGCACAAAAAGCACACTACTCCTCATCCAAACCTATTCCCAGCAGACGTTCCGTGTCGTCACCGGAATATGTCTGCACATCGCGCAAACTTCTGTTGATTGCCCGTGTACGGCGGCCTACCAGTGTTTCAATATCGCTGCCGGCCTGCCTTATCTTATCGTGGGCCTTGTTCAAAACACCCTCAAAGTTTTCAAATTCTTTTTTGACAGCCCCCAAAGTCCTCTCGATTTCAGCGGCCCCTTTCTGTATTTGCAGCGTTTTGAATCCGATTTGCAATGAGTTCAACATTGCCGCCAGTGTCGATGGTCCGCAAGCGATAATGCCATCGCGATACAGGTTGTTGAGGAATACGGGGTCTCTGACTATCTCTGCGTAAAGCCCCTCTGTCGGTAAGAAGATGATCGCGAAATTCGTGGTGTCCGGGGGGGAGACGTATTTACTCTTCACATCTTTGGCAAACGTTTTTACCCGGGCAAGCAACGCCTTGCGGGAGGCGTCTATCACCTCAGCGTCCCCGGCCTCGTATCCCTCCAGCAAGCGTGAATAATCCTCCAGCGGGAACTTTGAGTCTATCGGCAGATAGACATGCTTGTCCTCTTCCGCGCCTGGGAGTTTTATCGCATACTCCACCCGGTCATTTGAGCCCGGCACAGTCGGAACCTCAACATCATATAGCTGCCTCGGCAGCATGTCCTCGATTATCTGCCCGAGCTGCAGTTCGCCTAAAATCCCGCGCGTTTTCGTCCCGGACAGCACCTTATTTAATGACCCGACCGATTGCGCGACCGTCTTCATCTCGCCCAAACCTTTGTTGACGCTTTCCAGCTGCGCACTCACAGTCTCGAATGACTTTTGCAGGCGCGTTTCAAGCGTCTTTTCCAGCTTTTCGTTGACTGTCATACGCATTTCGTCAAGCTTTTTCTCGTTAGAAGTTTGCAGATTACCGAGGGCCTTTTGCAGCTCCCCCTGAATCTTATCAAGCCGCTCGTCCACTTTGTTGCGGATGCCTTCCATTCCGGACAAGTTAATCGCCGCAAGTTCAGCAAGCCGCTTGCTTTGGGATTCGCTTGTCTGGTTCAGCGTGCCGGTAATCGAGTTGCGCAGCATGTCCAGTTTTGCGTCAAACTCCTCACGAAGCGCCCTGTTTTCCGCCGAGTTCCGGCTGATGGCGTCCCCAAGCGCACGGCGGGAAGCGTCTTCAATCATCCGCTCGTCAGTCCCTTTAGGCTTGCGCTTCAGTATTATCACCACAACCGCTAATATGACTATAATTAGTCCTAAGATTATGTATTCTATATGTGCCATCAGGCCGCCTCCATTAAGCGAATCCGCTTTTGTTATATCTGCTCCCACGCGGTACTTGTGATTTTCACATCATACGTTTCATTTTCCATCGACAACCTCAACAATTACCCGCCTCATGGCGGTTGCCGTTTCCTCAACCGTATGGACACGTCCGTTTTGTATATCCGCTTCCGAACGCAGCAGAGTTTCCCGCAATTTTAGCATACTCTCCCTGCGCACAACAGTTTCCAAATCCATAACGGCAAGGTCGCCTTCGCCGTTTTTTGTCAGATATACAGGCTCTTTTGTGCGCCTGCACAGCTCTGAAATTTCATTATAATTCTTACGTATCGCAGCCGACGGTTTTATATTCATCATTATTCGCCCCTTGATAACAACATAGTCACTTTTTATACCTATTATTATACTGCATTCCAAAAGATATGTAAAGCGCAAAGGAACTGCAACCTTTGTGCCGAATTTATCCGCCGCAAAGTCATGCATTATGTCGGGAAATATTCGGAAATTTGGGACATTGACAAACCGCGGCGGAACAAATATAATTGTTCGGGTTTGTTTCCATCTGTAGGAACACAGGCTCTCAGCGCTCAAATTATATTCCAGCGTTATTGCGGGAGGAAGAAGTTTATGTCAGAGACTATTGAAAAAAAATGGCTGCGTCCATACACGGTATGGGGTCTGCTAATGCTATTAACCATTGCTTATGGATTTGTGTTTGCGACTCCACGGGAAATCGTGCAGGGTCTATGGAGGATTTACACCAGCCCGGCGCTGTTGACACATGACTACATACACCACGAAATCGGAGGGCTTGGCGCGGCTCTGGTAAATTCGGGCATGTCCGGGCTTTTTGTCCTTGGGGCGTTTAAACTTGCAAAGTTGCCACAAACCGGCCTCCCCATGGGGGCATTTGGCCTGGTGATGGGGTTTGCCCTGCTGGGTAAAAATCCGCTGAATATGTTCCCTATTGTCCTTGGGGCATTTTTGTACAGCCGATATAAAAAACGCCCTTGGAAAGAAACTGTTACCATATCGGCGTTCGCCACCTGTTTAGCTCCTGTTGTAAGTCAGCCCGCCCACATCGAACAGCTTGGCGTGCCGCTGGGCATACTTATAGGATTCTTATTGGGTGTAATCATTGGTTTTGTCATAAACTCCATGGGGGGATTCATCAAAAAAAGCCACGAGGGGTTAAATCTCTATAACATCGGGTGGGGAGCGGGTTTGCTATCAATAGCTCTTGCCGTAATATATAACGCCATAGGTGTAGAACGCTTCGCTGTCGGCACATTTGTAAGCGGCGGCAATAATTTACCTCTTAACATATATTTGGCAGGAATCGCCGTGTTCTTTTTTGTTGCGGGAATTCTAGCTAAACCAACGACGGGTAACCTCCTGAAAATAGCCAATATGAAAGCGGACGACAATGATTTTTATGTAAAATACGGTGCCGGAGATACATACATCGGAATGGGGATGCTGGCGGTTTTAGCGCTGCTTATTATGAACATCGTCCGGGTGGAATTCAACGGCCCTGTACTCGGCGCTATAGTATCCATGATCGGCTGGGGCGGATACGGCAAATCCGTGGCGAATTCAGCCGCCATTATCGCAGGAGTAATGCTGGGCGGACTGGCTAGGACTTTACTGGTTGCTGATTTCGCCTTTAACGCCGCCGTCATCTATACATCGGCTTTCTGGGGAACCTGCTTGTCACCTATGGCCAAGTTCTTTGGCTTGAAATGGGCGCTTGTAATAGGTTTTGTACATTTCGCGTTTGCGTTTTCAATTGCGCCTTTCCATTGGGGCATGAACCTCTATAACAACGGACTCGCGGCGGGCTTTGTGTGTGTGGTAATGATACCGGTCATACGGGCTTTTGATAGGAAGGGCAAATACGATCCGAAAGTGGTGTAAACACGCAAAGGGACTATAGCTGAATTAAAGATACAGAGAAAACACTTGCGAGATTTTGCAAGTGTTTTCTCTGTATTGTAACATATCCGAACATCGGCACGAATTACATCACATACGGCGTCATATCAACTTGTAATTCTGACTTTTTATTGTATAATGGCATAGGGGGATTTACCATGCTTGTTGTGACATATGGCAAAGACATAGAGACAAACACTTACGACACCTTAAGGGCGTCCGATATCGGGCGGTATCTGGAGTCCGGCATGACTGTGGCGATAAAGCCGAATTTAGTCGTGCCAAGCCCGGCAATCACAGGTGCGACAACGCACCCGGAGGTCGTCGAGGGAGCTATACTTTTTCTCAAAGACTTCGGTGTAAAAAACATGAAAATCATCGAAAGCTCATGGGTAGGTGACTCAACTAAACGCGCGTTTAAGTATTGCGGATATCAGGAGCTTGCCGATAAGCATGATATCCCGCTTATTGACCTCAAATCCGACAGCAGCGCGACGTATAGGCACGGTGAATATGAAATCGAAATCTGTGACGAGGCAATGAATGCCGATTTCCTGCTGAACATCCCGGTGCTGAAAGCGCATTGCCAGACAAAAATGACCTGTTGCATGAAAAATCTGAAAGGCTGCATACCCGACAGCGAAAAACGCAGATTCCACACACTTGGAATACATAGGCCGGTGGCGGCGTTGAACGCCGTCCTGAAGCCCGGATACTGCGTGGTTGACAGCATCTGCGGGGATCTGAGTTTCGAGGAAGGCGGGAATCCCGTTGAATCGAACAGGATAATCGCAGGAAG
The DNA here is from genome assembly GCA_009785525.1 of Oscillospiraceae bacterium. GTDB lineage: Bacteria > Bacillota > Clostridia > Oscillospirales > Oscillospiraceae > WRMH01. Next base: position 6,094 of record WQWC01000042.1, on the reverse strand, counting down.
AAATCCCCTGTTGGTGGACTCATACTGCGCGGAGCTTATCGGATATTTGCCGGATGAGATAGGCTATCTGTCTTACGGAAAAACACTTGGGCTTGGCGAATTTTATTCGCAAGAGACTCCTGTTGTTGAGTTGAATACCCAGAACAAACCTGTCCATCAAACAAAAAGCAGCCGTGTGTCGGAGCGGTTTAGCAGCGTGATCTGCGAAGACTCGGCATGTTCGGCCTGCTATTCCGCGCTTGTATACGCGCTTCACAGATACGGCGAAAAAACAGTGGAGATATCTATAGGGCAGGGGTTTAAAGGCAGAACCGGCGAAGGTCTCGGCATGGGCCATTGCACTGCGGGTTTTGCAAAAAACGTACCCGGATGCCCACCGAAAGCGACTGATATTTTGGCCAAGCTGAATAAAATATAAGCCCGGTTTTGCCGCGTCCTCCATTTCCACGTATTTCCCAACACAATATTACAGCTTGATTTGACCTTTTTCCCACGTCCTGACCCGCTAGAATAATCTAGTATTATATGCCGGGACCCATGGTTTTATGCCCATGGCGGGGAAAGGACGATTTGTGTGATCAAGGATAGGTTTCTTAAATTTATAACAGCATCAGCAAGCACAAAAGATGAGAAAAGGAGATTTTCAATCCGCCTTGTTGAATACGCTGTCAGGTTTTTGCTCGGGTTCATCTTGTCCGGGGCGAGAGTGTTCGGCACACTGTCACCATTTGCCGTCGGGCTTGTGGCGGCTTCCGGCGGAGGCGGGGCTGTTGTCACTTTGGTTGGCGCTGTCTCCGGATACTTATTTTTCGGTTCATTCCTCTGGGCAATACAGTATATAACAGCCGCCGTGCTTGTCTGTACTACCATCGTCGCTTTCCGGGACACGCATGTTTCAGAAAGTTCATGGTTCATGCCTGTCTCCGCGGCTGTTATAACAACGTGCGTCGGATTCGTCTCCGCCGCCGGGGGCGGGTGGGTTCCTTCCGTGACGGCACTGTTGATTACCGACATTGTTCTGACCGGCGGCTGCGCGTATTTCTTCCGGCGCGCGCTTAACCCTTGGAAAAACAGCTTTAAATACGAAATTAACGCGGAAACCATCAACGCTGTAAGCGTTTTGATCCTGCTTTCGGTGATACTCATTTCGCTTTCAAACATAACGATCTTCGGCATTGTGTCTATCGGCAGGACGTTGGCGGCTTTATGCGTGTTTTTGGCGGCTTATACCGGCGGCGTTGGAATGGGTTGCGCAACCGGCGTTGCCATCGGCCTTGCGATGGACGCGGCTTCCAGCGGTACTCCCCTGTTCGCAGCGGCTTATGGATTTGCCGGACTCACTTCCGGCGTTTTCTCCAAACGCAGTAGATTGTCGTTCGCCGTTTCGTTTGTCCTCGTCGGCGCGGCTATCTCATTGATGTCATTCGGCGGCGCGCCTGTCCCCGCTTTGTTGTATGAGGTGTTCGCCGCTTCGGTCATATTCATTATACTGCCCAATTCGTTTATATCCCGATTCGCCGCACTGCTTCCAATTGCCGGCATGTCCGGTTCCGGAGTCTTACGGGCGCGGGAGTACACCAAGGCGCGTATTGACGGCACCGCCCTTGCATTCAAAGACCTATACACCACAGTCAAAGAAAAAACAGGAATCAGCCGCAATGACGAAGACCTTGCCACTGTGTTTGACCGTGCGGCCGAGACAACGTGCCGTAAATGCGGAAAGTCATCTGTATGCTGGCAAACGAATTACCAGACAACCTTGGACGTGATGAACAACTTAGCCCCGTTGATGCTGGAGCGCGGCAGTCTCTCCGAAACCGATTTTCCTGATTATTTCTGGTGCGTGAATCTGAAAAGTTACGTGGCATCTGTAAATGCCGAGCTTCGCGGGCTGTTATACCGCAGGCAGTACAAAAATCGGCTGCGGGAGAATCAAAATGCGGCGTTCAACCAATATTCCGACGTCTCCTCGATTTTAAGCGAAATATCGGTCGAGCTCGGCGGCGGGATTAAACTTGAGCCGGAGCTTGAGGAACGGCTTTCAAAGTATCTGCAAAGTCTGGGTTTTCTGGCGGAAACAGCCGTGTTCCGTACCCGCGGCGGGCGGTTAATTGCGGAAATCGTGGATCCCTCGGCGGTCAGTACGTTGAAGAAAGACCCGGCATATCTGGACAAACTTTCCGCCGCCTTGGGTGTGCGTTTATGTACCGATGAAACCCACGCGAATTCAGACAGGCTCAAGCTTTTAGAAGCGGAACCGCTGTCCGCCGCCGTTGGGATCTCCTGTGTGAAAAAAAGCGGACAGGAAGTTTCCGGCGATAAAGGCGCGTACTTCAAGACCGATGAGGGCATCCTGTATGTAATCCTGTCCGATGGAATGGGAACCGGCGAGCTTGCGGCCAGATGCAGCGGCGATACCGTCAGGATTTTAGAGCGTTTCCTGCGCTCCGGCGTCAAGGCGGAGATGGCCATGCGTATGTTGAACGACCTGTTCCTTTTGAAGAATGAAGACGACACCGGCTGCGCGACGATCGACCTGGTGTCAATTGACCTCTTCTCCGGCAAGGCAAATATGTTCAAATACGGCGCCGCACCGTCATATTTAAGGCATGACGATACAGTCCGCCGTGTTCGCGGCAAGAGTTTGGCCGTGGGGCTTGGTATGCCGCCGCATAACGCGCCGGATCATGTAAAAATGGAACTTCAGCCCGGGTCTATTGCCGTTATGGTCAGTGACGGCGTTATATCAGGCGCCGGAGATAGTTGGCTTGAAGATATAATATCCGACTTTGAGGCGGGCAATAATCCGCGTAAACTCTCAAAAACGATTATAGATCAAGCTTTCCGGAAATATGGCAAAGACGATGACATGACTGTCATCGCGATACAGGTGAGTTTGCGGGGGTAGGTTGCTGCAATACATGTTGTTTCAGACTTGCCATGTTATTTCAGACGCGCAAAGCGTGCCCCTGCAAGGAGTTAAGAGCTTCACGCGGGGATATAACTTGCGGGTCTGTCGCGCATGTTTTGCGTTCATTTGATTCTTTTTGACAACCTTCAGAGCCCCACACGTGTTCCCAGGACGCTAAAAGCGAATTCTTCTACTCCCCTGTTGAGCCAAATCCGCCGCTTCCGCGTGATGTTTCGTCCAAATCTTCACAAATAACCGGCTCCGGCAATTCGCATTTCGTTATAACCATTTGCGCGATCCTGTCACCATCATTTACAATGAACTGTTTGTCCGACGAATTTTTCAGCCCGACGATAATCTCTCCTCTGTAATCGGAATCTATAACACCAACACAGTTTGCCGGAGTGATTCCGTGCCGAACGCCGAGGCCAGACCTTGCGTATATAAACGCAGCGTATCCCGGCTCAAGGGCGATTGCTATCCCCGTATAAATCAGCCTCGTCTCCCCCGGCGGGATCATGACGGCTTCTTCGGTGCACGCGGATATGTCGAAACCCACGCTCCCTGCTGTCGTGCGCTTCGGAATCACTGCGTTTTCACGCAGCCTCTTGATATTCAGGCGCTTCATTATAATATACTCACTTCCCTGCTCATTTTTTGCCGCGAATTATGGCATGTTGAAATTTTAACACATCATTGATAAAATTTCCACACCAGCGGCCTTGATTTTTAGTGCGATTTGGGATAAGATGTAGAGCACAGGCAAGATTACAGTGCTTCTTCTGTTAGAAGAGACCGGAGGGTTGTTTAATGAACGGCGAATACGGGAATAATTTTATCACCATTACCGATGACGACGGCAATGAGTTTGAGCTGGAGCATCTGGACACGGCTGAAATCAATGGTGAACTTTACATGGCGTTTTTACCTGCCGATATCGATGAAGATGACGAGGACTACGGCCTTGTGATCCTTAAAGTGGTATACGAAGGTGAAGAAGAGCATTTTATCACCATTGACGATGAGACAGAGCTTGACGCGGCATATACGAGTTTTATTGAGCGTCTTTCAGAATCCGGCGATTGACCGAACGATGACCCCTGCTTTGTTTGTGATGGGCCTTTTAAACCCACATTTATTATAAGGGACTCCGGACTCTTCCTGTGAATTGCAGGCCTCCCAAGCCGTGTATTTTGCGGTTTGGACGTTGGAAGCAGCGAAGCCGGAAGGAGGAGACCCACCTGCTAAATGGTGCAGGTTATAAATGGGTCTACACGGCACGGCGGGGGATTTTATATTTGACAATTGACGATTGATGATTTACAATTAACGACTAGCAACAGAAAATCAGAAAGAGGACTGACATATTTATGAGTGACACGAACGAGAAAATGACTTTCGGCAAAATTGAACGCCGACAAGAACGAAACCGACAAGAAGCGACTAAAAAGAAAAAACGTACAATCATCACTGTTTTGGTTATTGTGGCGCTTGTCGTCGCTTTCGCGGGGGCGATGTTTTTGAACTCTGGCTACATACGCCGCAACTTCCCTGCCCTGACCGTGGGCGGTGTGGATTTTTCGGCGGCGGAGTTCGATTTTTTCTTCACCCACGCGATATTTAACCATCAGCAGGCTGTGTTTGACCAAATGGGCGGCCTTTTCCCCGGCATGGTGCCGGATCCGAACTGGCCGTTAAGCCGTCAGATACAAAACGAAACAACAGGTGAAACCTGGGCCGATTTTTTTGAGGATCTTACCATTAGGCAGATGACCGAGCTTGTTGAGTTGTACCTAGAAGCCGGGGAATATGGCTATGTACTCCGCGAGGAATCTCGTGAGGCGATGGAAGAACACATTGAAATGCTTATGATGGAAGCGGAGATGTTCGGCGAATCATTTAACTCGTATCTGCGGAGCATATTCGGACGAAGCGTGAATGAGCGTGTCTTCCGTTCAATGACTGAATTTGTGACCACAGCCAATTCGTTCAACGAGTATATGTGGAACGCATTCACCTACACCGCGGAGGAGCTTGAGGAGTTCTATGAAGAAAACCGCAATCTGCTTGACAATTTTTCCTACAGGGTGTTCCTTGTAAGGGCCGAAACTGTCAATATTGCGGACTTCGAATCAACGGAAGAATTCGACGAAGCGCGTGAACAGGCTCTTGAAGACGCCCGGGTGCAAGCTGCGGAGATTGCCGCCGGAATCGAAACCGAGGAAGATTTCATCGCCGCCGCACTAGCGTTTGATGAAAACGAGTTTGGTGACCCCCGCTCCACATTGCGGGTATTGCCGGGCGAATGGCTGAATATTTTCTACGGCCCATGGCTCCAGGACCCTGCCCGTGTGTCTGGAGACACCACCACTGAAGACACAACGACCGGCACCCAAGTCCTGTTTTTCATAGAACGTGATCCTAACGAATACCGTATGGTTGAAATGCGGCAAATCCTGTTTATGCGTGAACAGAGCTGGGCCATGGATTTCGATGAGATTGAGGATGAGGACGCGCGGCAGGAAGCAATGGATATGTTCGCACAGGCAGAAATGCTGGCGGATATGGATGCAATGCACAGGGCGAGCGCCGTGTATGACCTGTTCGTAGAAGGCGGCGCAACGCTGGAGTTGCTGCTTGAACTGATGGCGGAACATTCCGATGATCCTGCTCCGGGCGGTCTGTACACCGATATATCCAAAGTCGTAACCCAGAACAAGATGGTGCCTGAGATTGAAGAATGGCTGTTCGCCCCAGGCAGAGACATTGGTGACTTCGCACTTATCAGAACCGAGGACTTTGGCTATCATCTCGTATTTTTATATGGCTTCGGTGAATCGTACCGAGACTTTATCGCCGATGAACGCTTGCGCGCCACAGATCATTCCGAATGGTTTGAAACCATTGAGCCGGTTGGCAACGCCAAACGCTGGGCGTTTTTCCTGACAAGTCATTAATTAATAGTTTGAATTTTTGCAAGGGGCGTACGATTGTGCGCCCCTTGCGCGTGGGAAAACGCAAAGCCAATCCCTGTACTCTTTAGTAAAAGGATGCCGCCCGCAAAGAGTGGTGACGTAAGAAAAGTATTTGTGCTGGATCCCGGCGTAGCATGAGCTACGCCGGGGTCTTTTCTTTTTTGTTGGCTTCGGCTTGCGCTGTTGCCGCTTCAAAATCAAATGCACC
>WQWC01000041.1 GCA_009785525.1 Oscillospiraceae bacterium | reverse complement strand
CTCCATGATAGCCTATATCGGATAATAAGCTTGATATGCCGTCCAGAAAGGGATAATCGGTCATGCTGCTTGGCTTGTTAGGTGGCGTGGCGTACAGATGTCCGTCCAACATTAGGCGGTCAAAAAATAAATATAGAAAGTCCCTAAATGCAATAATTCCGGTTCTTGTACTTTTCTCGTTTGCAATGTTGCCAAGCACTGGATTTAGTGCATAAACATCGGGTATGTTAGTTGGTATTAAACCTTTCATAAACTTTGCAACTTCGCTGATTGGTTTTAGTGTTACTATATGATGTGTACTCATTTCATCGCCTCAAAATATAATTTTTTCGCACGTACCACATGTTGTGGTACATAAGTGCGCCATTTGGATTTTAACACGGTAATTGCACATCAGCCAGTCCTTGCGTTATTTACCCCCTTCACAGCACACATCCTATTTACCGTACGTTTCCACGTACAATATTTCGGAACCGGCTGAGTGAGGTGTCTCTGAAAATCGTAAATCGCGCCAACTCAAACGGATTGGAATTTCTTGTGACATATCCGGAGTTAATGGTGAATGCCATTGTTATTCCGGCCTCTCTCAAAGCTGCTATAACCGTTTGATTAAACTGCCCGTGCGGATACGCAAAAGCTATGTGGTTTGTGACGAAATCAAAGCTTCTGAGGGTGTCCTGCAGAATATTCTCTTTTGTTTCGGAAGCCAGTATTGTGCGGGTGCTGCCTGGCAGCGGATCGTGCATATTATGGGTATGGCTTGCGATTTCAAAGACGTCTTCGGTTCCGGCTATTGTTTTCGCGGCGGTAAACGTAAGCGCATCATGGTTAATAAGCGGCTGCGTGTCCCCCAAATCTTCTATGGTATGGGTGATAAAAAAGATTGTGGCCCTCAGCCCGAATGCTTGCAGTATAGGGTATGCATAGACAAAATTTGAATAATATCCGTCGTCAAAATGAATCATAACGCTGTTTTGCGGCAAATTCAGGCCGTTGTACAAAAAGTCTTCCAATTCCGAGTGGGTCGGAGTATAAAAACCATTGTCGTGAAGATATCTCATCTGTGCCCTGAAATTTTCTTCGCTTACTACAAACGCATTTTCTCTGAAATTCCTGTTTTGCGCGTCAGGCAGAATGTGGTGATACACCAGCACCGGTATTCTTTGTGCAGGGCGCGTTGTCAGAATGACAGTATTATTCGCAAAACCCACGCCGATGCCGAGAATATCTGAAACGGAACGCAGCGAAACCATAGTTCTGCCATTAATAATTTGCACAGGTCTGCCTAATTCAACAGTTCTGTTATTAATGACGGCGGCTGAATTTCCGATAGTCAAAACAGCGTTCACATTGCCTCTTCGCACTGATATTTGGCGCAAATCGCCGTCCCATCGGACAGTGCCGCCTAAAAGCTCCGCAACGTCGCGGATAGGCAGCAGTTTCTCATCTTCTGCAATTATCACGCCGATATTTGCAGAATTCCCGTCAAGCCGTACTCGTATTTCGACCGGTTCATTAGCGGCTAGGCCGGTTCCTCCAAACATCAGGAGCATAACCACCGCAAAAATACTAAAAACTCTTTTCATGTTTATCTTCTTCAAATTGATTATATCCTTATTATGCGACATCGCGGTGTTGTTTATGATATCACAGCGGGCTTGACAAATCAAGGTAAATAAATCCTTGGCAGACGCTGACCCAAGCGGCACAGGACATCGTGGGTTATTGTATCGGCTCTCATCGCGAATTCCTCACAGCGGATTTCGTCTGCCACATCCCTGCCGATAAGCGTCACGATATCAAGGGGGCCGACATGGTCGATATGCGTCACATCCAGCATAAGCATGTCCATGCATATCCGTCCGATAATCAGCGCCCGCTGAGAATGGATTAAAACTTGTGCGCCTGTTCCGGATATCTGCCTCGGCACACCGTCAGCGTAGCCTATTGAGACTGTCGCTATCTTCATCGGCCTTGTCGTTGAAAATGTTCTGCCGTAGCTCACGCTCTCGCCCGGTTTGATCCATCGAACCTGCGCAACTCTGGCACGCAACGACAGCACGGGTCGCAGTCCGGGATTCTTGGCGGTGGACGCATTATGCAAGGCCCCGTAGAGTGAAATGCCGGGTCTGATAAAATCGCATTTGAAATCCGGATAGTTCAAAACGGCGTAGCTGGACTGCATATGCAGCTTACCCACGTTGTATCCCTTGCCTTTCAAGGCATTTACAGTATCCATGAATTTATCGTACTGGGCGCGTGTGAACGCTATGTCGCTTTCATCAAGACTATCCGGCGCGGCGAAGTGGGTTGCCAAACCTTCAACTTTCAGATTTTCACAGGCGAATATGCCTTCAATTTCCGCCATGTTGTCAGGCTCTATCCCCAATCTGTGCATTCCTGTGTCGATTGCTATGTGTATTGCAAGTTTGCTGCCTGTTTCGTTAAGCAGCTTTGCATGTTTGCCGTCGGCGACTACTTGCTTTAGGTTATGTTCCGCCAGCAACCCCGCGTCTTGCGGAGACGTGCAGCCCATGACCAATATCTCGCTGTCCAACCCGCTTTCCCGTAGCTGTATAGCCTCCCCCACCGTCGCGACCGCGAACGTGTTAACGCCCGCTTGCCGCAATTGCGACGATATCTCTGCTGCGCCGTGGCCGTAAGCGTCCGCCTTGACGACAGCCATAATCTCACACCCCGGTGCGAGGCGGCCTTTAATCGTGCTGACATTGTGCCGAAGCGCCGACATGTCTATTTCAACCCAAGCCCGGCCATCGTCAGCCGGGTTGAGACCTATGCTTGTCATATTTTTGATACCCCCTATTGTCAGTTACAAAACGGTCTACAGTATATCATAAACCCGAGGCGTATGTCAGCATAATTTTATCGTGATTATGCGCTTTTATGGCCATATGATGGGGAATTTTCTATTAATACACATGAAATATTGAATTTTTCACGCAAAGAATAACTAATGGAGTGGGAGAACACACTGAAATTTTTCTTGTTTCCCTCGCCATAGGCGGGGAAAACAAATTTAAATCAGTGCAATTTACCCACTGCCTTAATTAATGGGCCATGATTTATTATCTGGCCGGATAACTAAACTTTAATATAGAGTGAGGTAATCTAACAATGAGCGGGAAAAAGAGCATTCTTTCGGATAAGCTAAAATATGAAATCGCCAAAGAACTCGGCGTCTATGAAACCGTCCGCGAACGCGGCTGGGGCGATGTATCGTCCAGGGACTGCGGAAACATCGTAAAAAAGGCGCTTGAAAGAGCCGAACGCAACGCTTAACCCCCTCAGCGTCCCTAAAACGGAAGAGCGGGAACTTTTTTGTTCCCGCTCTCCTGCACTACTTTATCTCCTGCTCAAGACTGTCAAACTCAGGTGTGTCGAAAAATTCAATTAATGTAATGCCCAGACCGTCACATATTTTCTTAATAGTCACAATGCCGGGGTTTTTGCTTTGCCCGTTTACAATGTTTCTCATGGTAGACGAGGGAATGCCCGAGTAATTTGCAAGCGCGTGAAATGCCCATCTTTTTGCGGTACACAATTCAATTACCCTATTTTGAACAGCTTCTCTTGTATCCATATCCAGCCTCCGTTAACTCTTTTAAAGGCTATCATATGTCATTGCATGGCGACGCATTGGCCGTATAAAAATAATACACTATATATAGGCAATTCGTCATTTATGGTGTATTATTAAAGGGTCTAGACAACCAAAAGAGAGTTTGATACACTCGAAGTGAGGTTGTCTAGACCCATATTCAATAAGCATATGACCTATGTTTTCGGTTGTTATTTCACCTCTTTTTTCCCTCCCAATAAGATCCATCATAAATCCGGAAGGTTTACGACCTTCTGTTTGTACTATGCCTATGGCGAAGTTCCATGCCTGTTTATTAGTTAATTTCCTCATTAAATTTGCCCTCCTATTCCGGTTCAGGAACAAAATATCCCCTTGGGCATATTTTGAGGACATCCTCATCCGTGGCTACCCCTAACCGCTCTTTTTCGGCAAACTCAAGAAAACTATCGGATGGGGTAACCCCTTCCAGGCGTATAGAGCCTATTTGATATGTTCCGGGTTTGTTTGGTGGTGAGGGTGAAATATTTGCACTTGTGTTACTCCCATATCTTGCAGACATCAATTTAGCCCCCTTGTTCTTGGATTTATTTTAACCCTATTATACCCACAAAGCACCGGGGATTGCCAGTGGAAGTTGCATCCTGAGCAGATTCGCGCCGCACGAAATGAACTGTGTGCGGGCAAATAGCCGAAAAGAAAACGAAAAGCGAACCTAAGCTTTAGCCTATAATCAGTAAACGGCGCCTCGCGATACGGATATTACATCCGTTCGCGGAGCCTTTTATTGCAGAAGAAAACCACCCGTAAAACGGGTGGTTCAAAAGAGCTTACAGCGATAAGGATATGAAAGCGTGTCCTCCTTTTGTTAAAATGAGTGAGGTTAGCCGACCGCACAAGCAACAAAAGGAGGACAAACAGTGCCAGATGAGCAAAGTTTATCACATACCCGGTGGGAATGCAAATATCACATAGTATTTGCACCGAAATACCGGAGGAAAGAAATCTACGGAAAGCTAAAGGCAGATATAGGAGCGATACTACGGCAACTGTGCAATCATAAAAGTGTAGAGATACATGAAGCATCAATGTGTATAGATCATGTGCATATGTATGTGAGCATTCCACCTAAGATGAGCGTGTCAAGTTTTATGGGATATTTGAGCGGCACGCAAATCTAAAGTACAAGTATGGGAACCGGAAATTCTGGTGCAAAGGGTATTATGTGAGCACAGTTGGACGCAATAAAAAGGCAGTAGAGCAGTATGTCCGGAATCAGGAGAAAGAGGACATGCTGTCAGACCAAATCAGCATAAAAGAGTTTGATGCCCCCTTCAAGGGGTGGCAGGTAACAATTCTGTGCGGTTGGCGGATCGTTATGTGCCTTCAGACGCTGCCAGTATCATGCCCTTAATGACCGCCTTGACCATCTTGCCCGCTGTGGGAGTTTCGGCATAATGGCAACCACATGGATGAAGGCTCTGCATCGAGGCAGTGGCATCGCCGCCGCTCTCGGGCGCTCAGTGGATTATATCAGCAACAGTGAGAAGACAGAGGCTGGCGAGCTAGTCATTTCCAAGCGTGGCTCGCCGCATCTCCGGCGCTCGCTGTTTCGTGTGATAACTATGCTGCTGATTAATCAACCGGAAGATGATGCGGTCTATCAATTTATGTGCAAAAAACGCGCCGAGGGTAAGCATTATTATGTCTATATGACCGCCGCGTCGAACAAGTTCTTGCGCCGCTATTATGGCAAAGTTAGAGAATGTCTTTTGGCGCAGGGTATTGCGGAATCCACTGACGAACCGCAAACTGCCGCTTAACTGCGCGGAGCGACAGACAGCTGGGCGGCAGATCGCGGAATTACTCGTGCCGACCGCCTGCTTTGCTATGCGATTTTTTTGATGTAAATATTTTTTGCTTTTTAGGCTTGACACGCTTTAGCAGGTTTGCGGTTAGTGGACAAACACTAATTGTTTGTATCTTCATCCCCCTCGTGTTTTTAGCGTTAATGTTACATTAGGTTCGCAGGTGTACAAAATCTGCCCCAGTTTCGGATAAAAACAAGAGTGGAAAAGAATAACGCCAAACCCTCAACCATTTGAAAACAAAAGGTTTCTTGGAATTAGCGTTATTATAACCTATGGACATTACTAAAAAGCCTTGAAAACGCTGGATTTCGGCATTTTCAGGGCTTTTCTTTATTTGTCTGATTAGCACTATTTCAAAATATATCTACACAGGATATACGCAGCCGTCAATCATTGGCAAGTAGCAAATATGGTTATTGCTTTCTACAGCTTGAACATGCACACGGCGTTGCGCTTTAGCTCTTTAGCACGAATGGTTATGCCCAATTCATCAAGCGCAGCCAGCACTGCGGCGATAAAAACAATAATAATCGAAACGGACAAGCTAAGGAATTGCAGCAGTATCGGGAAAGTTGCCATGATAAGCCCTGAGATTTTATTAGCATATGTATGTATCAGCGAAACCTTACGGAACTTTATGACCCCGATTATCCAGGTGAGTATCCGTATGCCGACAACAATCGCGACCAGCGCCAGCATCCACTGTTCAAAAGCCAGCAGGGGTATGAGTATGATCAGCACAGCCGCGATGAAAGCTATATCGGCCACACTGTCCAAAAGTGCGCCTGTATTGCTTTCCACCTTGAGTCTTCTGGCCAGCTGGCCGTCCGCAATGTCGCTTGCTATACAATAGACATAAATCACGAAGAACACGCTAGTCATGGGCGTCACCAGAAATAATGCCAGCGATCCTAAAATCCTGCTCACCGAGAGGAAATTGACCACGATCATAGCCGGCCTGTTTGTTTTTACCGCTTCAACTGTCATAACTATCGACTCCTTTGTCAGTATATATTATCATTATACATTACTGTGTCAATAGTTCGTGGATTCTATGCCACCAGGCGGAGCCCCGCCTGTATTTTGGGGATATCTCCAAGAAACATAACGACATTATTTATATTGTAATACCCCGGCTCATCTGGTATAATGTCTTCCAACTCTTTATTAGGATGATTTCCATGAACAAAAAACTGCCCAGGTTATTTCGACCCAGCGTTAGGCTTTATTTTATGTTCCTTGTGGCTTTCGCAGCAACAACGTTTCTTGTCGGAGATTCAAACCGCGTTTTGGTGGGTGTGATTCAGTTTGTTGTGCTTATCCTGCTCGGGCTTTATTCGCGCATTAACGCGAAAATACGCACAGCGAAGCTGTTGGATTACCTGGAATCCATGTCGGACGGCATGGATTTGACCGTGCGGGACACCCCGCTGCCTGTCGTCGTGTTCAACTCCGAGACAAGTGAGATCCTGTGGTCAAATGAGCGGTTCCAGTCGATCACCGACCGGCGGGAGCAGCTTTTTGACCGGCGTATCACAGACGTTGTACCCGGTTTTTCACAGCTCTGGCTTCTGGATGGCAAAAGCGAATGCCCGGACGAGGTTCTGATTGGGGCGCGGACATACAGGGTATCCGGCTTGATGGTACGGACAGCGCGGGAGTATATCGCCACGACTTATTGGGTCGATGTCACCGAATACGCTGAAATCAACCGCGAATATATGGACTCACGACCCGTTTACGCCATCCTTATGCTGGACAATTACGATGACCTGCTTAAAGGCATGACGGAAAAGGAAAAATCAGTGCTTTTGTCCGATATAGACGAGAAAATCAACCTCTGGTCCGCCAACAGCGAGGGGAATCTTGTAAAATTCGACAGGGACAGATATCTATTCTTGTTTGAGGAGCGGGATTTTGACGGGTTTGTTGAAGACAAATTCTCAATTCTCGATTCAGTGCGCGAGTGTGAGGGCTCCGGCGGCGTCCATGCCACGTTGAGTATTGGAATAGGCAAAGATGGCGCAGCCCCGCAGGAAAATTACGCTTTTTCCAATCTTGGCCTTGAAATGGCGCTCTCCCGCGGCGGGGATCAGGCCGTTGTCAGGAACAAATTCGGCTTTGAATTCTTCGGCGGGCATGAGGCACGGCTTGAAAAACGGACTAAAGTTAAGTCCCGCGTGATGTCAAGCGCATTCGGCGGATTGTTGAGCGACGCCTCCACGGTATTTGTAATGAGCCATAAGCAAGCGGATTTCGACTCAATCGGCGCCGCCGCCGGGATTTGCTGTATGGCGCGTGTTAATGAGAAAAAGGCGCGGATAGTGGTGGATATGGAAAACAATTTCGCCAAAAATCTCATAGACCGCCTTTTGGAGTCTCCGGAGTACAAAGACGTGTTTATCTCAGAGCAGGACGCGATTCTTGAAGCGGACGCCAAAAGTCTGCTTGTAGTTGTAGACACAAGCAGGCCAGAACAGGTCGAATCTGAACCGCTGCTGATGTCCTGCACACGGGTGGCTGTTATCGACCATCACAGAAGGGCCGCGACGTATATAGAAAACGCGATACTGAATTTTCACGAGCCGTATGCATCGTCCACCTGTGAACTTGTGACCGAAATGCTACAATATCTTGTGGATACGACTGACATCCTGCGGACGGAGTCCGAGGCGCTGCTTGCCGGGATCGTACTTGACACGAAAAGCTTCACAATCAACACCGGCAGCAGAACGTTTGAGGCCGCGTCATACTTGCGCAGGTCCGGCTCTGACACCGCCGATGTTAAGCGGCTTTTACAGTCGGATTTTGAAACAGCCACGGCCCGATACGCTATCATGCGCGAGGCTGAGGTCATACGACCCGGCATCGCAATGGCGTGGTGTGAGGAGCCGAAAAGCCGCCTCAGTATAGCCCAAGCGTCGGACGAGCTGTTGAATATCGAGGGCGTCACCGCCTCATTCGTCCTGGCGTACAGCGGGGATGACGTGTTCGTCTCCGGCCGCAGTATAGGCAGTTTGAATGTGCAGCTGGTTTTGGAAAAACTCGGCGGAGGCGGCAATAATGCAAACGCCGGGGTTCAGCTGCGTTCGGCGGATATACAGCAAGCCGTAACTGACCTGACCGCCGCGATAGACGAGTATTTGGAGATTGGCGAAAAGCGGAAATCAAAGGACAGGCAGTGATTACGCGTGTCCCGTGGTTGGATTTTCGCCGGATGACAGGGTTGCGCGCCCCATAGGGGGGCCGTCTCCGACGCCCTGCGGTTGGATTATCCCCTCACGCGGACGGGGAACAAAACACCCGGCGACTGCGGTCGGCACCCTCTTTACTAAAGAGGGCAGGGGTTGGACGAGGTTACGGCGGGACGTCGAGGACGCCGTCTCCTACAAACCAAAATCCCCGTCCAAAGCCCCCTTCGCGCACGAAGGGGAAGGGGGATGTCCCCACTATGACAGATACGCTAATTTTGAAGGCGGACGCGCAATGCGCGCCCCTACAGGAGGTACGATATGAAAGTGATATTACAGCAGGACGTAAAAGGCAAAGGAAAAGCGGGGCAGATGGTGGAGGTTTCCGACGGATATGCCAGAAACTTTCTGTTGCCGAAAAAGCTCGCCGTTATCGCAACGGATGGGAATGTAAGCGTTATGAAACAGCAGGAAAAAGCCCGGCAGAAGAAGATGGAGGCTGACAAGGCTTTTGCCGCCGAAATCGCCGCGAAGCTGGAGGGTGTGATTGTCAAAATCCCGGCCAAAGCAGGCGCCGGGGGGAAGCTGTTCGGCTCCGTCACATCGATGGAAATCTCCTCATCGCTTGCCGAACAGCACGGCATTGAAATTGAAAAGAACAAGATAACTCAGGATGAACCCATAAAAACCTTCGGCACGTTTGAAGTCAAATGCAAGCTGGGGTTTGAAATCACCGGAGTGATACACGTTCTTATTGTTGAGAGTTAGTCATGGACGAACTTCTTAGCAGGCAAACGCCGCATAGCTATGAGGCTGAACAGGCAGTTTTGGGGTCGATGCTGATAGACTCGCGCTGTGTGGCCGATGTTCTGGGTCTTCTTAAGGTTGACGATTTCTATGCGTCCGCGAACCGGGACGTTTATGAGACTATCGTCTCAATGTTCAACTACTCCAAGAAGATCGACCCTGTGACGGTGCTGGACCAAATGAAAGCCGCCGGGGTCTGGAATGACGCCTTGCCCGCGTATATCCGTGACCTCATGCTTATCACGCCGACATCTGTCAACGTGCTGGAATACGCCGCGATTGTCAAAGACAAGTCTCTTCTGCGCGCGATAGCCGACGCGGGCGGGGACGTAAACTCAATGGCAATTTCAGGCGAGGGCGGGGCTGATGCGATTCTGGAGGCGGCGGAGAAGCGTATCTACGCATTGCGCGATGACCGTGGGCACGATGGGCTTGTGCCTATGTCCAAAATCCTTGTCGATGTGTATGAGCAGATATCAGAAGCCGCGAAAAACGGCAACGAAATTCCGGGACTTGCGACGGGGTTTTCCGACCTCGACAGGTTTGTGCTGGGTTTAAGCGGCGCGGACTTGGTTCTCATCGCCTCCCGACCCGGTATGGGCAAGACCAGTATCGCGTTGAATATCGCACTGCACGCGGCGAAGACATCCGGCAAATCCGTTGCGGTGTTCTCACTTGAAATGTCACGCGAACAGCTGGCAATGCGGCTGTTATCGTCGGAGAGTTTTATTGACAGTAAAAAGCTTATGACAGGCCGTGTAGCCGACAGCGACTGGCAGCGTCTGTCCGACGCCGCCGCGACAATCAGCTCATGCGATTTATATATCAACGACAATCCGTCACTCTCGGTGTCCGACATGAACGCGCAGTGCCGCCGTATAAAAAATCTGGGCCTTGTGGTTATAGATTATCTTCAGCTTATGCAATCCGCCACAGGCGGCAAGGGGTCTTACTCCAATGAGAACAGGACGCAGATGGTGGGTGAGATCAGCCGGATGATGAAGATCATGGCAAAAGAACTCAACGTACCGGTAATCTGCGCCTCACAGCTCTCCCGCGCTAACGAATCGCGCGAAAATAAGCGCCCGCGCCTGTCAGATCTGCGCGAATCCGGCGCTATCGAGCAGGACGCCGACATCGTACTCGGCCTATACAGGGACGATTACTATAATAACGAGTCGGAGATACCGAACATAGCCGAGCTGATAGTTATGAAAAACCGCCGAGGCGAGACGGGGACAATCGAGCTGAAATGGCTGCCTGAATTTACTGCTTATTCGTCACTGGAACGGCGGGATGGGTAAGACATCCCGCTTCCCCCTTCGTGCGCGAAGGGGGCTTTGGACGGGGGTTGGGCATATATGGGACGGCGTCCCGACGCCCCGTGGTATAATTGCCACAAACCAACAGACAAAACACCCGGCCCTGCGGAGCCACCCTTGGGACGTAGAGGGCTAGGACGAAGACGTACGGACAACCCCTGCCCTCTTTAGCAAAGAGGGTGCCGCCCGCGGGCGGTGGGCGTTTTGTGCCCTCGTCTTTCGTCTCAAGCCCCCTTCACGCACGAAGGGGGAAGGGGGATGTCCCCCAGAGGATTAACAATTGCTTACAGACAAACTCTTGAAATTCGCCGATGAATTTGATATGCTGCCGGAATCCGGCGTTGTTCTGGCGTGCGTGTCAGGCGGGGCGGATTCTATGGCGATGCTGCACGCGCTGATTGACGTTTCGGCAAAGCGCGGGTTTTCCGTTGCTGCGGCGCACTACAACCACAAGCTGCGGGGAGAAGAATCCGACGCGGATGAGGCGTTTGTCAAGGATTATTGTGTGAATCACGGCATTGAGTTTCACGCTGGCTCCGGCGATGTTAAATCCTATGCTTCTGAACACGGCCTGAGCATTGAAGCGGCGGCGCGTGACCTCCGATACGCATTTTTCTATAAAGCGGCAGGAGAATCCGGGGCGGTGAAAATCGCGACTGCCCACACGGCTGACGATAATGCTGAGACGATTGTTATGAACCTCGTCCGTGGCACGGGCCAAGCCGGCCTAGCCGGAATCCCGCCTTGCCGCGGGACTATCATCCGCCCGATTTTACGTGTTTCCAGAGATGAAGTGATGCAATATATCAAAGAGCGCAGAATTCCATATGTCGAGGATTCCACCAACAGCCTTGATATTTTTACGCGCAATAAAATCCGCTTGTCGGTCATGCCGGTGTTGAAAGAGCTTAATCCGCGGTTTAATGAGACAGCCGCCGCCGCAAGCATGATCTCCCGCGCCGATGAGGCGTATCTGTCTGCACTTGCCGATAGGTTTGTTGAGGCGCATTGCACTGACAATCGAGTGCCGATATCGGAACTCCGTGAGGCTCCTTTCGCGGTTTCCAGCCGCGTTATACGTAAGCTTCACGGCGGCAATTTATCTTACAATCACGTAAACGCAGCTCTGCGGCTTTGCGAAGAGGAAAAAAATCCATCAGCCTGCCTTTCTCTGCCCGATATGGTTGTTCACAGGGATTACGGATTCCTTGTCTTCGGCGGCGGACAAAATGTCACGGACGGATTCGCGCCGGTATATCTTGAAGACGGTGAGCGCCGGATAATTCCGGAACTTTGTCTTAAAATATCTTGCAAATCAACGGTATTTGATGATAGAATTAGTAATGTTAATAAATCGTTAACTTCTTTTTTCTTCAAATCCGGCGATTTATGTGGTACAATTATCGTTAGGCCACGGGTTGAGGGGGACGCGATAAAGCTCCCCGGCGGCACAAAGAGCTTGAAAAAGCTGTATATCGACCGGAAAATCCCGAGAATGTCCCGGTCAGTTACGCCTGTTATTGCTGATGATATCGGCGTACTTGCAGTCTATGGCACGGCTGTCAGCCAAAGGGCGGAGCCTTCTCACGGTGACCGCGTTTTGGAAATTGTTTTTTCCCCCGCATAGGGGCGGCCATTGGCCGTCCGTGGAACCAAACGAGACGGACGCGCAATGCGCGCCCCTACAGAATGCCCACGGACTCACCTGTATCGCCTCCGCTAAACATGAGAATAATTGAGGGATTGAGCTTATGAATCGTGATTTTAAGAATATTTTGTTTTCTGAGGAAAGAATAAAAGAGCGGGTTGCACAGCTGGGCGTGGAGATTACGCAGTCTTACAGCGGTAGCTCTCTGATGCTTATCGGCGTTTTAAAGGGCAGCTTTGTCTTTCTGGCTGATCTTGCACGCAGCATAGATTTAGACTGCGAGATCAGGTTTATGAGCGCATCGTCGTACGGTACTTCCGCTGTTTCCTCGGGCGAGGTAAATATCAAAGAACCGCTTGATTTCAACGTCCGCCAGATAGCCGGGCGTGACATTCTGCTGGTGGAAGATATTATCGACAGCGGGATTACTATGGTGGAACTGCGGGAGTTTTTCTCGGCATTCAACCCCGCATCATTGAAAATATGCACACTTTTGGACAAAGTCTCCCGCCGTGAAGTGCCGATCAAATCCGATTACGCGGGATTCATCTGCCCAGACGAATTCGTCGTCGGCTACGGGCTGGATTATGCCGAGCGATATCGTAACCTGCCTTACATAGCGGCACTGAAGCCGGAGGAATATTCGTAAATCAATACATACAGCAATCCCCGTAGGGGCTGATTCCATATCGGCCTGACACGGCAGGCTGAATAAATACCACCACGTTTCGCCAAAATGTGTGAGCGAAATGATTTAAGATTTTAATCAATAGCAAGGAGTGACCGCCTTTTGAATGCAAAAAAAAGAAGCCCGCACAGTATAGGTTTTTATTTGTTAATTTTAATTATTCTCATCTCTGTTATATACCTGCTGAGGAGTCAGAACAATGTTCAGGCTGCTACTGTTGAATATTCGCAGCTGCGCCGCATTTTCGCCTCCGGAGAGGTTGAAGGGTTCACCATCAGTAACGACGACAGGATAACCGCCCGGCTCAGACATGACTTTGAGGACAGCGGCAGCCCTTATGTCTCTATGCGGCTGTTCAACGTTGCTGCTTTCCGTTATGATTTCAGCGATTATATTGATGACATGTTTTATGAGTATGACGATTTCTGGTATCATTTTGAACCTAGTGTGAGGTTCCCGTGGTGGGCGTCTCTGATTCCTTACGTCCTTCTTGTCGCGATGATTTTTATTATCTGGAACACCATGATGAACAGATCCGGTGTGAGCGGGGACAAAGGCGCGATGCGCTTCGGCAAGGCCAGAACCCGCCTCGCCAGTGACGATAAAAAGAAAGTCACGTTTGCCGACGTTGCCGGGTGTGAGGAAGAAAAGGACGAACTGCGCGAAATCGTGGACTTCCTAAAAGGCCCGAAAAAATACACCGACATCGGCGCGAAAATCCCTAAAGGCGTGTTGCTTGTCGGCCCCCCAGGAACCGGTAAGACACTTATCGCCAAAGCCGTCGCGGGGGAGGCGGGGGTGCAGTTCCTGTCAATATCCGGCTCTGATTTTGTTGAGCTTTACGTCGGCGTCGGCGCATCCCGCGTACGGGATTTGTTCGACCAGGCAAAAAAACTTGCCCCGGCCATTATATTTATAGATGAAATCGACGCCGTAGGCCGCCAGCGCGGCGCGGGATTAGGCGGCGGCCATGATGAGCGGGAGCAGACGTTGAATCAGCTGCTGGTCGAAATGGATGGATTCAACACTAACGAGGGCGTTATCATTATCGCCGCAACTAACAGGGCGGATATTCTGGACAATGCGCTGCTGCGCCCGGGGCGGTTTGACCGTCAGGTATTCGTTGGTCTGCCGGATATTAAGGGTCGTGAGGATATATTGAAAGTCCACGCCCGCGGTAAAATTCTGGGCGAAGACGTTGATCTCGCCAGTATCGCCAAAGGTACTATAGGCTTTACAGGCGCCGATCTTGAAAATCTGCTGAATGAGGCGGCGCTGTTGGCTGCGCGGCATAATAAACGGCTTATCACGATGTCAGATATCGAAAAAGCCACACTGAAAGTAATCGCGGGGCCGGAGAAGAAGAGCCGCGTGGTGTCTGAAAAATCCCGCAAGCTGAAAGCGTATCACGAAGCCGGGCACGCCGTGGCGGCATACTTCCTGCCGAATGTCGATCCTGTGCACTTGGTCACAATAATCCCGAGAGGCCAGGCCGGAGGCATGACTGTCTTCCGCCCGCAGGAGGATAAGGAGACAACGTCCAGAAGCGAGATGTTTGAGCGTATCGTCTCCGCACTCGGCGGACGGGTCGCTGAAAAGCTGTATATGGACGATATATCGACTGGCGCGTCCGGAGATATCCAGCAGTCAAGCGCAATCGCACGGTCAATGGTAATGAAATACGGCATGAGCGATGCGATAGGCCCGATTTCTTTTGAAGACAGCTCCAAGTCCGTATTCATCGGCCGGGATTTTTCGCAAACTAAGAGCTATTCTGAAAAAACAGCGGCGGCGATTGATGATGAGGTAAAACGTATATTCGATGAGGCGAACG
Source organism: Oscillospiraceae bacterium (assembly GCA_009785525.1). Classification (GTDB taxonomy): domain Bacteria; phylum Bacillota; class Clostridia; order Oscillospirales; family Oscillospiraceae; genus WRMH01. The sequence continues at coordinate 2,498 of WQWC01000041.1, read as the reverse complement.
CATTGTGTGAAAAAATCCTGACCGAGCACAGCAACATCGTTGTCGCCACGGCCGAATATCTGCTGGAACACGAAAACATGGACGGAGAAGATTTCGCCTATTGCTGTGAACATAACGGCGAGCTCCCCCCTTCGCGCGATAAAACCGACAGATACGATACTCCGGAGACGGAATCAAAGAGTTGGCGGAAATCCGGTCTTGAAGATTTCCCCGAACTCCCGGACTTGGAAATGCCGGATCTGGCTGATTTCTATGCTGACACCGATATCACGCCTGATTCCGACGCCCCCGGACATGGCAAGGAATCCGAAGACAAGGAACCTGACAAGGACGAGTAGATGAAAAAAGTTTGCATATTGACTTTGTTGGCTGCTTCGCTGCTGCTTTCGGGCTGTCGCGGCGGCCAACTGCCGCCTAACTTGGTGCATTCTCCGGAAGCTCTTTACGGGCGGCTGATTGGTGTGCTGGACGGTACATCAGCCTTCCTATTCGCAAAGGACATCGGCATCGCCGGCTCGTTCCCAAATGGAGAGGATCTGCTGGCAGCCCTCAGAGCAGGTTCAATTGACGCGATTGTGATGGAACTCGCCACAGCCGAAAGACTTATCTCCAGAGCGCGGAATATCACGATCCTGCCGGAACCGCTTATCGGATATGACTTGCGCATCGCCGTAGCCAGGGAAAACACAAACCTTCTGGCCGCAGTCAATTCCGCACTGTCAGCCCTCAGCGCGGACGGGACGCTTAACGGCCTGCGCGACAAGCATTTCATCGGGGCAGATTTTACTTACACGCCGCCTGAAACCGTATCCACCCGGGCGGGATATCTCAGGGTCGCCGTGCCGCGTGACTTCCCGCCATACGCGTTTGAGGACGGTTATGGAAATCTTGTCGGTATGGCTATAGACATAGCCCGCGCGGTTGTGGATATCATAGGCGTTGAACTGGTGATAGAAGAATTCGAGCCGCATGAACTTGTCACCGCCGTGTGGTTCGGCAGGGCTGACTTGGCACTGGGCTTCGTCCCGGATGACCAGTATGACGAGCTTGTCAATTTTTCATCCGTCTACGCCCAATCCACCCAAGCGATCATTGTCAGAAGGTAACACAGGGGGCATGTATTTCGCCCCCGTTATCAACGTCGCGGCACACTGCGGCGCACAATCAGCACAAAACCCCACGTTTCAACATATGATGAAACGCGGGGTACTTATTTATCCCCGTGACTAATCCTAAGGGAGAGCCTATGATGTTTTGGTGTCCTTTTTGCAGGTGTTTTAACAGACGCCGGAGATGCAGATGCGGTAGATGGTGCTGAGTTTTAGTTCCGGAGCCTGAATCTGCATCCCTACGGGCGCACGCTGTGCGCCCCTACATATAGGGACGCCAAGACATCAATAGTGTGAGTACTGCGGGTAACTGGGGAGCCGCCTTGTAGGGAACGCCGTCCCCGGCGTCCCGCCGTGGCCCCCGTCCAAACCTCCGTTTCCCACATACCAGCATGGCGCTAACAACGGAAATGCGGAGGAAAATCCAACTGCGGGACGCGGAGGACCGCGTCCCCTACAGGGTTCGGCGCCACCACGGACGGACGAAGGCCGCCCCTGCACCGATCCCCATAATTGTCAATTGTTCATGCCCGACCTATCCTCACCAGCCTTCTATACGCCCGCTCACGCGCGGTGGCGGCTTCCGCCGGGGATTTCCTGAACGGGCAGGGCTTGTCCTCTTTTAAGCAATATATATCCTGCAACGCCATGCAATCCGGTTTGCCGCTTCTCGTCATGCTGAACGCAAAACAATCCACGACCATATCCTCCATTCCGGGGATTACGGAAAGCTTCTTTCTTGGCATATTTTCCGCCCTCCCCTTATACATGGCCGCGCGGGAAGTTTATCTCTATTATTTCGCATCCCAATAGCGCCGCCTTTTCCTCTGTGGTGAGTTCGTTAAACCTGATCTCCGCACAGTCCGGGCAAAGCGTTTGCAGGTCTTCCCATTCGTACATGCATTCCCCATCGTACACCTCGTGTCCGCAGTCGGCTACTACGTATCGGCTTTCGCTTTCTTCCGATGGCAGAGACATTGTATCTTCCCCCTCACAGTTTGGGCAGCTTAAATTCCTGAAAACGTTCCACGACCTGCGCTCCCCTCTTGGCCTATACTTGGTGCAGGCGTTTGTGGGGCATCCTTTTGATTTGTACATTAATAGCGTGTAGTCGCATGTGTTTGTGTATGTACTGTAATACTCGCAATCAACCCGACATTCTGTTACCATTGTATTCCACCTCCGAATATTTATGACCGGACACACGGTCTTATACTTAAGCCCAATTCGGCGGAAAATCGGCAAGGTGAATTTGTACTTTTGGGGAAAATAAACTTCATGCAAGCTGCGTTACACCCCGATGAATGAAAACGAGGTGTAAGTCCGGGATTGTTATGGTATACTTTATTGCGCACGGCATCAGGTCGGCTTTTTTTGCCGCTACGAGCG
>WQWC01000040.1 GCA_009785525.1 Oscillospiraceae bacterium | reverse complement strand
CGTGCAAACCGTTTTATTTTTGTATTTAACCGACCATGAATTGGTCGTATACCACCGTGGTGTCAACTGGTTGTTTTTTAGAAATTCAAGAAAATCCAGTACATTCGCCAATTTATCTTCATCGAAAAGCTCTCTGGCCATGTCATCCACTGTGGGTTTGAGTTTTTTTGTGTCCGATACTCTGACATATTAACCTCCGATGATATAAATTTTCTGTGTTAATTAGAGGTGCATTAGATTACCTCGCTATAACTGCCCAGATACTTAAACTCCTCACAAAACTCCTGCATGTCATCGATCAGCTTTATAAATTCGTCGGAGTACACCGAGGTCTCAAGGTCAAAGTAAAACATGAATTCAAAATCCCGCTCGGCAATCGGGCGGCTTTCCAGTTTTATGAGATTGACCCCCAAGGCATAAAAACGCGACAACGCCTTGTACAGCGAACCCGGGTGGTGTGGCAGCACTATCATTATACTTGTCCTGTCTGCCCCCGGATATATTTCCAGATTTTTGGAAATGCAGATGAATCTCGTGTAGTTATTGTTGCGGTCTTGTATATCTTTGGCAAGGCAGTTTAAGTCATACAGCTTAATGCAACTGTGCGAAGAAATCGCGGCCGCGTCACGCCTGTCGGATTTTGCCACGGCTTCAGCGGCGGCGGCAGTATTTTCACACGGCGTGATTTTCACATTCGGGAACCGCTCCAAAAACCCGGCGCACTGGCTGATCGCCTGCTCATGCGAGAAGATTTCACGGATATCCTCCATCTTCACACCCTTCGGCGCGATCAGATTATGGTCGATTTTCAAACGGACGCTTCTGACAATTTTAAAATCATGGCTTTGCATCAAGTCATAGATTTTTGTCACAGAGCCCGCCGTGCTGTTTTCCAGCGGCAGAACACCATAATCGCAAAGCCCGTTTTCAATGGCGGAAAACACGTTTTCAAACGTCTTGAAATACATCATGCCCGGCTGCTTAAAAAGCCGCGAGCACGCTAATTGAGAATACGCCCCCTCAACGCCCTGACAGGCCACTGTGGCTTTCTGTGGGAATAGCTTATCGGTAGCTGAAATGGCATCCTGAATCTCGCATGCCAGGTCGGACACTTGCATCCGCGCGGAATGTTGATGACTGCGGCTTAACTCAAACAACGTGTCGTACAGCGTATAGGCGTAGGGCTCTATATCCGGGCGGACTTTGCCCGAAAGTTCTTGGAGCTTTGCGTTTTCACGCGTACGATCCAGTGTGGGCAAGCTATTCGCCTGCTTAAACGCCGCGATTTCAGAGACAACGTCCATCCTCTCTTCAAAAAGACGAAACAGCTCCCCGTCTATTTGGTCGATTTTCCCTCTCAGTTCATCTAAGCTCATGTTTTCACTCTCTTCCCATAATTTTAATAATTCAGTTTATCACAGCGTATAATGCTTGTCAAAGTCTAATGCCCCCTAACCGCCGCCTGTAAAACCCTGTTTGCCACCGGCCCCGCTTGGGCCAACCCGCCGCCGGCGTTTTCGATTACCACGACAAATGCAAACGGGAATCCCTCATTCGTGATATATCCCGCAAACCACGCGTGTGGGCGCTGATCTCCGCCGACTTCCGCCGTGCCGGATTTGGCGTGCATACGCAGACCGGGGAAATTCGCGTCGGTATGATGATCCATCGTCTCACCAAGCCGCGTTGCCATCGCGGAGGGCATGATTCTCCTTGTGTGTGTTCTTGCTCCCTCCAGCAGGTTCATTTCAACGGCGACTCCGTCATTTGCGATTGCCGCGATATAACGCAGCATCGCCGCCGGATTGACGGTGTTTGTGAATTGCCCGATTCCCGACCACGCCAAGTCCGCCGTACCGGGGGCGGCAACTTCAAAATTCCCCTGAGCCGTTGTGATTCCGCTGACTGTTATCCTGCCTGACAAACCGTATCTCTCAGTATATGCGGCAAGCGTATCGCCGCCAAGTTCAATTGCGAGCATCCCAAACGTAATGTTGCACGATACGGCCATAGCTTGATCCAACGTCACACCTCCGTGAGCTCTTGGGCAGGTTATAGTGCCGCCCTGCACGGTATGACTGCCAGTACATTCAAAGACACGCGTCTCAATGCCCGCTATACTCTCAATCGCGGCGGCCGCCGTTAAAAGCTTAAATGTCGAGCCCGGCGTATATGCCGCCTGAATCGTGCGATTTATGAACACCCCTTCAAACGCGGGGTCGTCATCGGTGATCACCGGCTGATTCGCGGGGTCAAACGTCGGACTTGACACCATCGCCAGCACCTCACCGGTCTGATAATTCATCACCATAACAGCGCCGCGCCGTCCATTGAGCGCCCTGTACGCCTCAACATTCAGCCGTGAATCGATTGACAGCGCAACCGTCCTCCCCTGCCCTGTCAGTGAGGCTGCGCCAGTTACGATGTTGTACCCGATAAGCCTTGGCGCGAACACCGTCAATGCACCTGTTCCGATATTGCCGAGCCGATCCCCGACAGCGTGCAGGGTCGCACGTCTGACATCCGCATTTTCGGCAAACGTGCGGCTGCCATCGGTAATTCCCGCGAGCACAACGCCGTTGCGGTCAGTCAGCGTCCCGACGGACAGCACTCCGCCGTTATACACAGTCGAGTTAAACGCGGCAGAAACCCAATCGTCCCCGTTTAAGGCAAACCTGATTATATAAACACTAAGTCCCAAAACCATCAGGCCGACAATCAGCAATGCGCAGAGGGCTCTGTTCTTTACTTTTTTCATTCTTCAACCTCCGGCACGATAATCTCAGATGTGATAATCTCCCTTGGGATTAAGTCTCCGACCGGGGGTTTTGGCGTTTTGACAATGAAACTCGCGTTCTGTCTGGTATCCGCTGCCTTGATAAACGCAAGCAATCCCCAACAGGCAATAAGGCTGGTTCCTCCCCTGGAAACAAAGGGGAATGTCACACCGGTAAACGGCAGTATATCCACGGATCCCAGCACGTTAAGCAGCATCTGGAACGCCAGTATCGACGACGCGGCACAGGCCCCGATGACGAAAAACGAGCTGCGCGACTCTCCTGCCGAATATACAGAAAACACCGCGAACGACAGTATCGCCATCACTGTCACAACAGCGATGATAAGCCCAAGTTCTTCAGTCACCATGCTGAATACCAGGTCAGTATCCGCCGCAATTACGCGTTGGAACCACCCGTTCCCGGCGCCGACACCGAATAGCCCGCCGCTTGCCGCCGCCGCCATTGCCCGCGTCTGCTGATATCCCCCAGCGTTGGCATATTCCCACGCGTTACCCCACGTGGCGAATCTGGAAGCAATGTGTGATCTGAAGCGAATCGCCAACAATCCCGCGAACCCGGCACCGCCGACGCTTAGAAATATCGTTGCGATGTCGCCCGACCTCATAAACGCGATAACGAGATACGCGACGAAGAAGATAAGCGCCGAACCGAAATCGTTAATCATCGCCAACGCAAGAACACACGCACCGGCAAATCCGATAAACGAGACAAGGTTCCGCCGGGCGAATAATCTATCCAGCGTCGCAGCTCCCGCGAAAACAAGCGCAATCTTGACAAATTCGGATGGTTGGAACGAAAATCCGCCGATTTCCAGCCACCGCCTCGCACCGAAGCGGACTTCACTGAATGCCAGATTCGCGATCAACAGCAAGATTCCGGCAATGGCGGCAGGCCAGCGGATTTTCTTTGCTCTGTTCAGGTCCCGTAAAAACCACCCAACTACGAAAAATGCCGCAACTCCGGCGATAAGCAGCATAAGCTGCCGGACTATGTCAGCCGGCGCGCTGGACGCTGTAACGGCCAATCCCAGCGTACTCAGGAAAAACGCCAGCGTCTCAACCTCAAACGCCACGCGTTTTAACGCCCTCGTGAAAATATAACAGACCCATGTGAGCGCGATAAGTCCGAGGAAACTAAGCGGGACGGCAACAGACGCTCTTTCCCCCAATGCCACGGTGAGGTGGATTCCAAGCAGTATTTGAAACTGCGTCAGGAATGCAAGTGTCGTCCTCTGCTTAAACTGCACACCGGGGCGAGTTCTCGCGGCGGCCTGCTCGTACTCGCTGTGCTCATCTATTGCGATAAATACAAGCTCCACACCGCCGAGGCTTAGCAAGTCCCCCGTTTTTATCGGCAGCCCGTCTTTCCCTGTGACTGCATCCCCATTGAGCATTGCGCCTGATTTTGAGCTGATGTCATAGACCCGCCAATCACCCTTGTCGTCACGGATAACCGCCGCATGAGCGCGGGATAACGTTGGATATTCCATATACACATCCGACGTTTTCGCACGGCCGACTACATTTTCCCAATGGTTTAAATCAATCCGCATACCGTTAGGCAGGGATAAATACCCCCATGTTTCAGCCTCGCTCTTTTCTTTCAGAAGCGACCGGACAGCTCTTGCGACTATTACAATCGCCAAAAACGGCAAAAAGAATCTGATAACCAACATTGCGTACGACATAATATCAATGTATGCCAGCTGTTCAGGCAACCCACGCAGCCATTCCATCCTGAGTCACTCCCCTTTCCGTGCTGATTATGCATTGCAATTTATGAATCAAGCTTTTTGCCGCATTTTCGGCAAGACTCTCCAGGGTGACCTCTGCTGGGCAGTCTTTTGCGGCAATGCGGACATCTGTAGAATATTAAGTGTACAGCAAGCGCACTGATAAACAGTGCACCCGTAGTAGCTACCAACAAAATATTTGGGTCTTCCGACATGGTTAAAAACCATATACAGCCCATAGCTGCCAGCGCTAAAACTAATGATATAATTCTAGCCATCCTATAATTCATATTTTCTTCCCCCTATTCAACCACTTCTTCCAGAAACAGTTTTTTATCAAACTTGCCATTCTGCGCTGCCTTGGCTGACTTGAATGCATCAATATCAGCGTCGGAAAAATTCATAGATTTCCTAACAGCGTCCAAGACTTCCAAAATATCACAAAACTCCTCAACGCAGCTGTTTTCAAGATATTCGTTTACTTCCTCAAGCAGTTTTTTGTTCAAATAAACTCTATACTCATCGTCCGAAAGCACCCTAACGGCTGGAGTTTTCCCCTGTCTCTGTATAATATCCGGAATGTTATCGCGGACAAGTTTACCGTATTTCATCGCCACTCCCTTAAAATAAAGCGGGCACTGGAAACCAACCCCCATGCCCGCTTTAATCTTTATTTATCCAGAATATTGTTTTTTGCGGACCGCCACGATTACTCTGCGTCTGCCAGCTGTTTTGCCTCTTCTATGACTTTCTGCTGCACAGGCGCCGGGGCTTCTTCATAACGCTCAAACCGAAGCGTGAATGAGCCTCTGCCTTGGGTCATAGAACGCAGGTCAATCGTATAGCTTGACATCTCACCCATCGGGACTTCGGCTTCTATCACCTGCATCCCCTCGGAGTTGAGGTTCATCCCCATCGGGGTGCCGCGGCGTTTTGACAGGTCGCCCATGATGTCACCGGTGTTCGTGTCGGGGATTGTGACTGTTAGGTATCCAATCGGCTCCAAAATGACCGGGTTGCCCTGCGGTATGCCTTCTTTAAATGCGAGCTGAGCCGCCAGTTTAAATGCCATCTCCGATGAATCAACAGCGTGGTATGAACCATCAATCAGCGTGGCTTTCAGGAACACCATCGGGTATCCCGCCAATACGCCTTTGCCGATGCTGTCACGCAGACCCTTTTCAACAGCCGGAAAGAAGTTTTTCGGGACACTTCCGCCGACAACCTTTTCTTCAAACGTCAAATCTTCGTTCTCGCCCGGCTCAAATACCATGACGACGTCACCAAACTGCCCCGCTCCGCCGGATTGCTTTTTATGCCGCCCGCGCACTTCGATGCGTTTGCGGATCTTCTCACGATACGGTACTCTTGCAGGGGAAAGCACAACCTCAACACCAAGCTTTGCGCACAAAACATCAAGATGGATATCCCCGGCGCCCGAAAGTACAAGCTGCTTCGTTTCCGGGTTGTTCACGTATGTGAACGTCAGATCCTCTTCACCAAGGCGGGTGAAGCCTGACGATATTTTCTCTTCCTGGCCTTTTACCTTCGGGGCTATCGCCATTGAATAGCACGGTGCAACAAACTCAATTCCCTTTGCGGTAACGAGTTTTCTCGCGTCACTCAGCGTGTCAGCAGTCTTGGTGCCGGTGAGTTTTGATACGGCGCCGATATCGCCGCATACAAGCTCCTTGACCTCAATGGTCTTCTTGCCCTGCATGTGATAGATATGACCCATTTTCTCAACCGCCCCGGTGCGCGTGTTCGTCAGCTGCATGTCCGCCGTCACTTTGCCGGAGAGGACTTTAAATATGCTGAACTTTCCGTATTGGTCGGAAATCGTCTTATACACAATTGCGCAGGCGGAACCGTTCGGGTCAGCCGGGATTTCATCTCCGTCCGCTGTGGCATCCCCGTTTTCCGCCGGTGACGGGAAAAGATTGACAAAAGCGTCAAGCAGCGGCATTGTACCGAGTCCGGTCAACGCGCATCCGGCAAACACCGGGAACAACGTCAGGTCTTTCACGCCCGCTTTGAGTCCGGAAATAATCTCCTCTGTGGTGAACTCCTCACCGGAGAAGTATTTCTCCATAAGCTCCTCGCTTGTTTCGGCGACGCTTTCGTTCACGGCTGTGTACAGCTCCTCAAGTTCTGCGCTCATATCATCGGGAATCGGGATTTCAGTCCGCTTGCCGTCCTTCGATGTATACGCCTTGCGGCTTACGATGTCGATGACGCCTTCAACTTTGCCCGAAGCGCTTTTGATAGGCGCTATCAGCGGGCATATGGACGTGCCGTATTTCTCACGCAAGGCTGAGAAAACAGCTTCAAAGTCCCCGTTCTCTTCGTCAACTTTTGAGACGTATATTGCCCTAGGCAGCTTACTGCGCTCCAGATAGCTCCACGCCTTTTCAAAGCCGACGCTGATTCCGTCTTTCGCGCTGCATACGATAATGCCCCCGTCAGCTACTCTAAGAGCTTCCGCCGCTTCTCCGGCGAAGTCAAAGTATCCCGGCGTGTCCAGGATGTTGATTTTACATCCGCCATGCTCTACGAACATTGTGGACAGATAAATCGATATCTGGCGCTTTATCTCCTCTGAGTCAGAATCGCCGATAGTGTTCCCATCAGCTATTTTCCCGAGTCTGTCTGTGCCCCCTGTCAGGAAAAGCATACTCTCGGCAACGCTGGTTTTACCATTGCTTCCATGGCCAAGAATAGCAATATTGCGGATATTCTCGGTGGTATCCGGCATATGTTGATCCACTCCTCATCAAAATAATAGAAATTTCAGAGATTATATACTAAATTAAATGAAATTACAATAGTGTGTTTTGCATCTTTTGTGCGCAGGCATCAGTAGCCGACTAGGCAGTGACTCCTACTTCCTGAATTTAACACGCCCGCAGATTACAAGCACCACGCCAAGCATCGCCAACATGAACAGAAGCAGATTCCCCGGGCGGGCAGATACAATCGCGCCCATCCAGAACATGTAGAACATCATCAGGACACCCAGCGCTGCTGAGACTATCGAAGCAATAACAGAAACGCCGGCTGTGGCTTTCAGCATCCTGCCGCGTGTCACCACTTCCGCGAACGGGCCAAACCCCTCCCGCGTCAGAATCGCCGACATGCGGCCTTCCTTTTCATCGCCTAAGTCTGATATCGTGTACGAGTTCTGCACCGGTATATACGCTATGCCCTCAAGCGAAACTTTGAATTTCTGTTCTAACATCAGCGGCGTGATATTGAAATCCCGTACGGCCAAAAACAGCTTGACACGCCATTTCATAACCGATATCAACGCGTTCTGCACCGAATTGGTCGGCACATAGTTGATGGCGAACATTCCAATCAACCGGTCATTCACCGCAGTGAAAACCACATTTTTTAAATTTACATCGTCCGGAATCCTGACGCCCAGCAGATTCATAAACGCCGCCGAACCGGTCATCACGCGCTCACCTTCAATCAGCGCGCCAACCCCGCCTTCATATGCCGCAAACTCTTCAACCTGAATCATGCTGTATCCACGTTTTTCAAGCATGTCACCAAAAACACGGGTAAGCCCTGAGCCGGATGCTATAATCAAACTCGCGGTACAGCGCAGCGCCTTTTCAAAATTCACGTCTTCAAACGTCTTTTCCCCGCTTGACGTAATCGTCCCCGGCGGAAATAGGTCGTCATCAGTCACACACGCGCCGTCTGTATAGCAGATATCGTCTGCCCCGCCCCACCCTGCTATAGCCGCGCCCGACTTACGTATGGCTTTCGCTATACTGCCAAACGGGACGGCAAACGCAAGTATCGCCGAAAACGGCGCCGCGGCAGCCAGCATCGCAGACAGTGTATGTAGAAAATATTCACCCTGCCTCTGAATCAACGTCGTAATCACGGAAAAACACACTGTCGCAGCGAATAAAATCGGCGCGGCATAACGATACATCATTTCGCCAACGTCGGGGTGCATAAGATTATTGTAAAAACCATCGACTCTGCCATAGGCCTTTTTCAATATCGACTTGTCGATATTCTCACTATACTCAGCAAACACGCCATAAGGTTCGGCCGAGGCAGAGGCTGTTCTCAAAGAATCGGTGATTGCCTGCAAACGGCATTTTTCACCAAATGCCGCAAAGGAAAGTGAAAATGCTGGCACAACGCAATAAGGCAGCAGATTGATTCCCGCTTCTCCCCTTATTATAGTAACGGCGCCTGATATAAGCGAAAATACACAGGCGAACAAAATAAGCGTCTCCGCGCCAGGCTCCCCCTTTATAAGCGACTTTACTCCATGGACAATCAGATCCGACAGCAGTATCATAACAACAAGCAACAGAATCATAAGGAGTCCTATGACAACTGTCTGATTCTGCCCTATGCCGAACGGGAAGATTATCTCGGGATTCGCCTCAAACATAAGCGTCAAAAACGCCATTATAAGCGAAACAACCAGCGCAGAAAGACATCTGAGCGAGATGGAATTACACGCCGCTGCGAATCGTTTCGATGCTTGTTTCAGCTCCGGCTCTGCAAATGTCTCTTCTTCCGCCGCCTCGATTTCTTCCGGCGCGTTATATTGCAAATTATCATGCGGCAACGCGTCATGCTCAGGAGGGTTTAATAGGCCAAAGCCTTTTCTTATTGCTTCCCGTGTATCTTCCCCGTAATCAAGTTCACGCTCAATCGCCCGCTCTACCTCTTGTACTATTTCATCCTGCGGCACGGATTCGGAATAACGAAAGTTTTCAAAAAACAAAATATCCGCGTCAACATTTGGGTCACTTTCGACTTGGACTTTCGGTTCCTGACCGGGTTTGAGCCGGGATTCAGGCTCCAACATCGGTTCAGGCTCGGCATCTTGGAAGAGCCCCGGTTCCAAATAAGCTTCAGCTATTTCGGGCGTGGAGATGTACACCGCATCGCCCGGATGCGGATCATCCGCGGGCGCGATTTCCTCCGCGGTTTCGGACGTGAGAAGCGCGGAAAATTCTATGTCCCCGACTTCTTCCATAATTATCCTTTCGGCTTTTTTGTCCAGAATCTCCGGCGGTGTTTTTTTGTCGCCGTCAATATACGCGGCGCTTTTAAACTCTGCCAGAATAGATTCTAACGTAAAGTCATCCGGATTGATATCGCTGTGTATATTGCCATTGTTAATCGCCATACACGTTTCCTCCTTATGGAGTTTTTCACATCTTACAAGCCGCCGCTCCTCTGCCTCACAGCCTCATACAGTAATAGCGCCGCTGATACCGATGCGTTAAGCGATGAGATTTTGCCAAACATCGGTATATTTATATGAAAGTCACAGCTTTCCCCAACAAGCCGACTGATTCCCGCACCCTCAGCGCCAATCACGATCGCCGTGCTGCCTGTCAAATCCGCCTGCCACAGTGATGTTTCACCCCCGGCTGTCGCCCCAAACACCCATAATCCGGCGTCTTTCAGCTCCATTATAGCCGCCCTAAGATTCGGCACACGCGCCACCGCCGTGTGATACACAGCTCCCGCCGAGGCTTTCGCGACTGTTGCGTTAAGCCCCGCGCTGCGGCGGCGCGGGATAATCACCCCATGCGCCCCAACAGCTTCACAAGTCCTGATTATCGCACCAAGATTATGCGGGTCGGAAATCTCGTCACATATTACAACGAGAGGATTTTCGCCTTTTTGCCGGGCTTTTTCCAGAATATCGCTCACCGTGGCATATTCCGCACAGGCGGCAACCGCAATAACGCCTTGATGCGCACGTGTGCGGCTCATAGAATCCAACTTACGTCTGTCGGCATCTGTCACCACGGCTCCGGCCTCTCTGGCCGCTGCCGCTATATGTTTCAACGCACCGTCTGTTTCGCCTATCGCTATGAAAACTTTGTCAATATTGACCCCGGCACGCAACGCCTCAATCACAGCATTGCGGCCCTCTATCACGCCGCTGTCCTCTTCTATATCGCGCACATCCCGATTATACGGGTCTGCATGTCTTTTGATTGGCGGGCGTCTGTTCCCTGAGTTTTTTTCATCCTTCATAGCTTACAGATAACTCTTCAGCGTCTCGGTCATGTCGAGTTTTTCCCATGTGAATCCCTCGTCTTGCCTACCGAAATGGCCATACGCGGCTGTTTTTTTATAAATCGGTTTAAGCAAGTCAAGCTTCTGGATTATTTTTGACGGTCTGAAGTCGAATACCTCTTTTAATATACCGGCAATCTTCTCATCCGAGAATACGCCCGTGCCTCTGCTGTCCACAAACACCGAAACAGGTTGCGCAACTCCAATTGCGTACGCCAATTCCACCTGGCACACACGCGCAAGACCCGCCGCCACGATATTTTTCGCGACATATCTGGCCATATATGCGGCGCTGCGGTCCACTTTCGACGGGTCTTTCCCTGAAAACGCGCCACCGCCGGTGGCGGCATATCCGCCGTATGTATCGACGACAATCTTCCGCCCGGTGAGCCCAGTATCACCCGCAGGTCCGCCGGTGACAAACCTGCCCGTCGGGTTGACGAATATCTTTGTATCCTTTTTGATTAGTTCCGCCGGTATCACGGGCTTGATGACGCATTCGATAACACCCTCCCGCAAATTTTCAATGCTTATATCATCGTCGTGTTGCGTAGATATAACAATTGCGGGGACGCCTATTATATTACTGTCTCCGTCATATTCGACCGTTACCTGGCTTTTCCCATCCGGCCGGACAAATTTAAGTTCGCCTGTTTTTCTGACTTCTGCCAACTTGCGGGCAAGCGCGTGCGCCATTGAGATCGGCGCCGGCATAAGCTCCGGCGTTTCATCACACGCGAAACCGAACATCATGCCCTGATCCCCCGCACCCGCATCTCCGGAGTCGTCATACGCATTGTCCACGCCCATTGCTATATCGGCCGACTGTTCATCAATCGCCGTCAACACGGCTGATCCTTTATGGTCAAACCCAAATTCCGGCTGAACATACCCTATGTCTCTGATGGTATTACGCACCAATTTGGGAATATCAACATAACAGCCGGTCGATATCTCTCCCATCACAAGAACCATACCGGTCGTTACGACAGTCTCGCAAGCAACCCTGGCCGCGTTGTCCCCTTCCAGAATCGCGTCAAGCACCGCATCCGATATCCGGTCACAGACTTTGTCCGGGTGTCCCTCCGTCACTGATTCCGATGTAAATATCCTGTTTGACATATATTGTCCTCTCTGTAAGTAAAAATAAATTCATTTAACCACAGGCGCACAGGGTGCGCCCCCACGGAGTGAGCGGTTTTTGTAGAGGCGAACAGTGTTCGCCCGCTGTTTCATCGCACCGAAAGCGGTAAATACGCTTCGTCCAGCCCTATCGCTTTATACGCCGGGCGCATTATTCTTCCGCCGTTGAACACTTCCTCCAAGCGGTGTGCGCACCATCCGGCCATCCTCGCGATTGCGAAAAGCGGCGTATATAGATCCTGCGGAATCCCCAGCATTTTATAGACAAGGCCGGAGTACATGTCTACATTCGCACACAGCGTTTTGTTAAATCCCCGCTCCCGGCTGAATACCTGCGGAGTGAGCTTCTCCACAGTCTCAAAAAGCTCAAACTCATCCAGCATTCCTTTTTCTTCGGCAAGGGATTTCGCAAGCTCTTTAAGCATAACTGCTCTCGGGTCGGATGCCGTGTATACTGCGTGGCCCATGCCGTATATCAGTCCGTCACCACTTGCGGCCTCGCGCCTTATTATCTTCGCGAGATAGTCAAAAATCTCGTCCTCGTCTTTCCAGTCTTTGACGTCCCTTTCGATATACGAGAACATGTCCATAACCTTTTCATTTGCCCCGCCGTGCCGTGGGCCTTTCAGTGAACCTATCGCCGCCGAGATAGCGGAATATATATCAGTACCGGATGACGTTAAAACACGGCAGGCAAACGCGGAGTTATTACCGCCACCATGCTCCGCATGCAGAACCATACATAAATCTAGCAGTCGCGCTTCTTCTTTGGTAAAACTGCCGTCATGCCGAACTGAGTGCAGAAAGTTTTCAGCCATTGAAAGCCCTTCACGAGGCCAATGGAGATAAAGCCCTTCTTTACCGTGATAGTGGCGTTTGGCAGCGTAAGCGTTCGCCGCTATCACTGGGCACCAGGACAGAAGGTGCAACGCCCTGTCAAGCTCTTTGGCCAGATCGCTGTCTATCTCAGGTTTGTCATCATATGTATACAAAGCCAGCACACAGCTCGCCAGTTTGTTCATTATGTTCACGCTGGGAGCAGCCAGAATCATGTCTTCTGTGAACCTGTCCGGCAGTTCTCTGTATTTCTCCAAAATCCTGTGAAACTCTTCAAGCGAGTTTTTATCCGGCAAGTTTCCGAAAATAAGCAAATACGCCGTCTCCTCAAATCCGGGGCGATCCTCACTTAAAAATCCGTTTACAATATCGGCAACGTCTATACCGCGATAATAGAGCTTCCCCTCCATATCGGTCTTCTCACCGTCGCGCATATAGTAACCCTGAATACTGCCTATCCTTGTAACACCAGCCATAACGCCTGTGCCATCTTTGTTTCGGAGGCCGTGTTTGACGTCATTTTTCTCATAGAAAGATTTTTCAATTTTGATCGAACTTTCGAGCTCCCGCGCCCTGCTGTCAACAAATTCTTTACAGACTGCCTTGCTTATTTCTGCCATTGTGCGACGCCCCCTTTATTTGCCAAAATTAAATTACGCAATATATTACAACAATTTTCATCATATGTCAAATCTGACCACGTTATTTTAGCATTATATTTCTGCGTCAAATTTTCATTTTCAGGGAATATTTTCAAGATTCGGGCAAAAAATAATCTCGTATCCGTTGAGACCAGATACGTAATCACTTACATTTTAGTACGGAGGAGTTTTATATTATGGCTATCTTCAAAAAACAGACTGTGCGCGCTTGCATTATGCTGCTCTTCATAATCGCCGCGGGCGGATGCCTCCGCTTTGCCGCGATGGCGGCAACCACGTCCGACATCGCTTCAAATGCACCGCCAATTGCCGAAAATCTTGAATTCTCCACTTTCCGCGATGTGCCGATTATCGAAAAACTCTCCTCTGCCGACCCGGAGGGGGATGCTGTGACGTTTGAGATTGTCACCCAGCCAACGAGAGGCTCTGTTACAATCCTGTACGACGGAAGTTTCATTTACACGCCAAGAGAGCGCTTCCGCGGCCGGGACAGCTTCGGCTATGTTGCGGTTGATTCTTTGGGCAACGTCTCGCCCGAGGCAACTGTCAGAATCAATGTAAAACGGCAGTCCGGCAGGACAAATTACGTTGATATGAGTGGAAACAGCGCGGCTTTCGCGGCGCTTGTGTTGGCCGAAAACGACATCTTCACCGGTGAAACTCTGGGCGGCAAGCATTTCTTCAGGCCGGAGAAAACTGTTTCCCGCGGCGAGTTCCTAGCCATGGCCCTAAAAACTGCCGGAGTTGATCCCCTCACCGGCGTCACGCGGACTGGATTTTATGATGATGACAGCATTCCGCTGTGGATAAAACCCTACGTCTCAACCGCGTTGATGGATGGCGTTATAACCGGGTACAGGAACTCAGCCGGCAGGATTGTCTTTTCGCCAAATTCGCCGATTACGTTCTCCGAAGCGGCGGTTATCCTCAACAGGCTCCTCGATATCACCGACGTCGCAGTCCCCGCCGCCGTGCAGACCGACCTGTATATCCCGGCATGGGCGTACGCGGCCTCACGCAATCTCTCCGCCACAAGGATCATCGCAGGCGGTATATCCGGCATTCACGGTGACCACGTCACACGTGCCGACGCCGCGATTATGCTGCTGAACTCGCGCAATCTGCTGGAAAGCAGGAATGACGGCGCAACCCTGCTCGGCTGGGCGAGGTGATGATGAAAAAGCTGCCCGACGGAATAGCTGGGCAGCTTTTGTGTTTGATTTTTTCGATTTTATCCTCTTGCAAAATTAATTTCTTCGGTTGTTCACAACAAGACCCGGAATTGCAGAAACAACACTTATGAGGATAACGGGAACAATCTCAACCGAGAGATACCGACTTACAAGAAACCATTCGCCATCAAAAAACACCGTCCCTAAATTCAACCAATCATTATTGAACATTATAAGTGCAACAATTTGGGCTAAAATCATACCAACTATAATCAAATTGCCCCCTATAGCAGATGACCGCTTCAAAGATATAATTCCAACAGTCAAACAGAAAACAGCCATCGGAATGCACATTATTGCAATGTTAATAATCATAGGTAGCTGGTTAGCTCTTATTAATGAACGCATAGCATACGTCCAAGAAGGAATTAGAGAAAAAACATAGGAAACATAGAAGTAGTTTATAGAAACAAAACGCTCATAGAGAAAAAGTGCGAACAGCGCCAACTGCAAAAACAATAAAATTGTACTGCGTCTCTTTGATGAACGTAATCGCTTTTCAGCTTGTTTATCCTGTTCTTCTTTTAATTTTTGTGCTTCACCTAATTTGATTGTTTCACGTTCAGCCTCACGCAAATACTTTTCAATCAAATCAGCAGCTTCCCTGTCTACAGAGAAATCCGACTGTCGCAATTTATTAATTATGCTCAATGTCTCCTCATAAAATTCCTCCGAACCGCGTACTAGGACAAGCGCCTTAATACCCAAACGTAGCTCTTTCCGTCCGCTCTTTACTTGTGTTTTGTGATGCGGAATCAGTTGAGCCACAGTTTCCGGACGATAGCTAGTGTTCCCCTTTTCCAATGATGCAATTGCCCTTTGTGCATAGACTACTTTCTTCGCAGGAGCTTCCCAGCCTTTGAATTGTCCTTTTTCCCGCAATTCGCCTTTATATGCCTTGCGTATCTCGGAATGATACGCACCGTGTATATCAGAATAATGCACATATTTGAGCGGATTTTCCATTTCCATTTCTGCAAGTCTGACGCCTTGTTCAATCAACTCGAAAGCTTTTTGGGGATCATAATAAGCGACAAGCTCCGGAATCCCGCCTGTTTCTTCGCTAATGTGGCTATTATCAGGATCTGCCGCTAATATTGTCCCAAAATCAACCATTGCAACAATTACCCTAGAATCAATGGGGTCTTTATCACCGTGCATCTTTACTAGTTTATCAAAACACTTGATTATCTCGTCTGGATTTTTGAATTCATCTCCAAGAACTCCTTTGTAAATCCCTATTAAGGTATGTAACGCGCCGACATATTTCCCATCTAATTTATTTAACCAGTATATTGCCTGTTGCACATCTTTAGCAAATCCGTCTTTCCCGAATGCATATGCACTTCCTAAAGCAAACTGACTATCCGTATCGCCACTTTCGGCTTTTTCTATTAATTCTCTCATTTCGTCCGTCATGTTAGACTCCCCTTTCACCAATCTGACCCCAGCCAATTTCCGGATGTGTCGAAAAGCCTATCTCCTCTAAGCTCGTACAACCAATTGCCGGATGTGTCAAATATTCGGTCGCCCCTTATCTCATACACCCAGTTACCCATAGTGTCCCAGACACGATCACCGCGAATTTCGTATACCCAATTGCCATAGTTATCCCAAATCCTGTCACCAACACGCCGCGCGATTCTGTTCCCGTATACGTCTCTAAACTCCGTCACAATCTACCCCTCCCAGATAATATAAAAATATGAAATATTTTACTCCTCCCCTTTCATTTTTGTCAACATAAATTTTCTTTGTAATGCCAAAAAGCTGCCCGGCGGAGTAGCCGGGCAGCTTTTTTGTCTTGCGTAAATCTAATCCGTAGTGATTAGCACCGTCCCCGCAGCGGCGTCCCAATCTACGCCGAAGCCTAAAGCTTCACCGAGGTCGCGCAACATGAAGAAGTTGTTGCCGCCTATAGTGTAGGCGCGCAGATTCACAGGCTGCCCGTCAACATATACAGCCGCCGTGCTGGGATGCGCGTCCCTGACTGCGTTGTCACCGGCGGGCATTTCACCGCCGACCGGGGTATACGGCGAGCCTGTTATCAAGTTGATGGCATTGCGTGAACCGTCCCAAGTCACTTCAAATTGACTTGCCGTGCCGTTTAGTGTATAGGCAAGGTCACGCAGCATGAAGAAGTTACTGCCGCCGATGGTAAATGCCCTGAACGCTACAGGTTGTCCGTCAACCAGAATCGAATGTGTGGATGGCGTGGCGGTTGCGGGCGCGGGCGGCGGGGGCGGAGCCTGCTGTCCAGGCAAAGGCGCGTTCCTGTCAGCGTCGTTTCGCCAATAAAGCAACTGCCATGTGTCGCCGAATGGCCGAACGATGGCTGCATTAAAATGCTGGCTTTGGTCTATGAGTTCGCCCTCATCAAACTCACGTATTTCTATTTCAATTCCGGCCGAAAATGTACCATTGCCATTGTCATAAAAGTCTATAACATTTAGTTCTATTTCAGTCCATGGTCCACCGTTGACTGAAACATGATAATATCTGCCGTTTCTAAACTCAATGGCTCGCCACTCGCCGAAGTAAATATGCCCATGCTGAACACCGGTAATGCCAAAAAACTTTAACAGCAAAGACTCAATATAAGTTGCAGTTACAAAGTCAAAGTGAGCGCCTCCTCTATCTCCCCTGATTACTGAGCCAGTATCTGGGGGGCTAAAAATCCCCCTATTTACTTCACCCCTAAGGACGTAATATACAAAAAATCTTAATGCAACACCTATGCTTTGAGTGCCATCTGCTACATCGTAGTCACCTAATGTAACTCCAGCATAGTTATCACCTGCAAAAACACGAAAAAAAGCATTAAGCTCTTGCCTTTGTGCATTTGTTAAATCTACTCTAACAGGTGCTCCCTGCGCCGGGATAGCCGACATAACAGGCAATAGGATTATCAGTGTCAAAACTAAACAAACGAATCTTTTTACATTTTTCATATCTCACACACTCCCATAAATAAAATATGAAATATTTTACTCCTTCCTTTTGTTATGAAAACAATATTAACGATAAGCAAAGCAAAGAGACCTGCCTAAATATAAGGCGGGCATAATCTAATACAAGAAATATTTAGGCGGGAACGGTAGCAAGCTCAGGTGACCAACCT
>WQWC01000039.1 GCA_009785525.1 Oscillospiraceae bacterium | reverse complement strand
CTCATGTACACATTCAAAATAGGCACTTTCCGGTTGATATCCGGCTTCGACCAACGTTTCAAATCCGGCTTTCATCAGTGCCGTCACGCCGCCGCACAGAACGGCTTGTTCGCCGAACAAATCGGTTTCAGTTTCTTCTTTAAATGTTGTCTCAAGCACACCGGCACGGGCACCGCCAACGCCACTGGCATAGGCGAGCGCGATATCCTTCGCATTGCCGGTTGCGTCGTTATATACCGCAATCAGGCATGGCACGCCGAAACCTTCCTCAAACTGACTTCTTACAGTATGTCCCGGGCCTTTCGGGGCTATCATTATCACATTGACGTCAGACGGCGGAATGATCTGGTTATAATGGATATTAAACCCATGTGCAAAACAGATCGTTTTCCCCGCCTTTAGATTCGGCGCAATGTTTGCGGCGTATAAATCCGCCTGTTTTTCATCATTGACCAGAATCATAATGATATCGGCGGCTTTGACAGCATCTGCGGTATTCATCACCTCAAACCCGTCTTGCTTCGCCGTTTCCGCACTTTTGGAACCTTCATAGAGTCCGATAATCACTGAAACGCCGCTATCGCACAAGTTCTGTGCATGGGCATGACCTTGGCTGCCATATCCGATGACGGCCACTTTTTTGCCGTTTAAGAGTGCTATGTTACAGTCTTTCTCATAATAAATCTTTGCCATATTTTTTCTGTCCCCTTTTATTTTATATTTTCTACACTGAGTATATTTTCAGTGCCGCAAATCACAGAAACCAATCCTGAGCGGCATACTTCCAATATGCCGATTTCCCTCGCCGAGTCAATAAAACGCTCAATTCTATCCGAACTGCCTGTTATTTCCGCTGTTATAAAGTCTCCGCCAAAATCCATCACCTTCCCGCCATAATCATTAATCAGGTCGCTTATCGCCTGCTTGCCTGTGCCGTTGACTTTCAGTTTTATCAAAAGCTGCTCCACCGAAACTGAGCTCTCTTTATCCAACAGGACAACCATTTTCACGTCATGCAGCTTTTGCAGCTGTCGAAGTACCTGATTCTTCATGTAATCGTCACCTGTTGATATAATCGTCATCCGCGAATACGCCGAATTCTCAGTTTCACCGACGGTCAAGCTGTCAATATTATACCCACGCTTGGCGTAAAGACTTGCCACACGGTTCAGCACACCAAAATGGTTCGATACGATGATCCCAACGGTAAATTTCTCGCTCATTTATATCACCTGCCTTTATTTAAGTATATTGTCCTCTATCCACCGCGCCATGCCGTCTTCATCGCAGTCACCGCAGATGTAATCCGCAACGGCCTTCACTTCCGGCAGCGCATTTTGCATCGCCATGCCGATTCCCGCGTGGGAAAGCATATCTATGTCGTTCAAGTCATCGCCAAACGCCGCGATTTCAGATTGGTTAATGCCCCAATGTCCAGCCAAAGCGGCGACAGCTTTGGATTTGGTTGTGTCTTTGTGCATAATCATTGCTAACCCATCCATGGCTATTACCATATAGAGTTCCTTTGGAAGCTGGTCTTTTAAGAACTGTATATCTTCCGATGTAAGATCATAAGTATAAATCTTTTCAGCATCCTTGTCATGCTTTGAAAAGTCCACAATCTTGAAATTTGTAATCCACGGCCATTCATCTGATACTGTGAAATTAGAATAATCCACACTGTCCGCTTGAGAGGCGATACGCAAACCTCTTTTGTCGCAAGCCATTAGAAACGGGCGAGCTGTCTGATACGGGGTCAATGCGCTATAGACAACCTCACCATTTACCTCCGCAACAGCACCATTCGCTGTAACCCCGCCGTCAAAAAGCCCATCTGGAATCATTTCAGTATTGACCCTATCACGCCCCGTGGCGTAGATTATTTTGATGCCTGATTCCCTGCAACGCTTTAGAACAGCGATGGTGTATTCAGATATCGTCTTATCCGTTCTTAGCAGCGTACCGTCCAAGTCCACCGCGACCAGTTTGATCTGACTTGCGTCCACAGTCACGCCCCCTAATTAATCAACATATCACGAATCGTACCACCAGCAGGGATCATTGGTAGCACGCGCTCATCCTCATCTATTTTGCAGTCTATAAGACACGGCCCCGCATTATCCGGCACGCTTTTCAGGATATCGTCAAGTTCTCCGAGCGTATTGGCAGCATATCCCAACGCCCCGAACGCTTGAGCCAACGCCGGAAAATCTGTTTTACGATTGAGTGTTGTCTGTGAATAACGCTCATCAAAAAACAGCGATTGCCATTGGCGTACCATTCCGAGGACGCCGTTGTTTAGCAGGATTATCGTCACCGGCAGATTCTGCGTCACGGCTGTCGCCAATTCATTCAGATTCATGCCGAAACTGCCTTCACTTGTGAACAAAACGGCTCTCTTCGCCCCGCGCGCGACAGACGCGCCTATCGCCGCACCTAGGCCGAATCCCATCGCCCCCAGCCCGCCGGATGTGACCAGCTTGCGCGGTTTTTCAAACGCGTAATACTGCGCGACCCACATCTGGTGCTGTCCGACGTCTGTGGCAACAACCGTCTCATTGTCGTAAAACGTGTTCACCCTGTGTATGATATTCCGCGGCGTAAATTCCTCCGTGGGCCAAACACTTCCGGCGGCTTTCAGGTCGCGAATTCTCGCCTCCCACTCCTCGCTTGGGTTCACGCGGGATTCCAGTATCAGCCTTGGTAGAATCACTTTCAGACTGCCGCACAGACTGATATCCGGGCCAACGTTTTTGCCGAGTTCAGCCGGGTCGATATCCACATGCAAAACTTGGCAATGTTTGGAATACTCTTTCGTGCTGCCAGTCGCCCGGTCGGAAAATCGTACGCCAAGGGCAATAATCAAATCCGCCTCTGACTGGGCGATGTTCGCCGCGTATCTGCCGTGCATTCCGGACATACCCAGATAACGCTCATAGGAATACGGGACAGAGCCAATCCCCATGATACTCGCCCCCACAGGCGCGCGGAGCTTTTCGGAAAGCTGCATGATATACTCCCCGCAGTCTGACGCTGTCACGCCGCCGCCGCAATAGATATACGGACGCTTACTTTTTTCGATGGCGGCAATCGCCTCATCAAACCGGCTTAAATCCGACGGCAGACTCTCACCGCTTTTCAGCGTTACCTTTAGCCCGGCATCGTACTTGCACGTATCTGTCTGAATGTTCTTCGGGATATCAACAAGCACCGGTCCTTTCCGGTCTGACGCGGCGATGAGAAATGCCTCGCTCAACGTTCTTTGCAGATCCTTGATATCCCTGACGACATAGCTGTGCTTCACTATCGGCAGCGTCACGCCGATAATGTCAATCTCCTGAAACGAATCCCGTCCAAGCATTGGGACGGCGACATTTCCGGTGATAAACACAACCGGAACAGAGTCAAGATATGCATTGGCGATACCTGTTACAAGATTAGTCGCTCCCGGCCCGCTTGTGGCAATGACAACACCGGGTTTGCCCGAGACTCTGGCATAAGCGTCCGCCGCGTGCGCGGCCCCCTGCTCATGCGCTGACAGAATGTGCGATATCCTGTGCGAGTTCTTATATAGCTCATCATAAATATTAAGAACAGACCCGCCCGGATACCCGAATACTGTCTCCACCCCGTGCTTTACAAGCTCCTCGATCAGAATTTCAGATCCACTGAGAACCATGCCTAATTCCCTCCTTCTAGTGACAAAAGTAACAAAAAGCCCCGCAGCGTTTGCTGCAAGGCTTAAAAGTAACCATTTATACTTTTATCTCCTGTTAACAGCACAACGCGAATCGGCATCATTGAGTACAATAATACTAATGACGCTAAGGAGTACACCGACTATGCTGATATTAGAAGATAAGCTCATTTCGCCGCCTCCGACAAATGATTTGATTGGGATAGTGTAACACAGCGCCGCGCACGTGTCAACAGTTTTTTGATTCAGAATGCAATTTTTTTCATACGGCTTGCATTTTATCGCGAACTACAGAAGCAATTGCTTTGCTTTGGATAATAAATATCCATTTATAGCTTCATTTTTGTATTTTTCAGCCCAATCGGGGAAGTTTTCCTGTTCGGTAAAGGCTACAAAGAGCGTAAACAACGGCCCGGCCACATCATCAATGCTTTGCTCGACCCTCTCTGCTTCGGTGCGGGTTTGTCCGTGTTTTTCAAAGTACAGCCGATTGTATTCATCTACAAACGCCGCTCTCGCTTCATCGGATATTCCCCAGCAAACATTGCGGAAGTCCGAATACCGATACCCTTTGCCCAGCAGGTTATAATCAAACATCATTGCCGCTTTTTTATCGTTGCGGACAACAAAGTTCGTCCAGTAAAAATCGTTGTAGGTCAGCGTGAACGATGGTTTGTAGATCAATTCACGCAGCCTGTCATAGTGAGTCAGTACAAACCGGAACAGCTCTTCCGCTTCGGGGAGCTTCTGAATAAGCATTTTAAGATTTTCTTCAGTGAGTCTGTCGTACTCAAAATACAACGTCTCAAGCTCCGGAACGGCGGAACCGTTTTCGTGAAACGTAAAATACCACTGCGCAAGACTTCTTGCCACATCAGCATCTGCGAAATCTTCTGATACGCCAAGTCTCCAATCCTCTGAAATTGATATGTCTTCCATGACGAGCGCCGCTTTCCCAAGCGCCAAGGTTTTTATGGCCGGGATGCCGTGCCGGGCTAAAATCCGGTAATTCAAAATCTCCCGCCTGTCATCTTCTTTTTCAAAATACTTAATGACCGCGGGTATGCCGTCATACAGGCACCTGTATACATAAACACCGCTTTTCGCGCGGATAAGCCGAAAGTTCCGTATCGGCTTTGGCGAAATATCCTGTAAATCCTGCTTAATAAGTTTTGTGATGTTCGGGTAATTTTGCATAAATCCTCCTGTTTATTCGGAGGGTTAAAGTATAGCCACCCTCCTTGATTTTGTTGTAGTAACTATAACTGCATATTTCATGTAAGACACTCCTTATTTTTGATTTAAATATCGTGGAATGAACCGAGGCAGGGGCACGCAATGCTCCCCTGCCCCATCATGTCGCAATCAGGTTTTAGAATTTAAGTATAGGCTTGAGTGTTTTTCCGTTGTGCGAATCCTCAAACGCTTTGTCGATGTCCTTGTAATCATAGAAAGTGTTTAGTTTATCGACAGGCAGGCGGCCTTCTTTATAAAGCCGCACCAGTTCCGGAATAAACACTTTCGGGTTCGAGTAGCCTTCGACCGCTCCCGCGAGTGTGACGCACGGATTCATAATCTGCGGCTCTAGCTTTATCGGGACTGCCGCGTCCGCCGTTACGCTGACAAGAATCGCGACGCCTTCAGCCGCCATGGAGTCCAGCATCGTCAGAACCATCTCCGGCACACCGGCTGATTCCAAGGCGTAGTTAACGCCTTTGCCGCCGGTGATTGCGCGAATTTGCCCGGGGACATCATCAGAACGGCCTTCTATCGTGTGCGTTGCGCCGAATTCGATTGCTAGCTCTTTACCTCTCCGCCCATGCACCGCGATTATTGTCGAGCATCCGGCCAGTTTCGCCGCCATGACTGCTGCAAGTCCGACAGAGCCGCAGCCGAATATCGCAATTGAGGAACCGGGACGCGGCTCCATGCGGTTTAACACCGCGCCGGCGCCGGTCTGGATTCCGCAGCCGAGTGAGCAAAGCTCAGCCAGTTCATTGTCATTATCGATATCTACTTTGACAGCGTTGCGCTGATTGACAATCGCGTGCGTGGCGAATGAGCCTTGGCCGAACATCACGCCGATTTCAACGCCGTCGGCGCCTTTCATGCGTTTAGTTCCATCGGCGTAATTTCCGCCGAATAGCGACCAGAACAGATTTTCGCACGCGAAAGGTTTGCTGCTTTTGCAAGCATCGCAAACGCCGCATGACGGATACGAAAGGATTACACGGTCACCGGGGGCAAGCTCCGTCACTCCGGGGCCGACTTTCTCTACAACACCCACACCTTCGTGCCCCGCAACCATTGGGAATGTGACAGGCAGATATTGCTCAATAACCGCTGTGTCGGTATGACATATACCGCTGGCAACCATTTTGACCAGTACTTCATTTGCCTTGGGGTCGGCGAGTTCCACCGACTCGAAATTCATTTTACCTTTTTCACGCGTTACCGCAGCTGTGATTTGCATAATTGTTTGACCTCCTTAAAATTGTCCATGTTATTTCGATTATACAATACAAGCTGTGAGAATTCAAGCCTAATGTTATTTTTTAGGACACATCATGCGGTTTTTGCAGCCATCCGGCAGCCCTCTGTAACAATCCTTGCACCTTCCACCTAACCGTGATACAATTCACACATGAAAGAATTTACAATCGGTCGCAATGATGCGGGGCAGCGGCTTGATCGCTTCGTTGCCAAAGTCGTGCCGGGATTACCCGCTTCGCTTGCGCAGAAATATATCCGAATAAAGCGAATCAAAGTCGGCGGGCGCCCCGTGAAACGTGACTACAAACTTGAGCTGGGCGACGTTGTTTCGATGTACGTCAACGATGGATTCTTTGACCCTCAAGACACAGAAGCGCTTCCGCTGATAGCTCCCAAACTTGATATTGTCTATCAAGATGACAACATTCTGTTGATTAACAAAGCAACTGGTGTGGAGTGCCAGGATGAATTGACGCCGAGGATTCGGGCTTATCTGCAATCTGCCGGAACCTGGAATCCCCGCGCGGAAAATTCATTCGCCCCCGCGCTGTGCAACCGGATTGACCGCAACACTTCCGGGATTGTGATTGCCGCAAAAAACGCGGAGGCTCTGCGGATCATCAGCGAAAAAATAAAGCTTCGTGAAATAGACAAATATTATCTGGCAGTTGTCCACGGCACACCTTCCCCGTCGACTGGCAGGCTCACGGGATTTATTTTCAAAGACGCGAAAAAGAATCAGGTATACGTCAGCCGAACCAGCCGCCCCGGGTCTAAATCCGCCGTCATGGAGTATAGGACGATTGTGTCCAACAATGGGCCTCTTTCGCTTGTAGAATGCAACCTGATAACCGGGCGCACACATCAGATACGTGCACAGATGGCGGATTTTGGCCATCCGCTTTTAGGTGATGGTAAATACGGCAGTGAACGCCTGAACAAACCATACGGAGAAAGAAAACAGGCGCTGTGCTCATATAAACTTGTTTTTGCATTCAAAACCGATGCCGGGGCGCTGCAATATTTGAATAAGCAGGAGTTTCAGATCAAGGATGTGGCATTTGTAAAAAAATATTTCGGTACGGTTCCGCTAATGTGACCGGCCATGTAGGGGACGCGGTCCTCCGCGTCCCGCAGTTGGAATTACCACCGGGTTCGTGGCGACAAGGGCAGAACAGCGAACCCTTGCCATCTTTAGTAAAGAGGGGGCCGACCGCAGTCGGCGGGTGTTTTGCTCTTCGTCCATCGTCCAAAGCCCTCTTCGCGCACGAAGGGGGATGCCTCTGCCACGGACGCGCAATGCGTGCCCCTACAAAGCATTTTCCCGTAACGCCCCTCACAGAACATTCGCAAAATTCCCCTATTGACATTTCCCACCAAAGACTGTATATTATCTTTTACAAATTCGGTTTAGATGAGGAGGGTGATAAATGCCCAAAGAGTTGATTCGCCTGTTGGATTGTTCGATGGCGTTTGACGGTGAGGTTGTTTTAAACAACTTGAATCTCTATATTAACGATAAAGAATTCCTCACACTATTAGGGCCAAGCGGGTGCGGCAAAACCACAACGCTTAGGATTATTGGCGGTTTTCAGAGGCAGAGCTCGGGAGACGTCTTTTTCGATGGTGTGAGGATTAATGATGTTCCGCCGCATAAGCGGATGGTCAACACCGTCTTTCAGAAATATGCGCTGTTTACTCACCTTAACGTATTTGAAAACGTGGCTTTCGGCCTGAAACTCAAACGTGAAGAGGGCAAAAAGCTCAGTAAAAATGAAATAACTTCCCGCGTGTCGGAGATGCTTGATATCGTGAGTCTAAATGGCTTCGAAAAGCGCGATGTGTCCTCCTTGTCCGGCGGACAGCAGCAGCGTGTGGCGATTGCCCGCGCGCTGGTCAATCAGCCGAAAGTGTTGCTGCTGGACGAGCCGCTCGGCGCACTTGACATGAGGCTGCGCAAAGACATGCAGAACGAACTCAAGCGCATCCAGCAAGCGACCGGGATAACATTCGTATACGTAACTCACGACCAGGAAGAGGCGCTTGCGATGTCCGACACTGTCGTCGTGATGGAAAAAGGCGTCATCCAGCAAATCGGCACGCCGGAAGACATTTATAATGAGCCGAAAAACGCTTTCGTGGCGGATTTCATCGGAGAGAGTAACATAGTGGACGGATGTATGCATTCGGACGGTGTGGTTGAAATCTTCGGCCGCAAGTTTGCTTGTCTTGATAGAGGCTTTGCACCGATGGAGCCTGTCGATGTAGTCATCCGCCCGGAGGACGTGGACATCGTGGACGTGAAGGACGGAATGTTAACAGGCACTGTTACAAACATCACATTTAAGGGAATGCTGTATGACATAATCGTGGATTTCAAAGGCTTCAAGTGGCTTATCCAGACAACGGATTTATCTCCGGTAGGTTCAAAGATCGGCATAAAAATCGACCCGGACGGAATCCATATAATGAAAAAAGGCGAGTTTTCCGGAATGTTCGGAGACTACAGTTCATACAGTGCGGAATATGACGATATCAGCGATGTTGAGTATGAGCCTGACGGCGCGGATTCGGAGGCGGCGGCTTATGAAACCTAAACACTTTACGATTCCGTATATCGGGTGGATGGCCGTATTCGTCGTCACGCCGATTATACTTATTTTCGTCTACGCATTTACGACTGCCGCCGGAGAGTTCACGCTGGCAAACTTCGCCAGAATAGCCGCATTCCGCTCCGTGTTTGTCAACTCTTTCCGCCTCGCTTTGATAGCGACGCTTATCTGTATTGTTATCGGCTATCCTGTGGCGTATATTCTGTCGCGGGAGGTGATGCGTGTCCAGCGGCTGATTATCATGCTGGTCATGCTGCCGCTGTGGATGAACTTTCTGCTGCGGACTTACGCGTGGATGTCGATTCTGGAAAACACCGGACTTTTAAACCGCTTCCTCGCGTTTGTCGGATTGCCGACGTTGCGGATAATCAACACGCAGGTCGCCGTTGTCATTGGCATGGTTTATAACTTCCTGCCTTTTATGATTCTGCCGATTTACTCAGTCATTATGAAAATCGATAAAAGCCTCTTGGAATCAGCACGGGATTTGGGTGCCCCACCGCTGGCGGTCTTTTCCAAGGTTGTCTTTCCGCTGAGTCTGCCAGGAGTCTTGTCCGGCATGACGATGGTATTTGTCCCAGCTGTTTCGACGTTTGTTATAACGCAGCTGCTCGGCGGCGGAATGGTTATACTGCTTGGCGACCTGATTGAAATGCAGTTCCTCGGCGCGGCGTTTAATCCGCACGTAGGTTCGGCCGTTGCGCTTGTGATGATGTTTATCGTCATAGTATTCATGTATGTGATGAACAAATTCGGCGGCGGCGAAGAACGGGCGGTGGGACTATGACGAAAAAACCTGGATTCTTCGGGCGGTTCTATATCGCGTTTATCCTGTTCTTTCTTTATGCGCCGATTTTTGTACTTATAGTTTTCTCATTCAACAGCACCAGAAGCCGGTCGGTGTGGAGCGGGTTTAGCCTGGACTGGTACAGGCAGCTGTTCAGCAACAGCGCGATACTGGACGCGTTTTACACCACAATCGCCATTGCCCTGCTTTCAGCGATAATCGCGACAGCCGCAGGTACGTTCGCCGCCGTGGGATTCCATCACACGCGCCGCAAATTCCGCACGCCACTGATGCAGGTGAACAATATACCGATGATGAATGCCGATATCGTGACAGGTGTCTCGCTGTGCCTGCTGTTCGTGGCATTAGGCTCCGCGCTTAGATTCAGACTCGGATTCGGCACGCTGCTTATCGCGCATATCACGTTTAATATCCCGTATGTGATCCTCTGCATTATGCCTAAACTGCGCCAGCTTGACCGTAATCTGGTAGATGCCGCCTGCGACCTCGGCTGTACATGGATGCAGGCGTTCCGTAAAGTGATCCTACCGGAAATCAGGCCGGGAATCATAAACGGGCTGATAATCGCTTTCACGCTGTCGATTGACGATTTTGTAATCAGCTACTTCACCGCAGGCGGCAACGTGATGACGCTGCCGATGCAGATATTCGCAATGACGCGGCGTCGCGTCAGTCCGGAAATCAACGCTTTGTCCAGCATTTTGTTTATGTCGGTACTCACTTTGCTTATAATTCTCAATGTCAGGGAGATAAAGCATGAGGATAAAATGAAAAAACGCGCTGATAATTTAAAGGAGGTCAATTAATGAAAAAAGTTATTGTTTCAATCGCGGTACTGTGTGTGGTGCTGGTAGCGATCCTGGTCGGCTGCGGGCCGAGGGGCGAGGTAGTCTATGTGCATAACTGGGGTGAGTTTATAGACATGGACGTTTTGGACATGTTCTATGAAGAATACGGAATTAGGGTTATTTACAGTACATTTGAAAGCAACGAAAGACTATACTCTCTGATGCAGACAGGCGGGGCGACTATCGATGTTATCATCCCGTCCGACTATATGATTGCACGGATGGTTGAAGAGGATATGCTATATGAGCTTAATTTGTCAAACATCCCCAATGTCAGGTATATTGACCCCAGATTCCGCAGCCTGGCTTTTGACCCGGATAACAGATTCTCTGTCGCCTACAAGGTCGGCACCGTCGGGCTGATTTACAACTCCGCGATGATAACCGAACCGATAACAAGCTGGGGCGCGATGTTTGATCCGCAGTTCGCCGGGCAGATTGTAATGTTCGATAATCCGCGTGATGCATTCGGGATCGCGCTCTTATACCTTGGCTATTCAATGAATACAACAGATGAGGCTGAGATCCGCAGGGCTTTTGATTTGCTGGTTCAGCAGCGGGAGATTTTGCAGGCGTACGTCATGGATCAGATTTTTGAAAAAATGATATCGGGCGAGGCGTGGATAGGGGCGTATTACTCCCCGGATTTCCTCACTATGCTCGCAGATAATCCTGACTTGAGATTGGTTCACCCGGTTGAAGGCGCAAACTTCTTTGTGGACGCGATGGCCATCCCCCGTGGTGCGCCGAACAGAAGCAATGCGGAGAAATTCATCAACTTCATGTCACGTACTGATATCGCACTGATGAACATGAGCTGGTCTTACTACGCCTCCGCGAACTACATGGCAGCGGCGATATTCTCCGAACAGCTGACCCAGGTAGAGCGTGACGTTGTGTTCACAACCGACGAGGTATACGCCAGGACAGAAGTCTTCGCGCATCTGCCGGAGCATATTTTAGAGCTTTACAATGATCTTTGGATTGAACTGAGATCATAACCGGAACAAAAAAGGCCGCCCTTCTCAAATTTGGAAGGGCGGCCTTTTCTATTCAAACATAAAATCCACGAATGACTTAACGTAATAATCCACCAGCGCGCGAATCTTGTCTTGATGATCTTCCGCGGACGTGTCATAGACGCCTACAACCGGGAACCCCGCCTGTTTCGCCGACTTCACGGCATACAGCGCATCCTCAAACACAAGCGTATCACCTATCTCCGTTCCGAGAAAGTTTGCGGCTGTGATATAGATATCCGGGCGGGATTTGCTTGTGCGCTCTTCCGGGCATGTGAAAATCCTGCCGAAATATTTTGCGATGCCGCATCGTTGCAGCGCGGGTTCGATAAGACTTCGATCCGTCGCCGTGGCCACGCACATTTTTATTCCGTGGTTGTAATACATTTCCAGAACTTCAACAACCCCGGCTTTCAGTGAGGCTTCGTTTAAATAAAAATCCTCCAGCAACGCGTTGATTCCGGCGTGAATCTCTTCCTCTGTGCCGGTCACGCCATATTCCTCCCGGAAATAGGCCGGTATCTGGTGCCCACCCATTTTGGACAGCGCTTCGTTCAAGTCCGGGTGTGGTACGCCCCCTTGGCTTTTCAGATAGTTTTCCGCCACATTCTCCCATACGTGCATCGAGTCCAGCATTGTGCCGTCAACGTCGAAAATCGCGCCTTTGATGTTTGTCATAACCCCTCCAAAAATGATAGTCCACACTCCCACGTGACTATAAGGATCCCGTCGCGCACCGATATCTCTGCGCCTGCGCCGATGAATTCATTGCTGATGCCGATCGGATAATCCCCGGTCAGCGTGGCTTCCTGGGCTTGGTATTTTAATCTGGCGATAGTCACACTCTCTGCCCTGTCGCCCACGCAAAATACAGAGACGCGACCGGAAGCTCCGGACGAGAATCTGACTTTCCCGTTTGCAATTGCGGTAATACAAATATCGCTCCCAAGCAGAACGCCCGCAGCGTTATTTTTTGCCAGATACGTCAGAAGCTGGATGTTAGCCAACGTATGATCCAGTCTACCGCCCAATCCGCCGTCAATGATAAACGTTTTGAATCCGCGGGCCAGGCCGTGATTGATGGCGAGACGCATATCAGTGTCGTCTTTATCCGCCGGATGACTGGCAATATTCGGATGGTTCAGTACCTGACCGAGCGAATCGAAGTCGCCGACGACAATATCCGGCGTGATGCCGCGTGAAATCAACGCAGAGTACCCGCCGTCCGCCGCGATGATATAGTCATTGGCGCCTGGCTTATAGGATCCGCAGTATTCCCCGGCTCCGGCGATGAAGCATCGGTCCATGTGTGTACCTCCTGAATTTGGCGTCCGTGTTACCCTATAGGGGACGCACAGGGGCGTGTCCCCTACGGCTGGGTGGCTATCCGCTGTCTCCGGTCATTATACGTTCGCCGCGATACAATGTCAAGATATTGCAATTCGGGTGTTCCCATGTTATAGTAAAACTAAAAAATGAGGTTTTAGAATGACGAAAAAGATAATAGGCACACTGGCGGCGGCTTTGATGCTTGCCTCGCTCCTCTCCGCATGTAGCACTGACGCACCGCCCGCGTACATTACGCTCCGCGGTGAGCAAATCAGTACGGAAATGACTGAGCTGGACTTAAACGGAATGGATTTGTCAAACGAAGAAATCGTGACGTTGCGGTATATGGTTAATTTGACAAGCTTGCTCCTAGCCGGTAACTACATCAGTGACTTGTCTCCGCTGGCCGGGTTGACGAATTTGACGTTCTTGTCATTGTTTGAAAACGAAATCAGCGACCTGACTCCGCTGACTGGGTTGACGAATCTGGCGACGCTGATGCTGGACGCGAATCAAATCAGTGACTTGACACCATTGGCTGGGTTGTATAATTTGATGTTTCTGGGATTAGAAAGCAACCAAATCAGCGATATATCCCCGCTGGCCGGATTGACGAATCTGGCAATGATGGGTTTGTCAGACAATTCGATTAATGACTGGTCGCCCGTGGATCATGTCGCGTGGGTAGATGGTCGGCCATAGGGGTGTTTTCTCCCTCCCCTCTTGCAATTTCACCTAAATATCGGTATAATTATGAAAAAAGTATGAAGTCAGGAGTGGAAGTATGAAGAAAATTTTCAGGCTGTTCCGGTTTGCGGGGCCTTGGGCAAAGCACCTTGTCGCCGCTACGCTTGCGTTGTTTGTAATCTCCGCTGTCAACCTCGCAGCGCCGGAGATTATACGGCGAGTCATCGTTGTGATGGAAGGCGGAAACCTCGACGCCGCAATCGGCAGTATCGTCCGGCTTGCGCTTATCCTGCTCGGATTGTTCGCGGTTCGCGGCATCTGTCAGTTTTTGAACAGCTATCTCTCGCACTACGCCTCGTGGAAAATGGTCAACCGGCTGAGGTGCACAATTTACGATCATCTGCAAAAACTGTCGATGAGCTATTATCACGACAAGCAGACGGGACAGCTTATGTCACGCGTCGTCAACGATACTCAGGCATTTGAAAACCTGATAGCCCATGCTCTGCCGGAGGTTATAACGAATCTGATCACACTGATCGGTGTTTTTGTCATTTTGCTGACGATAAATCCGACGCTGGCCCTGTTGGTTTGCGCGCCGATTCCGCTTATCTTCGGCCTGTCGATGATTCCACGGCTGATGGGCAAATTCTTTGCGCAAGGGCAGAAAAAAATAGGCGAACTCAACGCCGCATTACAGGATAATTTTTCCGGCATAAAAGAAATTCAGGTGTTTAATAAGCAGGAGCAGGAGTCGGCAAAAGTGCGTGAGAAATCGACCGAGCACGCCACCGCGCTTATCAAAGCGTTATTTTTCGCCGGAGTTTTGCAGCCGTCAGTCGGATTTGTCACGCAGCTCGGCACGATTGTTATACTTATAGCGGGGCCCATTATCGCCTACCGAACCGGGGCGTTCGGCATTTCCGATCTGGTCGCGTTCCTGCTGTACATAGGTTTGTTTTTCGCGCCAGTGGCGATGATAACTCGTCTGATGGAAGATGTTCAGCAAGGCATCGCGGGTACCGAGCGGGTGTTTGAAATACTTGATACAGAACCCGATATCAAAGACGCCCCGCACGCCAAAAACGTCGGCAGGCTGGAAGGTGAGCTTGAGTTCCGCAACGTGACGTTTTCATACGGTGAGGATATCACGGTGCTGGATGATATCAGCTTCACCGCGAAAGCCGGGCAGATGATAGCTCTTGTCGGCCCCACAGGCGTCGGCAAAAGCACAATTTCCGGCCTGATTGCGCGGTTCTATGATCCCACCGGCGGCAAGATAATGATTGACGGCATTGATATCAAGGACATGACGCTGGCAAGCCTGCGAGATCAACTGAGCTTTGTACTTCAAGACGTGTTCTTGTGGAGCGGCACGATCGCTGAAAACATCGCCTATGGCTGCGATTCCGCGACACCCGAGGAAATTGAAAAGGCTGCCAGAGTCGCGTGTATCCATGAGTTTATAGATGGCCTGCCGGACAAGTACGATACTGTAATCGGCGAGCGCGGAGTCCGTCTCTCCGGCGGGCAGAAGCAAAGGCTCGCAATCGCGCGGTCAGTCCTGCGTAATTGTCCGATCTTGCTGCTTGATGAAGCAACTTCGGCAGTCGATACAGAGACTGAGCGCGAGATTCAGAAAGCGATCGACCAGATAATCGGCCAACGGACGCTCGTAGTGATCGCGCATCGCCTCTCCACAATACGCAAGGCCGACATGATTATCGCGCTGCAAGACGGCAAAGTCGCCGAATGTGGCACACACGAAGAGCTGTTGACCAAAGGCGGCATATACGCGTCGCTGTGCGCCCAGCAAAGTGTGAGCTGAAAATCTAATAGATAAAATTCTTCGGGGCGCACGATGTGCGCCCCGTTCTCTATTGCATAGCCCCCTACACGGGCATATTGTTTGTTCATGCGTCAGCATAGTTGCCGCGCCTCATCTTGGTTTGCGCTATCCTTGCCTTGTATACAAAAACGTCGAACCTAAGCCTTCCAATGCTAATGTTGTATCAGACAACCCAACTATTGACATTATATATGGCGCTGAACCGTCCGGAAGGATAACCAAATTATTGTGTCCCTCAAGGTTCCAAGTAAACTCCACATTTGTCCCACCCATCCACATGGTGCCGGCTCCTCTTGATGCGACATTATTATCAAAACGAAATTCAATAGTAATTGCGGGTTCCTCCAGACTGCTGTGCGCAAGCTCCCATCTGTGGCCTAACTGATTTATAAATACTTGCTGTCTTCTATAAGGAGGGCTTTCGTTGGGAAAATCCAGGTTTTCTAAAACAAGATCGTTATCGCTGACTGCAAAGGTAAGGCTTTCAATGATGTTTTCACCGTCAATATAGCCGTCTATTACCACATGGCCATCGGTCGGCGTTTGCCATGTGAACAGAAGTGTAAGTTGTTCTTCACGATCATTCATAATTCCAGTACCATCGCTGTAAAAAATCATGTCATAGTTTCCAATACCTTGGCGCGCCTGCCATACAGCAACCAGCGGATGATTAGCCATAGGGCGGGCGGCTCTAGTCTTTCTTATGAACATAATGGGCTCATCTGGAAAATCCCAACTGGACATGGTGAGGAAATCACCACTAACGGTAAAGGTTAAATCTACAGTAAACTCCTCGCCATCGTAGTAGATATCCCATACCAAACGGTCGTCGGCAGGTGTCATCCAAGTAAATTCAAAAATCTCTCCAGATTCAAAACCAACCGCTGTTCCATCACTGTTAAACGTTAAAACCACATCATTATCCATGGCCGAGACCCATGCGCCAACCAGTGAGAGATTAACCTGGGGCTGTTCAGGCGTTGGCTCCGGTTTTGTAGCGGGCGTTTCATCCGGTGTATACGCCGGAGTATCCACAGCCGGTGCATCGGCCGGTGTTTCCTCTGTTGACGCGTACTCGTCCGGAGCATCCGTCGTTTGCTCGCCACAGGCTGCCAAGACCATTAGAAAGGCTAACGTTAAAAGCACTATTAAAAACTTTCCTTTTTTCATTTCTTATTTCCTTCCATTAATAATAATCTTTATTTCAAAAAAATTTATAAACCCTAATTTCTCAGGGCTTTCTGCCTAGTTAATCCTTTGGAACCCGTCTGAAACCCAACCACCCCGACTTCTGATTGATAATCGCGAGCCTGGAGGTTCTCGTTCTGTAACCCAATGATAAAGCACATAAAAGAACTCACGGGCTTCGCTTTCGCATTCGTCATATCTCCAGTATCTCAAAACACCATCTCTTGGGCTATCCCAGTAAAACCATACTGTGCTTAAATGCCCATCTCGTACCATAGTTGAGCTCATCCTGCCATTATAGAAAAACTCTAATTCTTCGGGTACAAACTCTCCTCTTGTGCTTGTCAGCTCCCATCTGCCTACCAATGATGGTGGCTCAATAACCGGAACGGTATAAGCTACTCTATCATAGTATGTAAGTGACCTAAACAATCTTTGACCATCAGGAGATATCGTGAGTGTCCCCTCGACACTTCCATCAAACCGATATAAAGTAATCGTGTCTTCGTTAATGCTATACGTTCCATTAAACATGCGATTACCAAAATGCCAGCGCTCAACTGTATTGTTATCGTGGAAATAATAGCGTACATTATCCATTCCAAAACCATGAGAGCGTCTAAATACGCCTGTAATTGTAGTGTTATCAAATGTTGTAGTAGTTGTTGGCGCGTGTATAGGCAGGGATACAGCTGTTGGTTGCGTTTCTATTTCACCGCTGAAAAAGTTAAAAAATCCACAACCCGACAGCACTAGTACTAGCGTTAAAATCGAGCACATAATAAGTAGTTGTTTCACTAACATATAACCCCTTTTTGTCAAACAAAAACCTCTGCAACCATACAGTACAGAGGTTTTCTCTTGGTCCGAGTGACAGGAATTGAACCTGCGGCCTCTTGAACCCCATTCAAGCGCGCTACCATGCTGCGCCACACCCGGATATAGACCGGAAATTATTGTAGCACAGGACTTTTCAGTTGTCAAGTGTTCTGCAAAAATCTGCAATCTGCAAGCAATATTCGGGATTAAAACATTGAAAAATAAACAGTTGACAAATCTGCCCGTACAAGCTATAATGAACTCCGCGCTTGCGAGAGTGCTGGAACAGGTAGACAGGCACGTTTGAGGGGCGTGTGTCTTATGGCGTGCGGGTTCAAGTCCCGCCTCTCGCACCAAACAAACTATGAGCCACGCCGTAAGGCGCGGCTCATAGTTTGTTTATGTGGATTGCATGGCTTCCTTTTAACGTATACGCCCGACATTCGCTTATTCTGTGCAATTTTCTAATTCATTTCTTGCAATACTCCCACATGTCTGGTATAATACCTACCGGGATTATAGGATATTAATTTCAAAGGAGTAATGCAACATGTCATACATCGGTGAAGTATTAGGAGATTTGACCCGGCGCAACCCCGATCAACCTGAGTTTATTCAAGCCGTGACGGAAGTTTTGAATTCACTGCGCCCTGTGATTGACGCGAATCCGGAGTATAAAGACGCCGCGCTGCTGGAACGGCTGTGTGAGCCGGAACGTACAATCATATTCCGCGTGCCGTGGGTGGACGACTCCGGAAAGGTCCAGGTCAACCGTGGATACAGGGTGCAGTTCAACAGCGCAATAGGCCCATATAAAGGCGGAATCCGCTTCCATCCGTCGGTGAATTTGAGTATAGTAAAGTTCCTGGGGTTTGAGCAGATTTTCAAAAACTCCCTGACAAGCCTGCCGATAGGCGGCGGCAAAGGTGGGTCAGACTTTGATCCGAAGGGCAAATCTGTCAACGAGATGATGAAGTTCTGTCAAAGCTATATGAACGAGCTGTTCCGCCACATAAGTGCCGATTGTGACGTTCCCGCTGGAGATATCGGTGTTGGCGCGCGTGAAGTTGGATACATGTTCGGGCAATATAAAAGACTCGCGAACACTTATGAGGGGGTTTTCACCGGCAAGGGCCTGACATACGGCGGTTCGCTGGCTCGTAAGGAAGCGACGGGATACGGACTTGTCTACTTTACCGAGGAGATATTGAAAACTAAAAACGATAATCTTTCCGGTAAAATTGTCACAATCTCCGGTTCCGGAAATGTTGCTATATACGCATGTGAAAAAGCGCAGTCCCTGGGCGCGAAAGTCGTCGCTATGAGCGATTCCACTGGCTGGATATACGACGCGGGTGGGATTAAACTGGACGTTGTAAAAGAAATCAAAGAAGTCCGGCGCGGACGTATTTCGGAGTATACCGACGCTGTTTCCGGCGCAAAGTATACCGACGGGCGCGGAATCTGGTCGGTCAAATGCGACATCGCGCTCCCATGTGCGACGCAGAACGAACTGCTGATTGACGATGCAAAAATGCTCGTATCCAACGGCGTAGCGATTGTCTGCGAAGGCGCAAACATGCCCACAACGCTGGAGGCGACCGATTATCTGATCGAAAACGGTGTGACCTTTGGCCCCGGCAAGGCCGCCAACGCCGGCGGCGTGGCAACCTCCGCCTTAGAGATGAGTCAGAACTCACTGCGGCTATCCTGGAGTTTTGAAGAAGTTGACGCCAAACTGCATGATATTATGATTAATATCCACAAAAATGCGTTCGAGTCT
>WQWC01000038.1 GCA_009785525.1 Oscillospiraceae bacterium | reverse complement strand
GCGCCCTGTTTTCCTTGAACGCATTCCACCCAACAGATTCGCGAAGCATGTTGTAGTCTTTTACCGATATAGTGTTCACATATGTAATCTCATCCAAAAGGCAGCACCTCTTTTCGTCTTTCGCCCTAAGCCCCCTTCGCGCACGAAGGGAGAAGGGGGATGTCCTTCTAATAAATCATCGTTCCCGCGCCTTCGTCAGTCAGCATTTCTATCAGGATCGAGTGCGGAATTCGCCCGTCCAGTATATGCGTCCTGCCTACGCCGCCTTTGATTGCGTCAGCGCAGCACTCAACTTTCGGGATCATACCGCCTGCGACTATGTTCAGGGACTTCAGTCCATCGATTTCAAGCACTTTAATACGCGGGATGAGCGTGGATTCATCGTCAGCCACGCGTAAAACCCCCCTGGTGTTTGTCAGTAGAATCAACTTCTCCGCGCCGAGTGAGATTGCAAGCTTCGCCGCCGCCGTGTCGGCGTTTACGTTGTATGGGGTGTCGTCGTCAACGCCGTACGCCACTGTCGCCACCACCGGTATACTGCCGTGATCTATCGCTTGCTTGATAACATGCGGATTGACTCTGGTAATATCGCCGACATAGCCGTAATCAAGTCCATCGCCTTTATCCATTCGCCGTGCCTCGAACAGCTTTCCATCAAGCCCGCAAACTCCGATGGCGTCCCCTCCCTTGCGGACTATTGTCGCCACCAGGTCTTTATTCACCTTTCCGCACAAGACGCTCTGCACAACGTCCATCGTCTCCTGGTCGGTATAGCGCAATCCGTTGACAAACCGTGACTCGATGCCGAGTTTGTCGAGCATATCAGTGATCTCCGGCCCGCCGCCGTGGACTAATACCACGCGGATTCCAACCAGTTGCAACAGTATGATATCCTCAATCACCGCGTCAAAAAGGTCAGGACCAATCATAGCGTTGCCGCCGTATTTGATTACTATTACTTTACCGGCGAATTTCTGGATATAAGGCAATGCCTCCACCAGCGTCTTCGCGCGTTGTTGATTGTTGTTCATATTTTAGGCTCCTCTGTGTTATCATTGTAGGGGCGGCCATTGGCCATCCGTGGTATCAAGTAAAGTGTGTCGGGACGCGGGGCACAGGATACGGCGGACGCGCAATGCGCGCCCCTACCGGGGTGGTTCTCCCGCACCTTACGTCCTGTAATCCCCGTTAATCTTAATATACTCATACGTGATATCACAGCCCCAGCAAGTGCATTCGGCTTTGCCGGCGTCCATCGTGATATCAATCGTCACGTCGTGTTCTTTCAGAATTTTTTCCGCCAAGCCCTCGTCAAAGTTCAGGCCAGTACCGTGTTCGCAGACTATGATCTGCCCAGCGGCGGATTCAAACGCGATGGAGACTCCCGCCGGGTCAAACTCAACGCCGGAATATCCCATTGCGCAGAGTACCCGCCCCCAATTTGCGTCCGCGCCGAAGATGGCGGCTTTAGTCAGCGTGGATGAGATCACCGATTTTGACAGCGCTTCCGCCTCCGCCTCTGTTTTTGTCCCGCGGACTGTGCAAGTTATTAGATGCTCCGCACCCTCGCCGTCGGCGGCTATCATTTTGGCGAACTCCGTGCAGATATCGCACAATGCCGCCAGAAAAATCTGATAATCCGCGCCATCAGACGTGATTTCGTCATTACCCGCAAGCCCTGACGCCATCAGACTCAGCATATCGTTGGTGGATGTATCCCCATCAACAGACACGCGGTTAAAGCTCACGTTTGTCGCGTGAATCAGCGCTTGCTGCATCATTGCGGAACTGATTGTGCAATCGGTTGTCAAAAATCCCAGCATTGTACCCATGTTCGGGTGAATCATGCCGCTGCCCTTTGCAATCCCGCCTATTCGGACAGATTTGCCGCCTATCTCGAACTCCACA
The DNA here is from genome assembly GCA_009785525.1 of Oscillospiraceae bacterium. Lineage (GTDB taxonomy): Bacteria > Bacillota > Clostridia > Oscillospirales > Oscillospiraceae > WRMH01. The sequence goes on along the minus strand of WQWC01000038.1, from coordinate 18,932 downwards.
GCCAGCTCTTTCATCGCAAGGTCTGTTGTCATAATGGCTGAAGCCGCGTCCTGCGAGCCGGTATGAGACAACTCCTGCACGAGTTGTGGGACCCCGCCTTCAATCACATGCACCGGCAACTTTTGGCCGATAACCCCGGTCGAGGCAACGATTATGTCGGCAGCGTCAATCCCAAGCTCCACCGCCAATGCCGCGCAGGATTTGTTGGCGTTCTCAATCCCCTGCGGAGCGCAGGCATTCGCGTTACCGCTGTTGACCAAAACGGCACGAGCCTTTCCGTTTTTCAGGTGATCCTTCGTCACCAGAATTGGCGCCGCCTGGACAACATTTTTCGTATATACAGCCGCCGCGTTGCAGATATTATCGGCAACAATCAGCGCCAGATCTTTCTTTCCTGTATTGTGAGTTTTAACACCGACATGAATGCCGGACGCTTTGAATCCCTGTGCGGCGCAAACGCCGCCGTTGATGTATGTCATTTGATCAAATCCTTTACAAAATGTGCTGTAGGGGCGGCCCTTGGACGTTGGTGGTTTGGTCTACGGACACGCAATGCGCGCCCCTACAACCCCAGCATGATATCCATGTTCTGCACCGCAGCTCCCGAGGCGCCTTTGCCCAGGTTGTCGAACCTTGCCGTTATGATCGTCTGGTTCTCGTGGCCGCTTACCGTGATTTCCATCTCGTCACCGTCCGCACCCCAATTGCTGTGCAGCATTCCTAAACCAAGCTGCGGCGCGACTTTGACGAATCGTTCATCTTGATAGTAGCTTGCTAACATTTTTCGGATATCCTCGGCCGTAGGGGCGCCGTTTAGCAGATCATTATGCAGTGATATTGTAATCGCGAGACCGCAGTAATAGTCATCCACCACTGGGCAGAATACCGGTTTGCGGGTGAGACCAGTCATATACACCATCTCCGGTAAATGCTTATGGTTCAAATCCAGTCCATACAGCCCGGGGGAGAACATTTCCTGCGTTTTCGCCTCTTCATATTCAGCTATCATCTTTTTCCCGCCGCCGGAATATCCGGTCAGTGAAAAGCATGTGAGCGGATAGTCCCGCGGCAGAACACCGAGATCTATAAGCGGATAAACCATCGCGATAAACCCCGTGGCGTGGCAGCCGGGATTAGCCACGAATCGAGCGTGGGCGATCTTCTCCCATTGCTGTTTTGATAGTTCCGCGAATCCATAGACCCACGCGGGGTCGGTTCTGTGAGCTGTTGAGGCATCAATCACCCGAGTCTTGCTGTTTTCAATCAGCCCGACAGCCTCACGTGCGGCATCGTCCGGCAAACATAGGAACACAATATCGGCACTGTTTATCAGTCGTCGTCGCTCGCGTACATCCTTGCGGAGGCTCTCGTCTATCGCCAAAAGCTCAATATCATTTCGGACTCCGAGCCTGTCGTATATTTGCAGGCCGGTCGTACCCTCGCGCCCGTCTATAAAAATTTTAGGTTTCATAAAAAACACCCACTGTTTTTAGATATTTAAGATGGAGTATAACAGATTTTGAATTATTATGCAACAAATATTTTGCGAAATTATAGACAATATCCACACGTTAGAAAGACTCGTCTATATGCAAACATGCATAATATGCAAAATTTATTGCATATTATGCATGTTTGATCTTAAATCTGTGAGTAGTGCGAGTTTACCTGCGCCCGAATCCGCCGCCGCTGAAACCGCCGCCACCGCCGCGATATCCGCCGCCGAATCCGCCGCCGCCTCCGCGGGAACCGCCGCCGAACCCGCCGAATCCTCCGCCGCTGGGACGTGAACCTCCGCCAAATCCGCCGCCGAATCCACCACCGCTGCCTCCGCGCGGGCCGCCGGTTCCGCCTCCCGGACCTCTCGGTCCGCCGCCGCCCCATCGGTTATGATGCGTACGCCACCAGACGCGGTGCGGGCGCATTGCGCCCATCATAAACCACCAGTGCCATGTGGGGATCGGCATTCCCATATGCCTGTAATACGCCCGGTGGTGCTGCCTGTCCGCACGCGCCATGTTGGCGAATACAACTATAATAATCACAAAAAGCACAAGCCAAAAGCCAAGCGCAGCACCCCAATTGTACGTCTGCTGTTGCTGCACCGGTTGAGGGGTATACGGTATTACCGGATTCGGATCCCATAGGCCGTAATACACCGCGAACCATGAGAACAGAGCCTCTGACAAGTTTCGCACGGCTGCGTCAAAATTCCTAGCATCGAACTCATCCCAGAAGTATCTGTCAAAATAAGCATCACCAACACTCCGGAACGCGCCAATAATACCGTCTCCAACGGCGAGGTATGCGCGGTTCTCTTCCGTTGCCAGCAAGAGTAGCATTCCGTTATTTGCATCGCGCGAGCCAACGCCCCAGCTATTGAACAGCCGCATGGCATATTCGTCGGCGTACATCCCGTCCAAAAACGGCACAGTGACAACAACAATCTGCGCACCCTGGCCGAGTTCCATCAAATCCAAGTTGGCATATATGAGTTCTTGCCGTGTTGCTTCGGTGAGCACCCCGGATGTATCGTTGACGAAGAAGTCCTCACTTTGTGCCGGAAATGCCAGCGCAACCGGCGCGATTACCGATGCGAGGACCGCGATTATAAGTATGCTTGCAAATAGTTTTTTCAATATGGTGCCTCCATTTCAGTTTAAGGGAACTCGGTCACATACCTCGGAATAACCCACCCCGATGGGGCAAAATCCCCGCAGTACAACAGCTCCGCTATTGGACTCAGACCCAAATCCCCCGTTTCCTCGAACCACCGGGGCATTAAGCTGTTAATAAGAAGATTAGTCGCGCCGGTAAATGTCCGCCAGTGTGTCGTTACAGCGTCAATATCCCGTTCTGACAGATCAACGTCCCGTGCGCTTAATATCAAACCGTGGGCGCTTGGTTGAACCAAGGTAGACATTATCATCATCTTCTCATCTATGTCCTGCGCGTTGAGGAAGTTCCGTCTGTGAACATTAAGTGCCTCAACTTGCGCATCCAGTTCCGGGTAACTTGCCAGAATCGACGTTATCTGCAAAGCGGCGTTGATTATCGTGTCAAACTGCGCGTTGATACTCGGCTCGCGGAATCCTTGGTCGTTGATAAACCCCTCGTAGAATCCAAGCTCTACCCGGGCAATTACCCGATTCACGCTGCGATTCACGCCGAATATCAGCGCGGCAATTGCGATGACGACGGTTATAAAAATTGCCATCGGCCTTTTCTTTAAAACAGTCATCTATTATCCCGGATTTCAAGCAGCTTCTGCTTCAGCTCGCCTTCGATACGCCCCAGCTCCTGCTCGGCCGCGCGGCGGCGTGTCGCACCCTCGTCCTGGATGTTGCGCACTTCGTCCAGCGTTTCAATCAGCCGCTGATTTGTCGCCGCCAGCGTTTCAACGTCTACGATGCCGCGCTCTGACTCCTTGGCGATCTCGATGGTACCCTGCTTGAGTTTTTCGGCGTTCTTTTGCAGCAGCTCGTTCGTCATATTCGTGACCTGTCGCTGTGCCTGCATCGCCTGCTGTGAGTTATGCAGCCCCAAGGCAAGCACCATCTGGCTTTTCCACAGCGGGATGGTGTTGACAATCGACGTCTGGATTTTCTCCACCATCAAGGCATCGTTGTTTTGCAAAAGCCTGATCTGCGGGGCCATTTGGATAGAAATCATCCGCGTGAGCTCTAGGTCGTGCAGCTTTTTCTCGAATCTGTTGATCATGTTGGCGTAATCTGTCGCCTCTTGCGCGTCTTCCGGCAACTGGGATTCCTGCGCTTTTTTCTGCAATTGCGGCAGTACAGTCGTGGTGCATTCCTGCAATTTTTGCTTTCCGGCTAAAATATACATCGTCAGCTCTTTGAAATACGCCCGGTTCACGTCATACATTTTGTCCAGCATCGCCGCATCTTTCATCAGCGTGATCTGGTGCTTTTCCAGCATTTCGGCGATTTTATCCACGTTTGTCGATACCTTGGAAAATTCCGTCTTCATCGCGGCGATTCTGTTGGCGACTCTGCGCTTGATGCCCAGTAGCCCCTTCTTCTCGTTTTGGTCGGTGCCAAATCCGCGCAGCTCCACAACAAGGCCGGAGAGCATGTTCCCCACCTCTCCCATATCCTTTGTGCGCACGCTGTTAAGCGTGTTTTCGGAAAAATTGGCGATATTCCGCTGACTCGCCGCGCCGTAAGTCAGCACCGCGTTTGTGTCGGTAATATCGATCTTATTGGCAAACTCGCGGACTTGCAGCTGTTCCTGTTCAGACAACTGACTCAAATCCGGCCCCACCACAGCCTCCGCCGGGGCAAGGGACTCTTCCTCTGCTTCGATGATTAAAATAGGCTTGATTTCCTCATGATCCGGATCCAGCGTCAGGCTGGGGGTATATTCTATGTTGTCCATCTATGATCTCCTTTGTTTGATATTGTAGGGGCGTACGCTGTGCCTGTTGTTATGATGTGTGACTTTAGAAAATGTTTATTTGGTGTGCTATGCTATCTTCGCGGTTTTGCATTTAGCATTTTACAAAATGACCAAGCTGTAAGTGATGATGCGAACACCGCGTCTCGCAACGACCATAGATTGTCAACTATCCGTACTTCCGCACCGCGCTTAAACAATTCAGTATATAGGTCGGTATATATCACCATATCAATGGGGGTTTCGGATTTTTGGCTGACATAGAATCCCGCAATGTCGTCATAATAGAAGTTTGTCAGGTCGAACTCGTAAACATAGAGCGTTGCGTTTAGTTGCCGTTCATGCCAATCATTTTCGATGGTAACCACATGATGTGCGCCTGATGTAAAGAATTTCGTTACGTCATCAGGGGTAGCACTGTCACAAATACGATAGCCAACGCGAGGGCAGTCACGCGGGAACAACCAATTAGGCAAAGCAGATTCGGTGAGCGACCAGACAAGGCCAATATTTGGGTCAAGCTCGTCACGCCGTGGAAGCCGCGGGTGGAATATTTCGACGTTTGGGTCTTCACTAACATGAAACAGCCGCATAAACTTTGCCTCCTAATATAAATTCTATTTTACCAAATCCATGACACATCGTATTTTCATCTATCGTTATAATCGTCAATTTCTCAGCAAGCGCGGTTGATATAAGCAGGCGGTCAAAAGGGTCGCGATGATGGAATGGAAGATTTTCCACATATTTTATATGCGGACCTTTTAAGTTGAGTAGTTCCAATCCATTTTTTTGCATTTCGGTAAGAAAAGTCTCAGAACCGCCGACAAAATCTAGTTTATCAATGCTTGCCTTAATTGCGATTTCCCATGCTGAAACCATACTTACACATAAAACAAGAGAAACATCGTCAATAATCGCTTTAGCCTTTTCAGATAATTTTGTTTTATCATCAAGTGCCCATATTGCCACATGAGTATCCAGTAAATATTTCATTCCATATACTCCTTGAAATCATCAAGCGGCTCGTTAAAATCATCAGACATCCATATTTTACCCGACATGCTTCCGTATTCAAAAGGCGGTCTGGCAGCATCTTTTTTTACAGGCTCAATAAATGTGATAACCACTTCATAATTTCCATCTACAGGTATTGGCTGTGTAGGTATAAAATTAGTTCCGTCAAATATGGCTTTTATAGCATACATAGAATTACTCCTCCCAATACAAAACATAAATTACCCTCTAAGTGTCCGCCCCTACATTAACCCCTCTTGCTTCAGCAGATTTTCCAGCACAATAATATCAGTCTCTATATCAAGCGCCACGTTTTTATACAGCGAATCATACAGCTTTTGATAACTTGCCAGCACTGAGTCTAGCGCGGAGTCGATTCCGCGCAGCGTTTCTTCGATATGCTCGCCCCGCACGCTTTTGGTGCTGAAACTTTCATATGTCCGCAACAGCTTTATCGTCGTGGGCAGATAAAAATCCGCGAATCGCTTGACATCCCTGTAAACGCTTGGCGTGGAGTGCAGTTTCTTGAAAACCATCTCGGTGACGTCGATAATTTCATCAAGCTTTTGCCGTACTCCGGGGACTTTCTCACGTAAAGCGTTCAGCTCCGTGATTGTCTGTTTGCTGTTATCCAACAGCGCGTCCACTTCTGCGTTGCCGGTCGGCTCTTCCGGGATTTCCACGAACTCAGTTGTGCCGGTGAACTTCATTGAAAGCAAAACATAGCAAAGTACGGCGGCGACGGCTAATATGATGAAGTGCCAAGTCCTGTACAGCGGGAATATCAAACAATACAGCACAAACACCGCCCCGGCCCCATAGACAGGCACAGCGGATTTCTTTTTTATCTCAAGCATAGTTGACAATCTCCTAAAGGCATATTAATATATTATAGTCCATGCGGGCCTTAATTTGCAATTAAATTTTTTGTGAACGCAATTTTCAACTGTTAACTACCAACACGCGGAGGGCCGCCATCGGAATTATCGCTTCCGCGGCGGCCCCTATGATAAAAGCGAGCGGCGCGCCGTGCCGCTAAATAATACTATGCCATGATAGGCTGGAGCGTGAGCGTATGATAAAAATAGCACCGTCGATATTGTCTGCCGATTTTACAAAGCTTGGTGAAGAGATCAAGACGATTGAGTCTGCTGATTACCTGCATTTCGATGTGATGGACGGTGTGTTTGTCCCAAATATATCAATCGGCCTGCCGGTGCTGGAATCGGTGCGGCGTGTCACCGATATGCTGCTTGACGTGCATTTGATGATCACTTCCCCTGCCCGGTATACTGCCCAATTCGCCAAAGCCGGGGCGGATATCATCACATTCCACGCAGAGGCGGAAGATCGGGCGAATATCTCGCCGACGATAGATGAAATCCACAATCTCGGCAAAAAAGCGGGGCTTGTGCTGAAACCCGGCACGCCTGCCGAGGCGATTCTGCCGTTTCTGCCGAAGATCGATATGATCCTCGTGATGACCGTTGAGCCCGGATTCGGCGGGCAGAAGTTCATGCATGACATGCTACCAAAGATTCAAACGTTGCGCCAAGCGATAGACAGTTGCAATCCGCAATGCGAGCTGGAAGTGGACGGCGGGATAAATCCCGAGACCGCCAAACTGTGCATTCAAGCTGGGGCGAACGTGCTAGTGGCCGGGAGCGATATTTTCGGCGCGGACGACAGGGCGGCGAGGATAGCGGCGTTGAGAGGCTAGATTCTATAGTGGAGTGAAACATTATGAATATTGCGGAAAATATTTTAAAACATAATCTGCGAAATGTGTATTTCCTTACAGGAACAGCTTTGGCAGGCAAGACCACAATGGCGACAGCTTTAGCTGAAAAACATGGTTTCATCCATTTTAATGAGCATTGGACAGCGCCGCATTTTAAAGTGTGGCAGTCAATATACAATGAAAGATATCAACCGATTTCAACTTTAAAGAAAGAAACAATCGACTGGGATGCGCATTTCGACAGACCGGCTGAAGATATTTCGGCAGACAACGCAGGCCGCAGTGGAAATGATGAATATAATGAATTTGTAATCATTGAACTTATTAAACGATCACAAACAAATAAAGTCATTGCAGATGTTTGTATGCCAATAGAATTACTGACGGAAATATCTGACTATAGCAGAATCGCTTGCCTTTTGGCCTCTCCCGAATTGGTAACTTGCGAGAATTATGGAGCGCGAGCAAGTCACAAAGAGTATTTGGAATGGATCATGTCGCTGAATGAACCTGAGAAAAAAATAACGAAACAGAATGAAGTATTCAGAATTGAAGCTGAGATGGCTCATCAAGAAGCCCGAAAATACAATCTTTTCAGTGTGGTCAGAACAAAAGAAAGCATGGTAGAAGATACTTTGCGATTGCTAGAAAAACATTTTGGGTTCTAACAACTAAGCAGAGGCGAGCGAGAGATTGAAATGTACGTATTTTTTCTAATTTTAATGATAATTTATTATGCAGGACTCCCTTTGTTTGGAGCGGTGCGGCAAAGAAAAAAACCGCAGGACGCAGCAATTACGGAAGAAGCAAGGATAAAGGGCTATATCAGAATCATCACTTTTGGCTGGGGCGCAGCGTTATTGGTTTTAGCCCTATGTCTGCTCGCAGGTATTAGTTTTTACGACATCGGGTTGCGGGGAATAAGCCTGGGCCAAAACATATGGTTTACTTCTGTTACCATTATTCTGTGCGGGATATATCTAATTGCCCATATTTACGATGCGATAGCTTTTTTGGTAAAGCCGAAATACAGGGAAGCACAAAAAGAGGAGCTTGCGAAAAAACACCCGAATGGGGCTGTAAATAATCTACTGCCTCATAGTAAAAAGGAAAGAAAATATTGGTTTTTTGTATCCCTGACTGCCGGCGTTGGCGAGGAAATTGTATTCCGTGGATTTCTGCTTTTTCTTTTGCAGGCAGTATTCCCGAACATGCCGATGTTGCTAGCGTTGGTGCCTGTATCTGTCATATTCGGAGTTGCACACACTTATCAGGGGATTCGAGGCATGATAAGAAGTGCGGCAGTCGGCGCGCTGTTCGGCGGCTTGTTTTTGGTTACAGGCAGTTTAATCCCGGCAATGTTTCTGCATTTTATAGTTGATATTTCATCAGTGTTTTTACTTTCAGAAAACACCTAGGAGGCCATAATGGACTTTTTTCCATCAGCGTTAGACAACTTAATCGACAAATTCGCGTCCCTGCCCGGAATCGGCCACAAAACAGCGCAGAGGCTGGCTTTTTTTGTGATGTCACTACCGGAAGGCGAGGCGGAATCGTTTGCGCTTGCGATAACGGAAGCCCGGCGGCTCTTGCGATTCTGTTCCGTCTGCTGTAATCTGACGGATTCCGAAATCTGTTCCATCTGCGGCAATCCGCGGCGGGACTCCGGCGTGATCTGCGTTGTGGCGGATCCCAAAGGACTCTTGGCAATTGAGCGGGCGCACGAATATCATGGGCTATACCATGTTTTGCATGGTGTGATATCGCCGATAAGCAACATAGGCCCGGACGATCTGACGATAAAAGAACTCATCGCCCGCGTGTCGGACGGGGACATAAAAGAAGTCATCATGGCCACAAATCCTGACACCGAGGGTGAGACAACGGCGCGGTATCTGGGAAGATTGGTAAAACCCTTCGGCGTAAAAGTCACACGTCTGGCGTACGGAATCCCGGTAGGTTCGAGTCTGGAATTCGCCGATGGTGTGACGCTGATGCGTGCGCTTGAGGGTCGGCTGGAATTGTAGGGGCGGATGGCAATCCGCCTGAGGCATTTGACATTCTTCCCCGTTTATCGGGACGATTGCCATCGTCCCCTACAACAGAGGTGGGTACCTCCCCATAAAAAAATTTGCAATTTTAGAATTAATATTATATAATTAAGGATATACTTAAATTACAGCTTTAAAAGGGCTTTATGTACTACGGTACTTTAGAATACACGCACAAGACAGGTCAGGGCATTGTAAAGGGCGATACAGGGCCTTTCAGAAAAATCCCCCTGAGCCTCGTTTTGGCAAACCCTAGATATCTACATAACGCAATTAAATTAACAAGGAGTTTTATTCTTTACTATGGCGGAAAAATTGAAAATCATATCACTTGGCGGCTTGAATGAGGTCGGCAAGAATCTCACTGTGTACGAATACGGTGCGGATATCCTGGTTATAGACTGCGGACTTGGATTTCCTGACGACGAAATGTACGGCGTGGATATAGTTATTCCGGATTTTACGTATCTTGTGAAATTCAAGGAAAGAATCCGTGGAATTGTACTGACGCACGGGCATGAGGATCACATAGGTGCGCTGCCGTATCTTATGCGCGACATTAATGCGCCGATATATGCGACGCCCTTGACTGCGGGGCTTGTAAAAATCAAACTGCATGAACACGGCTTAGCTGAAAAAGTGGAGCTGAATGTAAAAAAGGCCGGGGAATCGTTCAAGCTCGGATGCTTTAAGGTGGAGCTTATTCACACGAACCACAGTATTCCCGACGCGGTATCGCTGGCTGTCAAAACGCCTGTTGGCATGATTATCCACACAGGTGACTTTAAAATCGACACAACGCCGATTTCCGGCGGCATGATCGACTTAGCTCGGATCGGAGAGCTCGGCAAAAGGGGCGTCCTGGCGTTGCTGTCGGATTCGACCAATATCGAAAAACAGGGCTACTCTATGTCAGAAAGCCATGTCGGTGTACGATTGGATGAACTTTTCCGGGGCTGTACACAGCGGATTCTTGTCACAACGTTTGCGTCGAATGTACACAGAGTACAGCAAGTTATAGACTGTGCCGTGAAATACGGCAGGAAAGTTGCAATAACTGGGCGCAGCATGGAAAACGCGGTGAGAGTATCTACCGAGCTGGGCTGCGTGAATATTCCGGACGGCGTACTGGTCGAAGTTAACCAGATAAAAAACCTGCCCGCTGACCAGATTGTTATTGTAACTACAGGTTCCCAAGGTGAGCCGATGAGCGCGTTGCACCGTATGGCATTCTCCGGCCACCGGCAGGTTGAGATAAAGGCTGGTGACAGGGTAATCATCTCAGCCTCCGCTGTGCCGGGGAACGAGAAGACGGTTTCGCGCGTGATTGATGAGCTGTTCAGGCGCGGTGCGGAGGTTATATACGACAAGATAACCGATCTGCACGTCTCAGGCCACGCGTATCAGGAAGAGCTGAAGATGATCTTTGCGCTTGTCAAACCGAAATTCTTCATGCCGGTTCACGGTGAGCAACGGCATTTGAACATGCACGCAAAGCTCGCAAAACAGATGGGACTGGCACAGAAAAATGTTGTGATAGCTGACATAGGCCAGGTTGTGGAGCTTTCCAATAGGGCAATCAGCAAAAACGGCTCCGTCCCATCGGGGCGGGTGCTTGTCGATGGTACCGGAGTCGGTGACGTCGGCTCTGTCGTCCTGCGTGACCGTAAGCATTTGGCGAAAGACGGAATGCTGGTTGTAATCGTGAATCTGTCCGCCGAGGACGGAAGCCTTGTCGCGGGGCCGGATATAATCACACGCGGATTCATTTACGTTAAAGAGTCGGAAGAGCTGATGCGTGAGTTGAAAAACATGGTTACCGCAACGTTGGAACGTTGTGGACGCGAAAACATCACTGACTGGGCGGCGTTAAAAGGCGCAATAAAAAGCGACCTGTCGGATTACCTCTATAAGAAAACAAAGCGGAATCCAATGATTCTGCCGGTCATTTCGGAGATATAGCAGACCTGTAGGGGCGGATTCCATATCCGCCCCTACAGGGGGACGTCCAAAAACATGGGGATAAATATGAACATACAGATTTTCGGGAAATCCAAATGCTTTGACACGAAGAAAGCAGAGCGGCATTTTAAAGAGCGCGGGGTCAAATTCCAGCGTGTTGATATCCTGGACAAGGGTCTCAGCCGCGGGGAGTTCAACAATATCAAGCAAGCGGTGGGATTATCCGCCCTGATAGACGACAATGCCCCCGGCGCGGAGATTCTGACTTATCTTGCCCACGATGCGGACAGGGAAGAGAAGCTGTTGGAAAATCCGGCGTTTTTCAAGACGCCGATTGTACGCAACGGAAAGAAAGCAACAGTCGGCTACTGCCCGGATGTTTGGAAAACTTGGGAGGATTAGCTATGACGCAGCAGATGGCGCTTGGTTCCGATGACAACAGGCAGTATCATATCGCGCTCTCCCCCGGAGATTGCGAATACGCGATATTGCCGGGTGACCCAGGCAGGGTGGAGGAAATTGCCGGGTATTTGGAGAATCCGGAGTTTGTGACGGAGAAGCGGGAGTACAAGACTTACAGAGGCACGATAGCCGGGAAAAGCGTGTACGTCACATCCACCGGGATTGGCGGACCGTCGGCCGCTATCGCGCTGGAGGAATTGTATAAATGCGGCGTACGGACGTTTATCCGTGTCGGCACATGCGGCGGAATGCAGTCGGATGTCATGCCGGGGAATATCGTCATTGCGTCGTCGGCAATACGTGCCGAGGGCACAAGCGGGGAATATCTGCCGCCCGGGTATCCGGCGGCGGCAAGCTTCACGGTGACATCGGCGCTGGAATCGGCAGCAAGGCAGCTTGGATTAACGTACCATGTCGGCGTTGTCCACAGTAAAGACTCTTTTTACGGCCAGACAGAGCCTGACAGTATGCCGATTGCCCCTGCGCTGAAAGATCGATGGTCATCGTATGTCCGCGCCGGATGCCTGGCGTCTGAGATGGAGGCCGCCGCGCTGTTTTCCGTCGGACTGTGCAGAAATGCCAGAGTCGGCGTTGTGCTGACGGCGGTGTGGAATCCCGAACGGCACAAATTGGGCCTTGAACAGACGGAGTATCACGGGAATGACAGGGCGATATCCTGTGCCGTGAAAGCGATTGAGTTGCTGATGGATATGATGGAACCATTGAAGTAACCGTTGCAAAACACCAGAAATAACCATGTTGGGGAAGACCGTCCCAACCGCATCTACGGAACGGTTGTACATTAAACCCAAAGGATTATATGGGCAAAAATCCCCTACAAATACCGTACCTGCACAATAACATATGAAACAAAGTCTATATTTCAAAAACTTCATATCCACCTCATTGATCGTGCTTGCCAGCTTTATCATGCTGGGCGGGCTGGCTTTGACGTGGAATTATCGCCGTGCCCTCAATGAAAACCGCGTGGCTATGGGACGGGCGATTAACGAAGCGGCGCGTTATATCGGAGCGCGGAGCTTGGACGAAGACTTCGACCTCGGGGGACTGGATATCGGCATGTGGCTGACAATGGTTTCCGGCGTGTCGGGGTTTGAGCTTTTGTTGACTTGCCGGGACGGTGTTATCCGCTCATGCTCTGACAGGCGGTTTGCGCATTTGGGGATAAGGATATCCCCGGATGAGATCCCACGGGTGAGGTATGCCGCCCGGTTCACAACGCTGGGCGGATTATATAGCAGACCCCGGCAGGTTATCGGCGCGCCGCTGATACGTGTTACCGGCGGGGAGCAGGAAGCGTTCGGATACCTGTTCTTATCCCGCGACATAGAGGAATTCCGCGCCGATTGGCTGGATTTCTCCGGCATGTTTTTGCTAATCTCGCTCGGCGTAATGGCATTTGCGGCGATAATCACGTTCGCATTCACCAAAAAGCTGGCCGAGCCGATAAACGAGATGGCGGCTGCCGCTGGGCGGTTCGCACGCGGTGATTTCTCAACGAGGGTCAAAGATTTAGGCCGTCAGGACGAAATCGGAGAATTAACGGCCGCATTCAACGCGATGGCGGAGTCAGTGGAGAGTCAAGAGAGATTGCGCCGGGAATTTGTGGCCAACGTATCGCATGAATTGAGAACGCCGATGACAGTGATATCAGGATTCGCTGACGGCATTCTGGACGGGACGATTGAAGACAGCGGCAAGTACCTGGGCGTGATTTCATCGGAAACGCGCAGACTTTCCCGCCTTGTCAACAGTATGCTGGAGCTGTCAAAACTGCAAGCGGCGGACGAGATTTTGAAGAAAAGCTTCGATATAGCCGAAGTAGCGCGCCTAGCATTGTTGAGTCTGAGCGGAAAGATCGAAGAAAAAGGCCTTGACGTTGCGGCGAATCTGCCGGAAGCGCCGATTATTACACGCGGCGACCGCGACTCGATAACGCAGGTGGTGTATAATCTTATCGACAACGCGATAAAATTCTCCCGTCCCGGCGGCGAGATTGTTCTGGAGCTGTGGAAGCAAGGGGGAAAGGCGTTCGTATCTGTGGAGAATCAAGGTGAGACGATCCCGAAAGATGAGTTGACGCATATATTTACAAGGTTCCACAAAACAGACAAATCCCGTAGCGCCGACCGCGACGGAGTCGGATTGGGGCTGTATATTTGCAAGAGTATTCTGGATAACCACAACGAGGATATATTCGTCAGCAGTAAAGATGGAGTTACGAAGTTTGTGTTTAGTTTGACGTTGGCGTAGGGAGATTGCGCTGTAGGGACGACCGCCCCGGTCGTCCGTGGACGGTCGAGGGCGACCATCCCTACGGGGTTGTTGGGGTTCCCGCGCATGTTCAATCCAAACGGCCCATATAGAGGACGCCGTCCCCGGTGCCCTGCCGCAACCCCGTCCAAACCATCGTCTTTCGTCTCAAGCCCCCTTCGCGCACGAAGGGGGAAGGGGGATGCACCCCACATACCCTTTGCAATACCTCCATCGCCCATGCTATAATAAACAACAAAACCCGAAGAAAGAGGACACCACCATATTGGATTACAACGCCGGACAATTCGATATAGCCGTCATTGGTGCTGGGCACGCCGGAATCGAGGCCGCGTTGGCTTCGGCACGACTTGGTATGCGCACCATCTGCTTTACAATTAACCTTGACGCCGTCGGAAACATGCCGTGTAATCCGTCAATCGGCGGGACGGGGAAGGGTCACCTGGTGCGAGAACTCGACGCACTCGGCGGTGAAATGGGCAAAGCGGCCGACTTCTGCGCGATCCAGTTCCGTATGTTAAACAGAGGCAAAGGCCCCGCCGTGCATTCACCAAGGGCGCAAATCGACCGGCGCGAGTACCAGAAATTGATGAAACACACGCTGGAGCGTGAGTCCCGGTTATCACTCCGCCAGGCGGAGATAATAGACATCGGCGTTGAAAACGGTGCGGTATCATATGTCAAAACCCGCACCGGCGCGATATTTCACACAAAAACCGTCATAATCTGCGCCGGGACATACCTGAACGCCCGCACAATAGTGGGTGAAGCGGTGCAAGACGGCGGCCCCGACGGGATGTTCGCCGCCGAAATCCTGACAGAACGCTTGCGAGACCTCGGGCTAAACCTACGCCGATTCAAAACCGGCACACCGCCGCGAATCAACGCCAGAACCGTGGATTTAACGAAACTGGAAATCCAACACGGCGATAAGCCCCCGAAAACATTCTCGTTTGAGCCTCTTCAAAAACCATCACTTGGCGACGCTGTCTGCTGGCTCACGTATTCCAACGAGCAAACGCATGATGTTGTGAGGGCCAACCTGCATCGTTCCCCGATGTACAGTGGTGTGATTGAAGGCACCGGCACGCGGTACTGCCCGTCGTTTGAAGACAAAGTCGTCCGATTCGCCGGGAAAGACCGACATCAGCTGTTTTTGGAGCCAACGGGATTGGACACAGAAGAGCTGTATTTGCAAGGCTTTTCGTCGTCTCTGCCGGAAGAGATTCAGGTGCAAATGCTGCGGACAATCCGGGGCATGGAACAAGCTGAAATAATGCGCCCGGCATACGCTATAGAGTACGATTGCGTGGATCCGTTGGAACTCACCGCAACGCTGGAGTGCAAGAAGATACAAGGTTTATACGGCGCGGGACAGTTCTGCGGTTCATCCGGATATGAAGAAGCGGCGGTTCAAGGCTTTGTCGCCGGTGTGAACGCCGCGTTGAAACTGCGGGGCGAGGAGCCGCTGATTATCCGCCGATCCGACGGATACATCGGTGCGCTGATTGATGATCTAGTCACAAAGGGCACGAACGAGCCATACAGGATTATGACGTCCCGCTCGGAGTATCGTTTGCTGCATCGGCAGGACAATGCGGATATCAGAATGTCCGCGTTCGGCCGCAGAATCGGGCTGATTTCGGAAGAACGCTATCAGCGCGTGCTGGAGAAATACGCGGCGGTCGATCGCGAGATTGCCCGCCTGAAATCTACATATGTCCCGCCGTCAGAGGAGTTGAACGCGCTGTTGGAATCGGCCGGGGAGCCGGGATTGAAATCCGGCGCGAGCCTGGCAAGTCTGCTGCGACGCCCGAAGTTGGGATATGACATGTTGGCTCCGTACGATAAATCCAGGCCAGCGCTTGACCCGGAGATCACAGAGCAGGTGGAGATATCAATCCGGTACGAGGGATATATAGACAGGCAGGAGCGGCATTTGCGCGATTTTGAAAAAATGGAGAATCACCCGCTGCCGCAGGATTTGGATTATTCCACGCTGAATGGATTGCGATTAGAAGCGCGGGAAAAACTAAATGCCGTCCGCCCGGCGAATCTGGGCCAGGCATCGCGGGTATCGGGCGTGTCGCCGGCGGATATTGGGGTGCTTATGGTGTGGTTGGGTAGTTGAGTGTTAGGACGGGGCCATCTCCCATCCCCCTTCGTGCGCGAAGGGGGATGGGAGACCACCCCGTCGGCTGCGCCGTCACCCCTCCAAGGTGGGGAATGGAACGAGGGATGTACCAAAAATTCCCTTCCCTTGGAGGGGTGCCCCACAGGGGCGGGGTGGTTGTAGGGGCGGCCATTGGCCGTCCGCAAATCTGCCACAGTATCCACGGACGCGCAATGCGCGCCCCTACAACACAACACCCCCATGATTAGAGGTGACGCATGAAAATCGGCAACATAGATATCCCTTCACCGACGGCGCTGGCGCCTATGGCTGGTGTCTCGGACGTGGCGTTCCGCGCGATTTGCCGTGAATTTGGGGTGGGGCTGACTTACACCGAAATGGTCAGTTCCAAAGCCTTGGTGTATCAAGACAGCAAAACGCGGACGCTTTTGGGCGTCACGGTGGGGGATCATCCCGTGGCGGTGCAGATATTCGGCTCTGATCCCGAATGTATGGGGGAGGCCGCGGGGCTTGCGCTGGAAATATCGGGGGCCGATATAGTCGATATCAACATGGGCTGTCCTGTTAACAAGATTGTCAAAAACGGTGATGGCAGTGCGCTTATGCGCGACCCCGACAAAGCTGCCCGCGTGATCGAAGCCGTGGTCAAAAGCGTCGGCGATCGCGCGCCTGTGACGGTAAAGTTCCGCAAAGGCTGGGATAAAGGCAACGTCAATGCCGTCGAGTTCGCGCGGATGGCGGAAGCCTCCGGCGTGTCGGCAATTGCCGTCCACGGACGCACAAGGACGCAGATGTATGAGGGCCGCGCCGATTGGGATATTATAAGAGAAGTCAAAAAAGCCGTATCCGTCCCGGTGATGGCAAACGGAGACGTATTCACCGCCGAGGATGCGAAACGGATGTTCACATACACAGGAGCAGATGCCGCGATGATCGGCAGAGGCGCATTCGGCAATCCGTGGTTGTTCGCGCAGATCAATGAAATGCGCAACGGAGAAGATGTGCGCCACGCGCCGAAAGTATCGGAGAGAGCTGAAACGGCAATGCGCCAGTTCCGGCTGGCGGCAGAACTCAAAGGCGAAAAAATAGCCTGTCTGGAGGCACGGAAACACTATGCGTGGTATCTGCGAGGTGTGCCGCACGCCGGATATTTTAAAGAGCAGATTATGAAAGCTGTGACCTTGGACGACCTGCAAAAAATAACGGAAGGGATAAGGCGAGAGCTATGACCGAAGAACAAAAGATAATAGAAAAAGTTCTGCAGGGAGACACTCAGGCGTTTGAAGAACTTGTCATAGCGAACGAAAAAATCGTCTACAATCTGGCCATGAAAATGACCGGGAACATTGAAGACGCCCAAGACATCACGCAAGAGGTGTTTATAAAGGTGTACCGCGGGCTGATGAACTTCCGCGGGGAAAGCAAGTTTTCCGTTTGGATTTACAGGATGACGTATAATCTGGCGATAGATTTTATAAGACACCGCGCACGGTCCGCCAAAACAATCCCGCTTACATATCCGGACGATGACGACACGCCGCTTGAGTTGCCGAGCATGGATGAACTGCCGGAAGATCACGCCCTGCGCGAAGAGCTGCGCCGGAACATAGACGGCTGTATCGAGGCGCTGTCGCCGGATCACCGAGCAGTGTTCACCATGCGCGAAGTCGCGGGCCTGAGCTATGCCGAAATCGCCGAATCCCTGCACGTGAGTGAGGGTACGGTAAAGTCCAGGTTGGCACGGGCGCGGCAAAATCTTGTAAAATACCTGTCGGCGAAAGGAACTTTTCCGTCGGGATATCGTCAGAACAATTAAGAGATGAAGCACACGGGGGTGCGTTGGGCAAAATCCCCCGCGTTGCTAAGGAAGGTGACACAGTGAAGAGTTGCGCGGAATATTATGAACTTATAAGCGCTTATATAGATAACGAGCTGGATGAGGAAGACCGGCTTATTGTGGAGCGGCATATTGAATCATGCCCGGATTGTTGCGGGCTTTTACGCGCCTACAGCGGTATATCCAAAATGGTGGAAGACATGGCAGCGCCTGCGCCGGAGTCAATCCGCCGCCGCGTGATGGCGGAAATCACCAAACCGGCGGTTGTTAATCCGAAAACCAGGCGGTTTACGTTACCGCGCGCAGCGGCCGCGCTGGTTCCGCTGGCGGCGGGAATTCTGCTTTTTTTTGTATTGCGTTCCGACAGCGCGCTGTTGATAATGCCGGATAACGAGACAGCATATGTGCAGTCGGCGGAGTTTTCAATGGCGCTCCCAGATACAGCACCGGGGAGCGTTGCCCCGGAGCTGGAAGAAACGGCCGATTGGGCCGCCCCGCAGACCGCAGCGGCTCCACCGGCACTGATGGCTGATGACGCCGACGAACCCAGGGCTGGCGCAGGATTTTCTGACGAAGACAACGCAGAGGCGAATCTGCTTAACGAATTCTACTATGGCGAAGCCTACGCAGGATTCTACGCAATCGTATTCATAGACGGCGATATTCCGCCCGCACTTGCGGGAATTGACCCGTACGTGACTGATTGCGGTAACCTGTTCGCAATAATTCCGCGAGAAATGGTGGCGGAGCTGATAGGCTACCCGGATGTGTTAGTTGAATTCCGCAACAAAGAGGCGGAATATGCGAAAGTGATGTTTTGATATCAGGGGCGTTGTGTCCTCACGCCCCCGAATATATAGAAAAATCCCCGGGAATCTATAGGCATTCCCGGGGATTTGTTATGAAAACAATATTAACGATAAGCAAAGCAAAGAGACCTGCCTAAATATAAGGCGGGCATAATCTAATACAAGAAATATTTAGGCGGGAACGGTAGCAAGCTCAGGTGACCAACCT
>WQWC01000037.1 GCA_009785525.1 Oscillospiraceae bacterium | reverse complement strand
CCGCCAAAGCTCAATGGGGGTGTTTAACGCCCGTGTTGAGGAGTATTTTTCCGGGCAGGTAGAAATCAAAACCTTTACACTGGAAGCAGAAGCGCGGCAGAAAACCGGCGAAGCGATTGACGATTTATATAGAGACGACAGAAAAGCGCAGTTTATCATGTATGTCATTATGCCGATTATCCGGCTGTTCAATCATATCGGATACGTCATCATCGCAGGTTTAGGCGCAACGTTCGTGATACAAGGCAGGATTAATATCGGGCAGATAATGAGCTTTTTCCAATACGTGCAAATGTCACAAGAACCATTGACGGAGGCGGCTTATATACTAAACTCCCTTCAATCTGCCATCGCCTCGGCAGAGCGGGTATTTGAATTCCTGGACGAAGAGAACGAAGTTCCGGACAAAGATCCGGCAAAGAATCTGCAAAACCCCCGAGGCGACATCAGCTTTGAAAATGTCCAATTCGGATACGGCGATGACCTCTTGATGAACGGGGTGAGCTTTAACGTCAAGGCCGGGCAGAAAGTCGCCATAGTCGGTCCGACCGGCGCGGGCAAGACAACACTTGTCAATCTGCTGATGCGCTTTTACGAAGTGCGCGGCGGCGCGATAAAGATAGACGGCGTTGATATCCGCGACTTTGAGCGGCAGTATCTGCGGTCACTGTTCGGAATGGTTTTGCAGGAATCCTGGATATTTGACGGTACCGTCCGTGAGAATATCGCGTACGGACGACATGGGGATAATGAGGCCACGGAAGATGAGATTGTAAATGCCGCGAAAATGGCGAGGGCGGATTATTTTATCCGTACCTTGCCGCAGGGGTACGACACCGTTATGAACGACGAAACCGCCAATCTATCCCACGGGGAGAAGCAGCTTCTGTGTATAGCCAGGGCTATCTTGGCCGACCCGTACTTTTTACTGCTGGACGAGGCGACATCCAGCGTGGATACGCGGACGGAAGTACACATCCAGAAGGCGATGGAGACACTTATGCAAGGGCGCACCAGTTTCATCGTCGCCCATCGCCTGTCCACGATAAAAAATGCCGACGTGATCCTTGTCATGGATAACGGCAACATTGTGGAAACAGGCAGTCATGATGAGTTGCTGCAAAAAGGCGGTATGTACGCGGAAATTTACAACAGTCAATTTGTGCTGCAAAATGGTGTAGCATAAACGTTTCAGATTAACCTAAGATATCGGCAAACATCTAATAATGTTTGCCGATATTCGTTTTATGCATCTTCCAGTTATGCATTGCAGGGCACGACAATCTGACGCGCCGGGGCACTTTGGTATGCGGTGCGTTGGGTCGCCACACCCTGCATCGAATTTACGCTTTACCGTCACAACCCAGCACATTGATAAGCTTATGCTTAACAAGCGCCTTGATGTTCGCGCGGCCCGGGGCAAGATATTGCCTCGGGTCGAAATGCGTTGGATGCTTGCTCAAATGCTCCCTGACGCCCGCCGTCATGCCGAGACGCAGGTCGGAATCTATGTTGATTTTGCACACCGACATCCGCGCCGCCTCGCGCAGCATGTCTTCCGGGATGCCAATGGCGTCCGACATACTGCCGCCGTTTGCATTGATTATCTTCACATACTCCGGCACTACCGACGACGCGCCATGCAGAACTATCGGGAACCCGGGTAACCGCTTTGAGATTTCCTCCAGGATGTCGAACCTCAGTCTCGGCGTCTGCCCCGGTTTAAATTTGTACGCGCCGTGGCTTGTCCCGATGGCGATGGCAAGCGAATCCACGCCGGTGCGCGATACGAATTCCTCAACCTCATCCGGTCTTGTAAAGGCCGCGTCTTCTTCAGAAACGTTGACGTCATCCTCAATCCCGGCGAGTCTGCCGAGTTCCCCTTCGACCACCACGCCCCTATCATGCGCATACTTTACAACCTCGGCCGTGATTTTAATGTTCTCTTCAAACGAATGTTTTGACCCATCTATCATAACAGATGTAAATCCGCCGTCTATGCAGGATTTGCATATCTCAAAATCTTCGCCATGGTCCAAGTGTACGCAGATAGGCAGGTCGGTATCTATCTCGGCGGCTTCAATAAGCTTCATTAAATAGATGTGCTTGGCGTATTTACGCGCGCCTTCGGAGACTTGCAATATCAGCGGTGCGCTTACCTCCTGCGCCGCCTCGGTTATCCCCTGGATAATTTCAAGGTTGTTTACATTGAATGCCCCTACTGCATATTTACCCTGATACGCCTGTTTCAGCATTTCGGTCGATGTAATAATTGGCATAAAATCGCCCTCCTAATCTTTCTGTGACTCTGTTGTAATAGCCCACGTATATATTATACTGCATATTATTTCTAATTAACAGAGTATTTTGTAAAATGGCATTTGATTTTGCCGTGATTTTATGATATCATTCAAATAATTGCGGAGGTAGATAAACATGTCAAAAAAACTAATGGGGGCCTGTGTGTTCGCGCAATCCGGCGGGCCGACGGCGGTTATCAACGCCAGCGCTTACGGCGTGATAAAAACAGCGCTTGAATCCCCAGAGATCACCAAAGTGTACGGCGCGGCACACGGCATCACCGGCATATTGGATGGCATTCTATACGATATGGCAAAAGAAGACCCCTATGAACTACGATTGCTGCTGAATACTCCGTCCGCGGCTTTCGGCTCATGCAGGCACAAAATGCCGGATCCCGAAAAAGACGACAGAGACTACATACGGATACTTGAAGTTTTCAAGAAATTTGATATACGATATTTCTTCTACAACGGCGGCAACGACTCGATGGACACATGCAAGAAAATAAGCGACTTCATGGCGAAATCCGGTTATGAATGCCGCATTATCGGAGTACCGAAGACAATCGACAACGACCTTGTCGGTACTGACCACTGCCCCGGATACGGCAGCGCCGCAAAATATGTTGCAACCTCCATAGCGGAGCTCTATAAGGATATAAATGTATATAACATAGGTATGATAGCAGTGGTTGAAATAATGGGTCGCCACGCAGGCTGGCTCACTGGCGCTTCCGCTTTGGCAGGACTCGCGGGTACGTCGCCGGATCTTATTTATCTGCCTGAAATCCCATTCGATATTGAGTCTTTCTTTAAAGATGTCGAATCTATTTACAATGCAAAAAACAATTGTTTTATCGCCGTTTCTGAGGGTATACGCTATGCCGACGGCACATTTGTGGCGGAATCCACGCCGTCCGCGACTGACGGATTCGGTCACGCGCAGTTGGGCGGCCTAGCTGCCGTTCTGTCCGGTATGATAAAGCAGCGAACTGGCGCGAAAGTCCGGAGTATTGAACTCAGCCTGTTACAGCGCTGCGCCGCGCATATCGCTTCTCAAGCGGATATCAACGAGTCCTATCTCGCTGGGGAATCAGCCGTTTTGCATGCCGTTGCCGGGGAATCCGGGAAAATGGTTGCTTTCACGCGGGAGGCTGATTCCGCCGGCGGCTATCGCTGCGGGATAACGCTTCAGCCGCTGTCTGTCAGCGCAAATTCGGAGAAAACGGTTCCGCGTGAATGGATAAATGAATCCGGAACTTACGTCACACAGGAGTTTATCGATTACGCGCTGCCGCTTATCCAGGGCGAGAACTCGCGTGTGATTGAAAACGGATTACCGCGTTTTGCTAATTTGAAGAAAATCCTCATTTAATAATTTTAGTAAATAATTTAAGGAGGCTATATATATGCACATAACATCAATGGACAACGCATTTTCGCTTGAGGGCAAGACAGCTATAGTTACGGGGGGCAACCGTGGCATCGGGCTTGGGATTACAACGGCGCTCGCCCATCACGGGGCAAACGTCGCAATCCTGTGCAGGCGTGAAGAGAGCGCGCAGTCTGTAATCGCGGATTTAAGCAACAAATATCCGGGCAAATTCACCTTCTTCAAATGCGACATCGCTGACTACGACCTTTGCAAATCGGCAGTAAAAGGCGTGATTGAAGAGTACGGTATAATCGATATCCTGGTCAACAACGCCGGTATCGGCATTGTCGGCGAGATGCTTGACATGGAAGAAGACCTTGAACCGTGGTTCCACTGCTTTGACGTTGACCTGCACGGCGCGGCGCGGATGTGCTATCTCGTCGGCAAGCATATGCGGGAACACGGCAAGGGCGGACGCGTAATCAACATCACCTCCAATGCGGGTGAAATCGTCAATGTACCAATGCCGCTGATGGCTTACAGCTGTGCCAAGGCGGCGCTTAATATGCTGACAAGGCACCTTGCGCACCAGTGGGGTAAATACGGTATCCGCGTCAACGCCATCGCCCCGGGATACACGTTCTCTGATATGGCAACGAATGTTGACGAAGCGGCGTATAAAATAATGTGCGAAAAAATCCCAGTTGGCCGATTCGGTGAAGCCGTTGAAATCGGTGCGCTCGCAGTTTATTTAGCCAGCACCGCGTCCGACGTGATGACAGGCGCGATACTGACAATTGACGGCGGATATTCATTGGGTGTATAAATGACCGCGAACCCGGTTTGTAGGGGTGAACAGTGTGCGCCCCTGCATCGCAACCGCGAAACATAGTAGAAGAAAACAAAATATACATAACGAAAGGAAGCATAATATGGGATCCAACTATAAACATGTATTTGAACCGATCAACATCAGAGGAGTAGACTTCAAGAACCGCATAGTCCTCGCCCCGCCTTCACCAAACCTTGCAAGTGAAGATGGAATGGTCACGAAGGATTTCGTCAACTGGTTCCGCATCTTTGCACGTGGCGGCGCCGCAAATCTTTACGTCGGCAACTGCTCAATCGACATTACAGAGTGTAAGGACGAGGCGTATCAGCTCAACTTGGTAAACGACCTGGGTGTCCTGCCGATGACATGGTATGCCGACATGTGCAAACAATACGGCTGCCACGCATCTTTTGAGATCAATCACAACGGCGAAAACTCCACCCCCGAGGAAGTAGGGGCGGAAAACCGGTATTCGTCATCTTCGTTTATTTCGTCCGCGGAACGCAACCGCGCCGCAATGCTAGGGCGCGAGCCTATCCCCTGCAAAGAGATGACGAAAGAAAAAATCGCCGAAACCGTCAATAAATACGCGATGGCCGCATACCGTATGAAGCGCGCAGGGATGAGCACCGTGCTTGTCCACGGCGGTCATGGCAACCTGATCTCGCAGTTTACAAGTCCGTTGTACAACAAAAGAACCGACGAATACGGCGGTAGCCTAGAAAACCGTTGCAGATTCGCCGTTGAAGTTTGCGAGGCTATCCGCGAAAAATGCGGTGAGAATTTCGTCATCGAAATGCGCATTTCTGCTGATGAGATTGCCGAAGAAGGTATGCATATCGACGAAACTATCGAAATGCTTGGCATCCTGAAAAAGCATATAGACATCGCGCATGTCTCCGCCGGACTGCACAGTGATTTCAGCATGTTGTATATGCGCAACTGGCTGCAAAACTACATGATGCCCCGCATGTTCAACGTGCATTATGCGGAAAGAATCAAGAAAGCACATCCCGACCTCTTAGTCAACACAGTCGGATCTATTATGAACATAGAGATGGCTGAAGAAATCATAGCCAGCGGCAAGGCCGATTTTGTCGCGATGTGCCGCCCGCTTATGGCAGACCCCGAAATGCCGCGCAAATATGCCCAGAACAAGCCGGAAGATCACAGACCGTGCCTGAGATGCCTCTCCTGCTGCGGCCATCTTATGATTCCGAAGCCGATATACTGCGCCGTTAACCCTATGTCGTTCATGTCAAGGGAGCTGGAGGACGGACTGGTGCCAGAAGCCAGGGTCAAAAAGAAAGTTGCCGTCATTGGCGGCGGCCCAGCTGGAATCACAGCGTTGACGACGTTGGTGGATCGCGGACACAACGTTACGCTGTACGAGAAGAGCGATAAACTCGGCGGAAACGTCAACGGTGCGGCCGCACCTCCGTTTAAAATCGACTGTCAGGATTATCTGAAATGGCTTATCCGCCAGCCCGGTAAAACCCCGGCAAAAATCCTGCTGAATACCGAGGCGACAAAAGAGATGCTGGACAAAGAAAACTACGACGCGCTGATTATCGCTGTCGGGTCAGAGCCTATTGTGCCAAAGCTCCCTGGAATCGACAAGCCACATGTAAACTGGGCTGTTGACGCGGAAATGGGCAAAACCCCGGTCGGCGACAAGATCGTAATCGTCGGCGCCGGGGCCATCGGAGTTGAAGCCGCTATCGACTTCAAACGCGCCGGAAAAGACGTTGTTGTTATTGAGCTTGCCGACCAAGGTACGGCGATGGCAAACTTTATGAGAAGCGCCGGCGCTGCCGGACGTGAGTTCACAAATATCATCAAAGATGAACAAATTCAGATTGACTACGAGACTAAACTGCTCGAAGTCAAGGACGACAAAGTCATCTGTGAAGTCGGCGGCAAAACCGTGGAATACCCGGCCGACACCGTGCTCCTCGCGGTCGGAATGCGTCCGCTATCCGACGTGGCAGCCTCCCTGCGCAGATCCGCCCCGGAGACTGATGTCCATATCGTCGGCGACTGTAAAGAAGTCGCGACAATATGCGAGGCCAATAACGCGGCGTTCCAGGCGGCGCTGAGAGTGTAAAGCAATTGCATAAAAGGAACCCTCGGCGCGTAGCCGAGGGTTCCTTTTACATAGCAAGTAATTGTTCTGTTCTCCCTTGACCGGAAAAACCCGTTCAACAAAATTTCCGGGAGTTTAAGACTTTCCGACGTCTTTTCGCGTCCAATAATTTTCTGCATGGTCATTCAATTTAAATAAAATGATGAAATCTTTTGAAACGTTTTCGTGTTATCGCAGTCTTATATACGGACAGGGGGTGATGAGGTGGCATTAGACTTTGAGCAGGTGTACAAAGAACATTTTATAGATGTATACAAATATGTGCTATCTCTTAGTCGTAATGCAATCGTTGCGGAAGAAGTCACACAGGAAACATTTTTTAAGGCTATGCAGAAAATAGACCGATTTAACGGTTCGTGCAAATTATATGTATGGCTTTGTCAGATAGCGAAAAATACATATTTCACTCTATGCAAAAAGCAAAGGCAGGACATAACAGACAACGATAGCGTTCTGCCTGATGTGTTAGATATTGAAAAAGATTATCTTGACAAAGACGTTGCAAGACGACTGCATATCTTGCTCCACAATCTGAAGGAGCCATACAAGGAGGTTTTCACTTTGCGCACATTTTGCGAATTGTCATTTTCACAAATAGGCGAATTATTCGACAAAACAGATAGTTGGGCGAGGTTGATTTTTTACAGGGCAAAAAAACAATTACAGGAGGGGTTGAAATGAAAATATCTTGCAAAATCGTAAAAGACTTGCTTCCATTATACCATGATGGGGTGTGCAGCAATGAAAGCAGCGCAATGGTTGAGGAACACCTTGCCGAGTGTGATAGCTGCAAAGCAGAATTGCAATCAATGGACGAAGGAATCCCTGTAAATGTGATAAAGCAAAATTTGAATGAAGCTGAGTCTATACAAAAATTATCAAAGAAGTGGATGCAGAACTTACTGAGAGCCTATATAAAAGGCGCGTTCATAGCACTTCTGGCGATTGTCACTATTGCCGTTATTATATTTATTATTTACTTGTTCGTTACTTGGCAAATCAGCTATGGTTATAGCTATAGCTGATTTGCATTAAACACACCAAAGGCACGGCTGATTTTGAGCTGTGCCTTATCAATTCATATCATCATATGCTGACTGTTTGTCCACAGTTTGTCAGCAAAATACTTTCATGTTCGTCAAATGCCCCCAAAAACAGCGCTGACAGCCGCACCCAGTGTTTCGCCTATATTTTCCCTTATTATCAGATTCGCGTATTTGTCATAGCTTGTCGCGGACTTGTTTATCAGTATCAGCTTATCTCCATCGTAGTATTGAATCAGCCCGGCGGCCGGGTAGACGTTCAGCGATGTGCCGCCGACTATCAGCACTTCAGCGGCTTGGATGGCTTTGACAGCCGCCGCCAGTATACGTTGACTCAACCCTTCCTCGTACAGCACTACATCCGGCCTTATTATGCCGCCACATTGGCACAGCGGCACATCCTTTGCCTCGAACACAATGTCCATCGTATAAATCTTGCCGCAATCCATGCAATAGTACCTCCCGCGTGAGCCGTGGAGTTCCAGCACGTTTACACTCCCCGCCTTGTGGTGCAGACCGTCCACATTCTGCGTTACGATTGCTTTCAGCTTGCCGTGTTTTTCGAGAGCCGCAAGGGCGAAATGCGCATCATTCGGCTGTGCGTTCGGGTGCAGCATTTTGTCCCTATAAAAGCGGTAAAACTCACTTGTATTTTCAATAAAAAAGCTGTGCGACAGCATCGTCTCCGGCGGATATTTGTATGTGGTGTTGTATAATCCGTCCTCGCTCCTGAAATCAGGTATACCGCTCTCGGTAGACACCCCGGCCCCGCCGAAGAACACGATGTTTTCCGCATTCCGCAGAATCTCTGTCAATTGCTCCAGCTCGTTACTCATATAAAATCCACCTCCTTATAACTCAAGTATCAGCTTAATCAGCTCGTTATATATCTTTTCCGCGTTTTTACGAAAGCCTTTCTCCAAATCCAGCGCCTGATTTTCGTTTGCGGCGAAAAGGTCCATTGAAATAATCTCGCCGACACCGTCTGATAGCGCCAGTGTAACTGTGCAGCTGCCGCCTGGATTATTTTTGTGAGTGGTCTTTATCATCGCGTTCCTGCTCTGCACGGCGCGGAGGGCTGTTGCGGATTTTTCCGCTTTCATCCGCACGCTGTACGGCAGGTTGATTTCAGTAATCTTTCCATTGCGGCGGCCTTTTTCCGTCAGCGAATACCGTCCGTCTTCAAGCCGCAGATGTTCTGTACGTACAAGCTCTTCCACACAGTTGGCGAAGTCGAAATAATTGATCCCGTCATCGCACATCGTCAAATCCGTCAGCACATCCAAGGAAATCGCCTCCGGCAGGCGGCGCAGGATGAATAGAATCAATATTTTTATATCAAGCTTTTCATGAATAAAGCCAAAATTACTATCCATAATATAAACTCCAATTATTCAATCTCGTTGCCTCAACGTCAAAATCCCGCCGCAGTGGGAAATTTGTTGATAATTCCAGTCGAAATCCGCCAACAACGGCTCCAGTTGCGACATGACAAAATAAAATTCGTCATCATCCCACCCGTCTCCGCAGTCTTTGCGGCATTTTTCCTGATCTTCGGCGGCTTTGAATGCTATGTCGCCTATGATTATTTTCCCGCCCGGCGAAAGATACTCCACTGCTCTTTTGATTAGAGCGATTTTTGCACTATCACCCAGATGATGCATCGCATATGTGGATATGATGAAATCAAACCGGCGGCCGCCCAAATCCGGCAACCCGTTTGTTATGTCGTGTTGTATCAACGCCGCATTCGGCATACGTTCGGCGGCGATTCGCAGCATTTTTTGTGAGAAATCAATGCCAACGATATTATTGCCCGCTTCATAGAGCTTCGTCGACAGCGTTGCAGTGCCTATGCCGATATCCAACACACTGCACGAGTCCTTACCCATAATCGCGTCATAAATGCGCGCTAAAACCTCCTTGTATCCCGCGAAAGGATACTCGCCGTCATCATCCGTCACACCAACGCTTTGGTCATAATCATCCGCCCAAAGATCAAATCCTTTATTATCTAGCATTTTGCCCCTCTTGTTGTTAAACTTTTGGTCGTTATAACCCGCTACAAAAATCCCGGTCTTTCAGCGCGGCGGTGTTAACAGGCGAGGGTAGCGTAACGCAGTCAGCGACGACGAGACCAAGCCGCCAAACGACAGTTCTTTTGATCTATTATATCACATCTGCCCCGAAAAGTAAAGTTGACACGGCGCGGATGTGCTGATAAAATTACGAATAAAACAAAAATATTGGAGCCATGTATGAAGCGTATAAAGCGTCTTGTCCCGTTGATTCTTATCGCAGTCTTTTTAATTCTCTCGTTCGCGATGTGCAGCCGCAGATCCCCTGCCCCCGATGAGTCTGAATATATCCCGGAAACCGAAGAAACTCTGCCTACAGAGCCGGAGTCCGATCCGGAGCCTGAACCAGAACCGGAGCCCGAACCAGAGCCTGAGCCGGAACCCGAACCCCTATACCGCAACCCGCTGACGGGATTGCCGGTTGAGGAGGATATTTCACATATTCGGCCTATCGCGATAATGGTCAACAACCTGCGAATCGCACAGCCACAGCTCGGCATATCGCAGGCTGATATAATATACGAAGTCCCGGTTGAAGGCGGATTGACGCGTATGCTGGCAGTTTTCCAAGATACGTCGGAGGTTGGGATTATCGGCAGTGTCCGTAGTGCGCGGGATTATTTTGTTGACCTTGCCCAGGCGCATGACGCGGTATTTGTCTTCGCCGGCGGCTCCCCCGGCGCTTATACGGTGCTTTCAAACAGAAACATCACACGTTTGGACGGCGTCCACGGCAGACATACCGAAATCTTTTTCCGTGACGCGCAAAGGCGCCAACAAATGGGCTTTGAACACAGTTTGCTCACATCCGGCGAGTTGATCACGCAATTTCTGCCCACATATAATAATTTCAGACTGGAGCATGATGACGATTTTGAATCCGCGCTTACGTTCGGTGAGCCGGAGTACGTCTCTACCTGGGGTAGGGACCCAGTCGCCGACTTCACAATCAGGTTCTCTTCAGATAAATCAACCGCGTTTTCGTTCGATGAATACAGCGGGCTGTACTACCTCAGTCAGCATGGCGGAGCATATAGAGATGGCAATGACAACACGCAGGTCGCCGTGATGAACGTGCTGGTCCTGCATACGTCGGTATCGGTTATCGACTCCGCCGGCAGGCTACGCGTGACACTGACCGGCAGCGGCAGGGGCTACCTGTTCTCCGGCGGATACTATGTTGAAATCGAGTGGTCAAAGGAAAGCTACTCGGCCCCGTTTGTATACACCTTGCCGGATGGATCCCCTGTTGTCCTTGGCCGCGGCAGAACGTATATATGCATCGTGCCGAACGCTTACGGTGTTGTTTGGTAACGCTTCTGTAAATACACAAATCCCCTTGTCGCTAGGTGCGCGATAAGCTCCCCTTGAAGCAGACAGTGAAAACAAAAGCACTGCCACAGAAAGGGGAGCATTTAAAGAAGACACCGGTGAAAATTAGGATAGCCGCAATTACAAGCAACCAGAGAGCATCTATGCCAGTGTAATTTAATATGCGGACAAACAAATTTCAGACAAACCGGCGCTAAGGTGTTGACATATCCGCAAAGCGGTTGTATAATGTCTTTCGATTCTCCGTTGAGAATTTAAACACGCTTCCATAGCTCAGGAGGCAGAGCGCATCCTTGGTAAGGATGAGGTCGGCAGTTCGAATCTGCCTGGAAGCTCCAGCCAAAAGTCCCGCAACCACAATGGTTTGCGGGACTTTGACATTGTAAATAAATTTCAAAATCAACCATGATAGGAGCGTTTATTCCCGGCAGATATATCACAATCTACCCTCGGCACCATGCTTATGTTGCACCTACCTTGTGCGGGCGGGCAATAAAGAAAACGCAATATTGTTTGCGTGATCTCCAATTCTTTCTAAATCAATAATCATATCAGTAAATATAACGCCGCTTTTGGGGTCACACTGTTCAGTTTTCAAGCGCCTGAGATGGTTCTCGGAAAATTCTGCTGATAGATTGTCAACTTCTTCTTCAAGAGATTCGATCTGCGGCAGAGAGGTCTCGTCTTGCTGTTCGTAGGTATATAAAGCTTGAGTTGCAAGCGTGACGGTTGCAACGCCCAGTCGTTTTAATTCGCTGATTGCGGCTTCAGAAAGCCTTGTAATGCTATCTTTATTATCCAGCACGTATTCTGCAATATTTTCTGCATGATCCCCGATTCTCTCCATGTCAGATAAGGTTCGGAACATCGCGCCGACTTTCTCGGCTTCGGCATTGGATAAGGGCATATTGTTGATCCAAACTAATTTCGAGGTGATGCTATGGTTTAGATAGTTGATAATCGCCTCGTTTTCGATCGTTTTATTCGCTTTATCTGTACTCTTTTCAAAAAATGCATCTAACGCCAACACCAGATTTTCACTTGCGATTTTCCCCATGCGGCATAGCTCTAGGTGTGCGTTCAACACTGCAACGGAAGGTGTTAGTATCACTTTCGGCTCAAGATACATAAGCTTTTTTTCATAAGTCCTCATGCTTTCATTCGCTTTGTCCGGTATCAGCTTTTCCAGGAGGAGCGCAACCTGGCGCACAAACGGGATGAAGAGCATCATCGTGGCGACATTATATAGTGTGTGGAACATGGCAATCTGACGCGCAGGCTCTGTCCAAGTCGTTTGGAACCAACCCAAAATGCCTGGGAGCAGGAAAATTAGTATACCAAATACCAAGCTACCAATGATATCAAACATGATATGGAAAAATGCCGCACGCTTGCTTTCGCGGTTTGCGGGGATGGATGCAACTAATGTTGTGATGCTCGTACCAATGTTCACACCTAAGATGATAAAGGCTGCTGTTTCAAACGGGATAGGCACACCACTCAGGGCCATAGCAACAAGAAGTCCCGTTGCCGCTGTTGAGCTTTGCACAACGGCAGTAAACACAAAACCGGCAAGGAGCGCCAAAGCCGGATTTTCGAAAGTTGTCAGTATGACATTAAACGACGGATCGTGCGCAAATGCCCGCAACGGGGCGCTCAATACGGAAATACCAAAGAACAGCAGGCCGAATCCTAGTACAATTTGACCGATGTTTTTAATGCTTCTCTTTTTGAAAAACATATACATGACGGCGCCAACAAAGATAAATATAGGCGCATAGGCATCTATTCGGAAGGCGACCAACTGTGCGCTAAAGGTTGTCCCAACGTTTGCACCCAGCTTGATGCCAATCGCTTGAACCAAGTTCATTAAGCCGGAATTGACGAAGCTGACGACCATAATGGTGGCAGCTGTTGAACTATTGAGCGCAATAGTTACGAATACTCCGAAGAAAATGGCCAAAAACCGATTTGCAGTGGCACGCTGCAAGATGTTTTGCAGCCGCTCTCCTGCTGCCAGTTCTAGTCCGTTTGACATCGTCTTCATACCAAATATAAATAACCCAAACCCACCAAAGACCGGAAGTGCTATATCCATATCTACTCTATTGCCTCCGCATTAAGCATATTCCATCGTATTTTATCATTTAAGAGGATCTTTATCAATCATTTTCTGAGTTGCAGCAGAGAGACAGCCAATACACCCGTTGCTTCAACGTCACTATTTAAGCACTTACAAGCGGCTTGATGGCGATATAACAAACAACCGCAGTACCCATATCCTCTATACTTTCCAAAACAACTTTTCCACTATGATGTTCTGTGATGTGCTTAACAATGGAAAGTCCCAACCCTGTGCCGCCGGTTTTTTTCGAGCGGGAACTATCCACACGGTAAAACCGCTCAAATACGCGGCCTTGATGTTCTTTAGAAATGCCAATGCCCGTATCGGTCACGGAAATTTTACACCAACCGTTTTCTTCAGACAGATTTAGTGTGACATTACCGCCCTCTTTGTTGTATTTGATTCCGTTGTCAATAAGATTGTACATGAGTTCATCAAGTAAGCGTTTGTTCGCATTTAACTTCAACTGTTGCCCTGTAAGCTCAATTGTCACAGACCTTTCGGCAGCTTTTTCTTGCAAAGCAGAAATGACTGATTTTGCAAGCTCGTAAATATCAAATGTGGAAAATTCTTTTTCGACTTTGCTCTCGTCAAATTCAGACAATCGTATTATATCGTCGATTATGTTGATTAAACGTTTGGTATGATCGGAAATTTTAATGGCAAAGTCAGGTACATCGGTTGCCTTCACCATTCCGCTAGCCATCATTTCGGATAGTGCGGAAATGGTTGTAAGCGGCGTTTTTAATTCGTGTGACACGTTGGCAGTAAACTCTCTGCGCTGTGTTTCAGCTTTGAACTGCTCAGTTGTGTCCAAAAAGAAAATGATAGCTCCGCAGCTATTTTCATCGTTAATTACAGGGTTAAGGAAAACATTATAGACTCTGCCGTTTCTGGCAAAATTAGTTTCCAGATGCGCCCCTTCAAGACATTGCTTAACGGCTTGCACAAATTCTGTATCACGGTAAATATGCCGAATATTTTTCTGTATAATATCCTGTTCTTTTGGTATATCAAAAATATCCAACACACTTTTATTGGCCACCATCACCAAACCTTTTTCATCCAAAAGCACAAGCCCTTCACGCATATTTGCAATTATGGCTTCGATAGTTTCGGCCCGGCTTTTTAATGTCATCATTTGATTTGCTATCTCCTGTTTCTGATGATCGATTTTTTTTACATAAGGCCAAAGTTCTTCATACAGCGATTCGCGCAAGACAGAATCCGTGATGGCGTCTGTGTTTTCAAAATCAACCGCCGCAAGCGGCTTGATAATTCTTCGGGTCAAGCGATAAGTAGTGAAGTAAGCCAACCCTAAAATTGCCATAGTTATAATAACAAGGTTAGGCAAGATGGAAGGAAATACTTCCCCCAAGCTATTCATTGTTTGCGAAAGACGCAGAACATTACCATTGCTAAGTCTTATAGCATAATAATAAGTATCAGCACCAAGGGTATCAGAGTTTCGTATTGATTCGCCGCTTCCATGAATTATGGCTTCAATAAACTCTATTCGGTCACTTCGATTTGCTGATAGATCTGCGCCGGCATGGTTATCGAACAATGCCCAACCATCCGGTGCAATAATTGTCATTCGAATATTGCCGACATTCAACCTTTCGCCGTATTCAAATGTCCCACTATTTAATAATCCGGAAACAAGATAAGCCTTATCTCTAACTGCCGCCATTTCATGCGTCTGTGCGGCGTTCATAAACAAAATACTGAATAGTGCAGCCAAGGCCACAATAGAAATCAAAACCAGCCCTGCAAAACTATTAAAAATACGCTTGTGCAAAATTACACCCCCAATTTATAACCAACATTGCGAATAGTTTTTATATATGCGCCCGCTGTACCGAGTTTTTGCCGCAACGATTTTATGTGCATATCCAAAGTACGGCTTTCACCCTCAAAATCATAGCCCCATACCATTTCTAAAATTCTATCCCTGTTCAAAACAATGTCGGCGTTTATGAGCAGAAAATGCAATAGTTCATATTCTTTAAAGGTCAGTGAAATAGCTGCTCCGTCAACGGTCACGGTTCGGCGTCCATAATTCATCTGTATGTTTTGATAGCCAATATCCTGTTGATTGCTTGACAAATGATTGCTTCGGCGTAACAAGGCTTTTATGCGCGAAATTAACTCCATGACGCCAAAGGGCTTAGTTAAATAATCATCAGCCCCTAAGTCCAGTCCCTTTACCTTATCATGTTCGCCGCCCTTTGCGGTCAACATAATTATGGGCAAAGTTTTATAGTTAGGGCTTTGACGCAGTTTTTTCAATATGGTCAAACCATCATCACCAGGCAACATAATGTCAAGTATGACCAAATCCGGCAGCGATACTACTTTGCTTTCCAACGCTGTAAAGAAAGCGTCACCGCGTTCAAAACCGGTTGCCCCAAAGCCTGCGGTGCGAAGCGCATACAGCGCAATCTCGCGTATATCTTCATCATCTTCCACTATCCAAATATGCGGCATAATTATTTTACCTGCTTCCCTGTTATGGAATACATAACCCACTCAGCAACATTACAGGCGTGATCGCCGATGCGCTCAAAATATTTTGCAATCATCAGCAAATCAATCGCTTGCTCTCCGTTAGAACTGTCAGTGCAGATCAACTCGATTAGTTCATGCTTTACTAAATCGAAAAGATCATCAACCACGTCATCATATTCGATTACAGCCTTCGCAAGCTCTAAATCTTTTCTAACAAAAGCATCAATACTCTCCGTAACCATTTTTATGGTTGCTTTTGCCATTTGCGGGATATGCTCCAACTTTTTGATGTAGGGCACGCGATTCATCATTACTACAATCTCCGAAATGTCTGCGGCTTGGTCAGCCATGCGCTCCATATCCGTAATCATTTTTAATGCTGCGGAGATCAATCGCAAGTCTTTCGCGACGGGTTGTTGTTGTAAAAGCAATTTGAGACACAACGCCTCGATATCTTTTTCTTTTTGGTCAACATCATCTTCAAGCTCAATAACTTTTTTTGCAAGTCCAACATCTTGCGTTTGCAATGCCTGCGTCGCGACTGTAATTGTTTTTTCAACCATCGCACCCATCTCCAGCAACATGTCATTGAGTATTGCCAGCTGCTCGTCAAATCTGCGCATCATCCAAACCTCCCGGTTATGTAATCTTCGGTTCGCTTATCACTTGGCGCGGAAAAAATCTGCTGGGTATCTCCGTATTCAATCATCTCGCCCAGCAAAAAAAAGCCTGTGTTATCCGAAATTCTAACGGCTTGTTGCATATTGTGGGTTACAATAACTATTGTGTAGTCTTTTTTTAGATTGATGACTAACTCCTCAATCTTAGCGGTAGATATTGGGTCAAGCGCGGAAGTTGGTTCGTCCATCAGCAACACATCGGGTTGGACTGACAATGCGCGGGCTATGCACAAGCGCTGTTGCTGTCCGCCCGAAAGACTTAACGCGCTCTTTTTGAGCCGGTCTTTTAACTCATCCCAAATCGCAGCATCCCGTAGGGATTTTTCAACAATATCGTTAAGCTTAAACTTCGATTTAATTCCATGAGTGCGCGGACCATAGGCGATATTATCAAAAATGCTCATCGGGAAAGGGTTGGGCTTTTGAAACACCATGCCCACTCGTTTTCTGAGGGCATTTACATCAATATGACCATGTATGCTCTCGTCATCCAACATAATGCTCCCGGTAATCTTACAACCTTCCACCAAGTCATTCATGCGGTTCATGCTTTTTATCAAAGTGGATTTTCCGCAGCCGGAAGGACCGATAAATGCAGTGATTTCGTTCGAGGGTATATTCATGTTTATGTTCTTTAATGCTTGAAAGTTATTATACCACAAATCAACGTTCTTTAGGGAAAACTTGTTCGTTTTTGCCATATTCACTCACTCCTATGATGCTTTGATGAGCCGCGCAATCCGTGATGACAGCGCGTTTATTAAGATTACAACAATCAGCAATACTGCTGCGGTCGCGTGGGCTTCGCCCGGATGTGTTCCCTCATTTGCCAATGCATACATATGCGCTGACAAGGTGCGCCCTGTGTCAAATAAGTTGTTTGGCATACGCGCCACATTGCCAAGCGTAAAAATTATCGCCGCTGTTTCGCCGATAATCCGCCCTATGGCAAGTATGATGCCCGCCAAGATTCCCGGTATTGCGGCGGGGATGACTATGCGCATGACTGTTCTTAGTCGTCCCGCACCAATACCGAAAGACCCCTCTCTGTATGTATCAGGCACGGATTTTAGGCTTTCTTCCGTCGTGCGCATTATTAGCGGCAAAATCATAATTGAAACCGTGAATGCCCCCGACATCAGTGACAACCCCCACCCTAGGAATACGCCGAAAAATATGAAGCCGAATAAGCCGTATACGATTGACGGAATGCCTGCCAACGTCTCTGTTGTAAGACGGACTATTTTTACAAACCTACTACCCCGCTTTGCGTATTCCACAAGATATATTGCAGAGAACACTCCGAGGGGAACGGCGAGGATTAGTGATAACCCCACAACCATCAGCGTTCCCATTAAAGCGGGAAATAATGATTGATTCTGCGTGGTAAATTGCAAGGCAAACAGCGATGGTCTGATGTGCGGCACTCCGTTAATCAGCACATATCCCACAACTAATATCAGCACAGTCGCCGTTGCTATGATGCTTAACCATGTCAACGCAAATAAGATAAAATCAACGGGCTTTTTTCGCATCATTCTAAACACCATCCTTTTTCTTCAGCATTGAAAACAGTGCATTTATCAGCATAATGAATACAAACAGCACAACGCCCGTGGCAATAAGCGCTGCCCTATGGTCGCCGTAGGCATCGCCTAACTCCAACACAACATTGGCAGTCAATGTTCTAGCGCCGCTTAAAAACTCATGGGGCATACGCAAAATGGCCTGATTGCCTGCAACCATGCGCACCGCCATTGTTTCACCTACCGCTCGTCCAATGCCCAAAATGATGGATGCCATTACTCCTGACTTTGCAGCGGGCAGAACTACCCTAAATGTTGCGCGTTCATGGCTCGCCCCCAGAGCAACCGCACCTTCGTATATTTCTGATGAGATAGCGCGAATAGCAGATTCGGAAATGCTAATAATCGTCGGCAAAATCATCATACCCAGCAAAATCGACGCCGTAAGTATACTGTTTCCGTTGCCGCCGAAGTTTTCACGCACAAATGGTACAAGTATCACCATGCCGAAGTATCCATACACGACAGACGGAATACCCGCCAATAAATTTATTGCGAGCTTCAGCACCTTGTATATTGGACGTGGGCAAAATTTAGCCATAAACACCGCCGCAAAAATGCCGATAGGAACGCCAAATAATATAGCCCCTGCCATAACATATAGTGAACCTACAATCATTGGCAGAATGCCGTATAACGGCGGATTCCATGTAGGCTGCCAGACCGTGCCTGTCAAAAAGTTTATGACACCGATGTTCCATATTGCGGGCAAACCTTGGACAAAAAGGAAAACGCATATCAGCCCCACCGCTATAATTGCGGCGGAAGCTGATAACGCAAACAATATTTTTGCGGCTAATTCTTTATTGAATGCTAGCGAGCGTTTTCCCATCTTTCAATCCCTCCGAGAAAAATATTTCTGACTTGCTCAAGGGTTAGATCCTCTATAGGGTTGCTGGGGTGTACAATAACAGCAACTCCGTCAATACCAATTGTTAGCGGAGTCATAAATTCAAGCTCGCTTTCCCTTAAATCACGACTGGACATTGCTATGTCCGCAATCCCGTCACGCACAGCGCTTATGCCGTGGCCGGTGCCCGCACCGTGAACATCAATACTGACATTGGGGTTAAGCTCCAAGTATGCCTCACGCAGGTGTCCCATCAGCGGATAGACAGACGATGATCCATTTACAACGATACTGCCTGTCAAACCGCTTGACGTATATTGCGGCGCACCTTCCGGCCTAAATGGCACATAACCTTCCCTTGCCACAACTTCCTGCCCCTCGGCAGAGAATATGAAGTCCACGAAATCTTGAGCTAACGCGCTAAGCCCTGCTGATGTACCATAACCTATAATAAATGGTCTCTGGATTGCGTATGTACCGTTCAGCATATTCTCGACTGTTGGAGCTATTCCATCGATGCTCAACACCTTAACTCTATCATCACTCAAAGCCCTGCCTGTTGAAGCGTACCCAATCGCCAATGGGTCTGTCGATACAGCGGTAAGCATAGGGCCTGTCCCCGGTTGCACAACGGCTTCTGTTGTGATACCATCGTTGTCGCCGACTGTTACATCAACAACTTCAACAAACGCACCGCGGGTCCCGCTGCCGTCCTCGCGGGTGATAACGGTTATTTGCCCTGTTGGGGCAGAATCACCGGCGCCTGACGGATTGCCTGCTCCTCCGCCGCAACCTGCCAGAGAAAACCCCAGTGCGGCCACAACTGATAACCCGAAAACGGACTTAATAACTTTCTTCAACATTAAATATTCCTCCATACATTTGTTTTTGATTACAAGTCAAGAATAGACGGTAAATGTAAATACCATCTATTCTCAAAGTAAAATCTATGTAAAATTTTTGGCAGCAAGGTTTTGGGGGAAGCAAAGCTTTAATGTTCAGACTATCTGAACACACTGAAAAGTCCGTGAATCGTCCGCAATAGCGCGGCGCAAAGAATATACCAAGGTTGAAAGTGCCGTACACACGTGAAAATGGTAATGGTATAATGGGCACCAGGAACTGTCGCTTGTCAGCTCAGTCACGCTCTTGAAAAGGGGGTGATAATGCAGTTAGGGTATGTAACAATTGTTATTGCATTTCAAAAAATATGTGTTATAATTAATTAGTTCAATTTTTTGCAACAAAAAAGGAGGCTTATCATTGTCTATTCAAACAACGAAAAAGCAGTTTAAGTGTGGCATAATAGTTATCATAGCAATATTGATTATGCTTTCGCCGATTATGGCATTTGCATCCCCCAACATAGGCGATACCGCGATATGGCGCATTAGTCATGAGGAAATAACGCCTACATGTACATATGTCGATGTTAGGGTGTATTTGTATCGAACTACAGCAGCGGGCATGGGTTTTACGATGTTCACCATAGGATATGATCCAACAGTGCTGGCAAACCCAAGAAGAACTCCTGACCGTCTGCGTTTTGACAGTTCACTTCTGACCCCAGGGCAGATACCGAGTTACAACTGGATGGTATCAAATGGCGCAACAGAAGATGAACTGATAGGTGCGTTTCCGAATGCTGTAGTCAACGACGCTTACTACGACGGCACCTTGGCCTTTTTGCTCACTTTGTACGACAACGGCAACGGCCACGTACATGGTCAAAATATCGTGCTACTTACGTGGAATCAACTTGTCGGGCATCCAGGACACATGGGTTCTGACATATTCGTATACATCCGCTTTGACATAGCATCAGGGGCAACGGTAAACTATGAAAGCTTCGTGAGGTTTACTGATCACGTACGATTCATGGGTGGGGAAGATGGACACTCCTTTAACCCGCTTGACCTTATAGATGGTTCTGTAACCATCATTTGTAACGCCCCAACGCTGACAGTGCAAAGTCCTGTGACTATCAACGATGATAACCTGACTGCTACCTCTAATGTAGGCGGCACGGCAACGGGTTCTATCTCTCTGTCTTATACGGCACCTGCTGGCGTGACCGTGAGCGAGGCTGGCGGTGTGATTACTGTCACAGGTGAGCGTCCGGACATCGGTGGAACGACAATCAATGAAGCGTTTACCGTTGAAGTAACACGTGGCACTTTGTCACAAAATCTGATAGTAAATGTACACCTAACGCCGTTGACAGCTGACCCAACGCTGACAGTGCAAAGTCCCGTGACTATCAACGATGATAACCTGACTGCTACCTCTAATGTAGGCGGCACAGCAACGGGGCCTATCACTTTAGATTATACTGCACCTGCTGGCGTGACCGTGAGCGAGGCTGACGGTGTGATTACTGTCACAGGCGAACGT
>WQWC01000036.1 GCA_009785525.1 Oscillospiraceae bacterium | reverse complement strand
GGGGATTATAAAAGCCATAGCCGACATAAGCGCGGAAGCAGTATCGCCGGAACACATGAAACGCATATCCGGGCATTTGCAAAATTGGGATAATGCCAACTTCGAGGATAGGCGGCTTGTAGCTGATGGGCTTATATCTAAAATCCACGCAACCCATGAAAGTATGCGGATTGAGTGGAAAATATAAGGCTTTACATGCTACACCTTACTTTGTGGATAGTTGTACCTTGTTCGGGGTGGTTTACCAAACTTTGTTGCGGATATAATATGGGATATAGGTCTTGTACGAGAATCCGGCCACGTAAACATCTATCTTGGAGAGCGTTCTGTCCTATATGTGTCTGCCAATGACCGCATTGTACATAGAATTATTTACGCAGAATCCTTGATGCTGGAGTTGAGTCTGGCACTATCGGACTGATAGTTGCATCTAGTGAAGAACAACAAAACATAAAAGGGGTGTGGGCAATTGTCCGCACCCTTTATGTATTTTTCTGTGCAAAATCAACATTTTCTATTGACAAACGCAACGGGGGGGAGGATATAATTAACAAGGAAAAATTTTCATAGATTTAAGAAAGGATTGGTGAGGCCTATGAGATCGGTATTTTTGGCGAAATCTGAATTTACCCTTGCAAAACACTGGGATAAACTTTATAATTTAAAAGGAGAGATTTACAAATGAAAAAGAATAAGAAAATAATCAGCATTGTGCTTTGTTTGGTTTTGGTGTTGATATCTGCAAGTGCTGCAATTGCGTATGAGCGATATGATGTGCGAAGCACAGTAGATCATCTTCACAGTTTACTTGAAGCAAATGGTACAGAGATTCAATTTATAGACGTTGATAGTGTCCCATCCGATGTGTATGTTATAGAATTTGATTCCATTGAAGATTACATAGAATTTTTGAATTTTCGGCTTGAACAGCGATTTGACTTTGTAGACATGGAATTCGATTTGGACTTGAGCGAATTTGACTTTGATGTACAATCATCGGGAACGTACGTAACACGGGAAGTAGCTAGTATAGCTGTAGGCGGGGCATATGCGGTTCGGCTTTTCATTTCAACACGCTGGTCCGCTACTCAAATATTAAGTGCACGGGCACACGTTACGACTAGCGCAAGTCCCCCTAGGAGTCGCCACGTCCCCGGCGGCATAGGCGGTATACCAGTCGTAACGATTAACCCCCGCAATGTTTTCGCATCCGCACATGGATATATTTATTCATATTTTTTGTTTCCAGGTGCGGGCTATTTCGTTCGTTTTCGCAATCCTTATAATATATCCGGAACATTTTATGTTTTTGACGGACGCTGAGTGACTAAGTAGCTATTCGGCATCAACAGAATGGGAATTTTTAGTTTCCGTTCTATTGATGCCGGATGATCATTTTATTTTTGTAGGAGGATAAGCCATGTATTTTATAGGAACACAAGCAATGGATATGGCGTCATTTGCAGGTGAAAGGATATACTCTTCAACGTTTCATCGTGATACAGTTATACTCGTACTAAGCTGGACGTTACTTATTATCATGCTGCTTAGTGTCATTGCCCTTACCATTACACTGACTATATTTTTGAGGCACTTGATGAAACATCACTTCAAAAAGACTGATAGTTAATGAACAAAAGAAAAGTTTACATGGGCATGTCAGATAATTACTTTATTTTTGTAGGAGGATAAACCATGGATTTAATAGAAACGCAAGCAATGAATATGGAGCCATTTGTAGGTATCCCTCCAAGTTATGTGGTTTTAATCGTACTATATCTTCTCCTGCTACTTGGTGTCATTGTCCTTACCATTACATTGATCATCTTTTTAAGACACCTGATGAAATATCATTTCAAAAAGACTGACGATTAAGGCATGTGTTTGCATTGCCCGTTCACCAGAAAGTGCGTAAGTGGGGTCATGTCCTTTGAAAAAAAGAGGGTGCAGACAATTGGCAAGCATCTCATCAACAGCCTTTCCACTCATTGAAATTGGAGGCTTGACATGAGTATGGAAAATGAAAATACACCAACCCCTAAATCAATTGGGCTATTCACAAAGATTTTGATTGTAGCCGTAGGTACTCTTGCGGCCGCTGTGGTTTTGCTTTTGTTTTTTGTGTTTTCGAATCGTCAATGCGGTGACTTCTTAGACGGGATATGGGAGTTGGACGTGGATAGAGCGTTTTATATGGATTTTGACAGGTCACCGCCGCCGAATCGTGTTCCCAAAAATTTAGAAGGTGAGATTCTCAGTTCACGTACGTTAGCTTCCATGACTATTGAATTTAACGGCAATAGCTTTGTATTCACAGAATTTATTTTTAGATCGTGGCTACCGATTGATTCAAGCCATAGGTGGGGGTTACCCCCTAGTTATCTTCGGACTATTGCGGACGCCCCTGTGCGTGGAGGCGTGTATTCAGACTATGAAAGCTTAATTCATGTCGGTTATGTTCCTAATTTTCACCACTTACGAGGATATGAAATAGAACCATGCCGAATTTACTTTGCTGTCTCGCAGGGAACATTTTCCTTGTCAGAAGACGGACGTTTGATTGAAATTGTCTTTTCTGACGGTATATCTAGGGTTGTAAGCTTTTCGAATTGTGGGGACGATATATATTGGCAGGATGCCTTTTGTTCGCGCAATCTAATCAGCACCTAACATCTTCACAAGCAATTCATTCACCAATTTCGGGTCGGCTTTGCCGGCCATTTTTTTCATCACTTGGCCGACAAAGAATCCCAGCACTTTTTCACTGCCGCCGCGATATTCAGCCACCGATTTCTCGTTCGCTGCCATCACTTCGCGTATCGCCGATTCTAAAAGCCCTGTATCGAGAACCATGCCCAAGGAGTTTTCCTCAACATACGCTTCGGGATCAATCCCCTCGTCCATAACTTTGGCAAGCAGCTTTTTCCCAACGCCGCGGTTGACGACGTTATCGCTCACCAGCTGAATAACCTTGGCAAATTTCTCGCAATCAATAACAATGTCGTCATCCCCGGTGTTAGCAGCTCCGGCAATACCGAGCAGGTCGCCTATAATCCAGTTTGCAATCTCCTTCGGTTTGCCGAAGTGCTTTTGCGTCTCGTCGAATATCCGAGAGAGATTTACACTGCCAGTGATAATTTTGCAGTCCGCCACAGGGAGGCCGAGAGCGATTGTCATCCGCTCATACTTTGCCTCGGCAGGTTCCGGCAAGCTATCGCGTACGGTGGATATCCACGCCTCGTCTATAATGACCGGCATGAGTTCCGGATTCGGGAAGTAGCGGTAATCAGTCGCGTCCTCTTTTTCGCGCATTGAGAAAGTGGCTCCGATGTCATCATCCCAGCGCCGGGTCTCCTGAAACAGCGTTTCCGTGCCGTTTTCAAGCGCATTAATATGCCGCCCGGACTCGTATTCAATCGCGCGGGCGATTGCCTTCAGCGAGTTCATGTTCTTAATCTCGGCACGTACCCCAAGCTCAGAACTCCCCGCCTCACGCACGGAGATGTTGACATCGCACCGCATTGAGCCTTCCTGCATCTTGCAATCTGAAACTCCGGAGAAACTCAAGAGAGACTTCAGTTTCTCAAGATACGCCACCACTTCATCAGCGGCACGGAAATCGGGATTTGAGACAATCTCAACAAGCGGGACGGATGTGCGGTTGAAATCCACGAGCGATGACCTGGTGCGCGGGTCGTGGATCAATTTGCCCGCATCTTCTTCTATGTGGATTTGCTTCAAAGTAATCCGCTTTTTGCCGGACGAAGTCTCGATTTCGACCCATCCGTTTGTACAGATTGGTGCGAAAAATTGTGTTATCTGATAGCCTGTTGGAATATCGGGGTAGAAGTAGTTCTTTTTATCAAATGTTATTTCAGGCGCTATTTCACTGTTTGTGACAATAGATGCGGCGATGGCGAGGTCTACCGCTTTTTTGTTCAAAACAGCAGGCATACCCGGCATTCCGGCACAGGCGGGGCATACGTTTTCGTTGGCATCGGCGCCGAATTTCGCGGAGCAAGCGCAGAACAGTTTTGATTCCGTCGCAAGCTCAACATGCACCTCAAGCCCGATTACCACTTCGTATTTCATAATCCCGCCTCCTTAATCGCTGAGAACAATGTGTTTTCACGTTTCACGTCCGCGATTAGTGAAATTCCACCGCCGAACGGCACAGTTACCGACGGAAGTCCGGCCAATTGCGGCAATGCGGTATAGGCAAGACGCGTCAAAGGATCATT
This sequence comes from Oscillospiraceae bacterium, assembly GCA_009785525.1. Lineage (GTDB taxonomy): Bacteria > Bacillota > Clostridia > Oscillospirales > Oscillospiraceae > WRMH01. The sequence continues at coordinate 17,032 of WQWC01000036.1, read as the reverse complement.
TTCACTATGCGCCGGTAATATAATCGCATCGTATTTGCCAAAGTCCAGAGACTCTTTAATCAGCCGCCTGATTCGCATAGCCTTGTCATAATACAGCGTGTAATTTTCCCCTGATAAAACAAATGCCCCCATTATCGCCGCGAGCTTTGCGCTGAATCCAAACGCTTCGGTACGGCTTTTGACGTATAGGCCGTCCAGGCCTTGAAAATTCTCAGCTCTGTGTCCGAACTTTATTCCGTCATAGCGGTTGATGTTGTGGCATAGCTCGGCGAAACATAGTATCAGCATTACATGGCTGTATACGTCGAAATATTTTAGCTCAAACTCAACGGAATCAAAGTTTTTAACAAATTCTGAAACAGCCGGGTCTTTTGCGGCGTGTGCCGGGACGCCTATTTTTATGCCGGACTTGCCCGGCTGATAGGAATACCGCTCATCCGGGAACATCGCGCCGTCTTTAGGGTTTGCCCCCGCTATAGCCTCCAGGGCGGAAAATCCATCCGAAAGTGAGTTGCACACAACGCCGATTTGATCCATCGACGATGCCGCCGGAATTAGACCGAAGCGCGAAACCGTACCGTAAGTTGGGTGGATATAGCTCAATCCGTTCGCGGCGGCAGCAAGTCTTACGGAACCCGTGTAATCGTTGCATATTGCAATTGAAGCGGTGCCGTTCTTAACAGCCTCAACAGCTGCGGGCAGATTGTCAGATGGTTCAAGCGTCAACGCCGATGCGCCAAACTCGTCCGTCCCCGATTTGCTGTGGATTTCCGTGTTCGCAAGCGTTTTAAGTCTGGTCACAACAGTCGCGTCGAGCGGTGATATAAAGTTCGCAAGCATTTTTGAACCAGCGGTCGCGGGTCGGCCTTTTTGCATTATCGAGTCGTCAATGAAGTAATCCATGTGTAAACACTCCCCTTACTCAAGCGTTCCGGGGACTTGGAAGTACCCGTCGTACTGCTCCGGCGCGTTTGACAAAATCTCGTCTCTTGTAAACAGCTTCGCCGCCGTGTCCTCGCGCAAAATATTGTGCAGATCAAGGACTGTGACAAGCGGCTTCGTGCCATCGGTGTCTATCGCCTCCAGCGCGGCGAATCCGGCAATAAGTGTCTCTGCGCAAGAGTCGATGCGCTCTCGCTGACCATCCGGCAGTTCCAGCATTGACATATTCTCGTATTTTTTGATGTTAAATATGGTTAAAATCCTCCTTATATCGGTAAATCCCATTTCATGTACCCTACGATAAACGGCAAATACTCAAAACGTTTTGTCTCCGTATGGATAAAGCCGTTTGCAATATACCAGTCTTTGAGGGCGGTGTTTTCTTCGATAATTTCGATTTCTATACGGATGCCGCCGAACTCTTCGACCTTTGCTTTGCAGAAATCCAGCAGCGCCTTGCCGTATTTGAAATGTCGGCATTCCGGCAAAATGGACACACTGTTCATTGCATAAACGCCGCCGCCTTTATCATTCAGAGAGACAAAGCCGATGATTTTTTCGCCGACAAAGCAACCGAACGAACGGCAGCCGTCATTGATTTTACTTTCCAGTTGTTTGTTTGTGATAAAAGCTGGGTGTCCGGGGCAATTTTCGCGTGTGAACCCGAAATCCTGCGCGACAGTGGCGAAACTCTTTCGTATGACATCCGCGCATTCGGGTAGCTGTTTCGCGGTTACCGGCCTGATCTCCATATAGTTTCCTCCGCTTATGTTCTATACAATATGAGTGCCACACATTACCGCGCAAAGTCAACGGACATTGCATATCATGTAATGCGGGTCTGATTGCCCGCTAAATAATATAAGCACAGCAAAAGCTGCGGCAATATAACGCGCCGGAGATGCGCACAGCTTTCTTCCGGCGCTTCTTCTTAAGGATACCACAAAAATTTTTCGACTGCAATTGCAAATTAACTCTTGCCGACAGCTCAGGTCTGTGATACAATTATTCGAAGAAGTTTGCGGAACAAGGAGGTTGTATACGGTGAAAAGGCTATGTTTAGGCAAAAAAGTCGAAAACTTGATCCGCAATTTTAATATCGTGATGAATGGTGTCAAGAACCTTCCTGATTCATAGTGAGAAGGTGTTCCTGACACTTTTGTTTTATTATTTCGCAATTGAAGGGGGATTAGCATATGCCGTTGAATAAGGATATTAAGAAAGTAATGGTTATAGGCTCCGGGCCGATAGTCATAGGACAAGCCGCAGAGTTTGACTACGCCGGTACACAGGCCTGCAGGGCGCTGCGGGACAACGGACTTGAGGTAGTCCTGGTAAACTCGAACCCCGCAACGATTATGACTGACAACCAGATGGCGGACAAGATATACATTGAGCCGCTGACGATACCAGTCATAGAACGTATAATCAAAAAGGAAAAGCCGGACAGTCTACTCTCCACACTGGGCGGGCAGATGGGGCTTACGCTCTCCATGCAGCTTGCCAAGTCCGGATTTTTGGAGGCGAATGGCGTAAAACTCCTTGGTGCGAAGCCGGAGACAATTGATAAAGCCGAAGACAGGCAGCTTTTTAAAGACACGATGATTGAAATCGACCAGCCTGTAGTCCAATCTAAAGTGGTGACAACGCTTGAAGACGCTATTGAATTTGCCGATGAAATCGGGTTTCCGCTTATAATCCGCCCGGCGTTTACGCTCGGCGGTTCCGGCGGCGGCATCTGCGCCGATATGGACGAGCTTATCGAGATTGCCGGCAACGGTATACGCATGTCGCCGATAAGTCAAATACTTGTCGAACGCTCAATTGCCGGCTGGAAGGAAATCGAGTTTGAGGTTATGCGCGACAGCGCGGACAATGCCGTCGCCATATGCTCGATGGAAAACGTTGACCCTGTCGGTGTACACACAGGCGACAGTATTGTTATCGCCCCATGCGCCACCTTGGCGGACAAGGAATTCCAAATGCTGCGGAAAGCATCTCTTGACATAGTCCGCGCCCTCGGCGTCGAGGGCGGCTGCAACGTACAGCTGGCTATAAATCCGGACAGCTTTGAATATATAGTTATAGAGGTCAATCCGCGTGTGTCAAGATCATCCGCGCTGGCGTCGAAAGCGACAGGGTACCCAATTGCGAAAGTTGCCACTAAAGTCGCGATCGGATACACCTTGGATGAAATCACAAATGCCGTCACCGGAAAGACAAAAGCATGTTTTGAACCGACTCTTGACTACGTTGTCGTGAAATTCCCCAAATGGCCGTTTGACAAATTTGTGTATGCCAAACGTACACTCGGCACGCAAATGAAGGCAACGGGCGAAGTCATGGCAATCGGCACATCGTTTGAGGAAGCGATTATGAAAGCCGTCAGAGGCGCTGAGATCGGCAAAGACTGCCTTGTGGACAAGCTCTACGAGAGTCAGAGCACGGAGACGATAAAAGAACGCCTTCACCACTCGACTGATGAACGTATGTTCGTCGTATTCGAGGCACTGCGGCGCGAAGTGCCGATTGACGAAATATTCAAGATAACGAGAATCGACCGCTGGTTCCTCAACAAACTGAACAACATCGCAATGATGGAAAAAACGCTTTCCAAAGGCTTTGACGCTGAAACTTACTTAAAAGCCAAGCGCATGGGCTATCCGGACGCGGTTATTGAGCGGATTTCCGGGCAGAAAATCGAAAACCCGCGCCGCGCCGTGTTTAAGACCGTCGATACTTGTGCCGCCGAGTTCGCGGCTGAGACGCCGTACTTCTATTCGACATACGACGAAGAAAACGAGGCGATGGAGTTTAAAAACGCGCTCACCCATGATAGGAAAACTATAATCGTATTCGGTTCAGGGCCGATTCGGATAGGGCAGGGGATTGAGTTTGATTACGCGTCGGTTCACTGCGTCTGGGCGATGAAAAAAGCCGGGTATGACGTTGTGATAGTCAATAACAACCCCGAAACGGTATCGACCGATTTTGACACGGCTGACAGGCTGTATTTTGAGCCTTTGACGCAAGAAGATGTGCTGAATATCCTTGAAACTGAGAAACCATATGCCGCCGTTGTCGCATTCGGCGGACAGACGGCGATTAAGCTGACGTCATTCCTGCATAAAATCGGCGTGAAAATACTGGGTACACCGCCGGACAGCATTGACATGGCCGAAGACCGTGAGAAGTTCGATAAACTGCTTGGTGAGCTGAATATAGCGCGGCCTGTTGGAGACACGATTATGACGGAGGATGAAGCTGTCAAGGCCGCATCTAGGATCGGCTACCCCGTTTTGCTTCGGCCGTCTTACGTCCTTGGCGGGCAGAATATGATAATCGCTTTTGCCGAGGAGGATATACGCGAATACATGAAGATAATTCTCCGTCAGGGTATTGTGAATCCGGTGCTGATTGACAAATATCTGATGGGTACGGAGCTTGAGGTGGACGCCATCTGTGACGGGACGGATATATTGATCCCCGGAATTATGGAGCATGTGGAGCGTACCGGCGTTCACTCTGGCGACTCTATTGCGGTTTATCCGGCGTGGAACGTTGACGAGGCGATGTGCGAAAAGATAATCGACCACACAAAACGGCTGGCAACCGCGCTTAAAGTTGTCGGCATCGTGAACATCCAGTACCTTATCTGTGACGGGGAGCTGTATGTCATTGAAGTAAACCCAAGGTCTTCTCGTACCGTTCCGTATATAAGCAAAGTCACCGGCGTGCCGATGATTGAACTTGCGTCAAAATGTATGCTGGGACAGAATCTGCGCGACATGGGCTTTGGAACCAGCCTATATAAAGCCGGAGCGTATATCGCAGTAAAAGTCCCGGTATTCTCGTTTGAAAAACTGGGTGACGTGGACACGCAGCTGGGACCGGAGATGAAATCCACCGGTGAAGTGCTGGGCATAGCGTCAACCCGTGAAGAAGCGCTGTTCAAAGGAATGCGCGCCGCCGGCTATAAAATGAACAAACGGGAAAACGGCGGCATATTCATCACCATGCGCGACCAAGATAAGGTCGAGATGGCGGATGTTGCGAAGAAATTTATAAAACTGGGCTTTAAAATATACGCAACTGAAGGCACTGCGAAATATCTTGAGGGTTTCGGAATCGATGCCGTTTCAGTTAGCAAGATTTATGAAAATGAAAGTAACAGTCTTACGCTGATAGAGTCCGGACGGGTGGATTATGTAATTTCCACCTCCACAAAAGGCCGTGACCCGGAGCGGGACAGTGTAAAAATTCGACGCAAAACGGTAGAGCGCCTGATTCCGTGCCTGACATCAATCGACACAGCCAGCGCGATTGCCGATTGCCTGATGAGCAAATACTCCGAAGAGACGATTGAATTGGTGGATATCAACAACATGCGGTGATTCGCCGCAATTGTATGTCAACAATGCGGGCGACCGCAGGTCGCCCGTGTAACGTAACAATGAAAGGACGGTTAACATGACAAAGAAGGATTTGCTGAACCTTGTTATCAAGTACACGGAAGCGCTGGTGCACAATAAGCCGGAAGATGTTCCTGTGAGCGCGGATTGCAGAGCAACGTATCAAGGTGTTGTCACGCCGCTCGGCGCTGGTGAGATATGGGGAGTGCCGCGCAGGATTCCGTACCGCCAAACTTTTGTGGATCCCGTGACTAAAACCGCCTGTTTCAGCGGGGTCGTGACGAATCACATCAGCTCCCGCGCCGTTCCGCCCGAGATCAGGCCGATTGTATTTTCCCCGCAGAAATGGTGGATATATTTTGTCCGCCTCAAGGCCGATGATACCGGTGCAATCTGCGAAATCGAGGAGATCGCGCGTACGGAGACAGCCGCCGCCATGACCGTCACCCCGGCACAGATGGAACCGCCAAGGATTCTGGAATGCCCAATCGCAGAAGAGGATAGGAGCACACGCGAGGAGATGATCCGTATCGCGTCGCTATACTGGGACGGGGCGCATAAGCTGGTGGACCCGACGTTAGTTCCGTTTCACCCCGATGCGTTCCGGGTTGAGATAGGCGTAAAATTCTCTGACAGCTACGACATGCCGTACAGTGTGCGGACGCAGAATGATATCCCGGAACTTCAGTGGGACGTCATCAAGCGCCGGTACCCCGTTGTGGATGTGAGCACCGGAATTGTTATATCCATGGTACACATGATGGGCGACCCCACCGGATACGTCACCGATATCTTCAAAATCGAAAGCGGTCTGATAAAATACATCTATGCTTTCCATGACTGGCATGTAGATCTCGTTGATTGGGAAGGCGTGGGTCCGCAGACAACAGCGGAGCTGGACGCGCTTGCCGCCGAAGGGAAATAAGCTGCTTAATTTCATCAAATCTTTAACACATCCTGAATTACTAACGATTCAGGATGTGTTTTTTCAGCCAATTCGCCACGCCATCATTGTCGTTTGAGCCGCAGATATACCCGGCAACCGCCTTGACCTCATCAATGGCGTTTTCAACCGCGACGCCTATGCCGCATTTCGCTATCATTTCCAGGTCGTTTACATCATCGCCGAAAGCTACGAATGTATCGGTGCTGACATTAAAGTGCTTGGATATCGCCGTGAGCGCGTTCCATTTTACCGCGTTCCGGTTTGCAAATCTGTATAGATTTTCGCCGGTATACCGCAACATATCAAGTGTGGGATAATTCGCGGCAATCTTTTCAATGGCAGGCTGACTTGCGGCGTTTATGGAGATTTTTAAGTAGGAATAATTGCAGTCGGTTAACGAATCGACATACTGATAATGCGCCGAGTCCTTTTCCGCCAGAGCTTCCACATTGTTTGTAAGCGCAACGGATTCGTTTATCGCAAGGATAGCCGATATCTCCGGTGTGTTCAAGCAGTCTTTGATTATCCGGGCTGCAATCTCCGCCGAAATGTCGAAACGGTGGATTACTTCTTCACCGGCTGATACCAGCGCCCCACCGTAGCCGACGAAGATGTCGGGCGTGAACTGTTCAAGAAATCGCGACGCCGATTGTGTTGACCTTGCGGTGGCGAAAACTATCTTGATGCCTTTTGTTCGGCACTCTTTTAGCACGGTGATGGTACGGTCGGAAATAGATTTATCGCTTCGCAGAAGGGTATTGTCTAAATCTGTGACGATTATTTTTATCATATCGGAGCAACCTCCCAAAATATATATTTTCCCAACCCATTATACCACACTGTACAGCTCTCAGTCTTGACATATAACCCGTCTCGTGATAATATTTCTCCAAAGATAATGATTTGAATTAAGGCAGGATTAACGGTGGAATATGAGAACGTAGCGGGACATATTTACGATATACAGGGTTATGCAGTACACGATGGGCCGGGCATACGTACGACGGTTTACACAAAGGGCTGCCCTTTGCGCTGTCTATGGTGTCACAGCCCGGAGTCACAATATCATGAGTTTGAGTTGAGTTATCTACCGGTAAAGTGCCTAGGTACGGATTTGTGCCGAGACGCGTGTATAAACGCCTGTCCCGAGGGTGCGATATCGAGAGAAGAACCGGTGCAGGCTCTTGATGGTTCTGGGATGATACAAAAAGCAAAAATCGACCGTGAAAAATGCACGGTCTGCTTAAAATGTACTGAGGCGTGTATAACCAAGGCGCTTTATCCATCAGCTTGGAATACAACGGTTGACGAAGTGTACAACCGACTTGATAAGGATCGCGGGTTCTTCAAAAACGGCGGCGGGGTGACCATTTCTGGCGGGGAGGCAATGGACCAGTTCGCGTTCACCTACAATTTGGCGAAACGCCTGAAAGACAGTGGATTGCACATCTGCCTGGATACCACGGGCTGTGCCGCCACGGAATTGTATGAAAAAATTCTGCCGTATATTGACCTATTTTTGTACGATATCAAGCATATGGATACAGTGATGCACAAAAAGCTCGTCGGCGTCGGGAATGAGCTTGTCTTGACTAACGCCCGCTTTCTGGCAGAGCACGGGGCCTCGCTGCAAATCCGGGTGCCTGTTATCCCGAAGCTTACCGATAAAGAAGATAATTTACGTCAAACGGCGGAGTTTTGTGCATCGCTGGGTGAAGCGGTGAAGCTGGTGCAGTTGCTGCCGTATCACAAAACGGGAAAAATGAAGTACGACCGCCTGGGCTGGCGCTATCCATTGAGCAACGTAGAGCCGCCGGCAGAGGCTTTTATGCTGAAGACGCTTGAGATGTTCCAGAGTTATGGGCTGAATTGTCAGTTGTATTAGGCGGCAGATCAATGAAATGCGGGACGCACGGGCCATTGTGTCGTTATGTGGAAAATTTACATTATTCCAAAAACAAAACACCCGGTCCTGCGGAACCACCCTCTTTACTAAAGAGGGCAGAGGTTGGTTTTACGTTATCCGAGCCCTCTTTAGTAAAGAGGGTGCCGACCGCAGTCGGCGGGTGTTTTGTCATATTTTTGCTTGATTCTTGAAAGGGAGGACTTTGCCATGACCGTGAGACGTTTTCTAGCCATCGCATTTGTCGTGTTTGCGGCGATCGCTGTCTTTTTGGGGAACCATACCAATACCAGACGGCAGCGTGACCTGGAACAGCACGCGGTTTTAGATCACGCCGCCGAGTTTGGCAGGGCAAGATTGCCGCAAGCGCGTGAGTTTTTCGCGGAAAACCGTACATATCTTGACTATCTGGCTGCCTCCGAAGAACTGCACGCAAGGGAAGTGGCGATTCTCCCCCATTTAATCGTTTCATCATACGATGAGGCGATTTGGCGGGGGCGGTGGGATGAAATTCCGTGGCTTGCCCCGCATGAGCTGCACGCCGCACTTACGCTGGTGTGGACAGAGACCGAAGGCGCACGCGATATATCCATTGTTTTCTATGAAAACAGTATGACCTATACGCTTTTCGGCACACCTCTGCACGCGCACAGAACCAGTGCCTGGGTTGCCTTTCGCCACGGCGACAATGTCGCCTGGCCGGGCTACCATGTTGTTAATACCGAGTCTCTCGGTGACGGCTGGCATCTCACGCTCATCACCTATGAGCCGCTTAACTCGGCAAGACCCTTTCTTATTGCGACTATCATCTTATCCGCTTTATCGCTCGCATCGCTCGGCGTGCTGATTTGGAGCATTAAAACTTATAGATTCTTGCGGAAGTGAGAAAGGGGATACTGTGTCAGAACAAGTGAAACAAAAGCATCTGTCTTGGGCGGTAAAATTGATTTGCGGTGTAATTCTTGTCCTTATAATTCTTGCGATCAGCATCCGATACCGCTCACAGCCTCTTTTGACAGATTCTGTCCCTTTGTTGGATAGCGTTACAATTTGGCGTGTGCGAGGTCCGTCAGGGGATGTGACATATGATATAGATCAGGATGAACTGATATACCTATTGGCAGAAACACGGATTCGGCGTAGCGGATCTGCATTTACAGGATTTGCTTTTGCTGAATGGACGCTTCAATTTTATCAATCGGGTAATCGGTTTCGGTCAATAAATATTGCTCTTGGTGAAAGTCACGGAATGATGACAGAACGTGGTTTTAGAACATATACATTCCGCATCTTAAACGGAGATGAAATCCGCGAAGCACTGGAGCGTATGGTGGCGGACTAGACTCAAATCCCATAGGGGTGAATGCAGTTCGCCAATAAAATAAAGTAATTAAACACGCCTGACCGGGCGTGAGAAGGAGGATACCATGGCAACCACAACAAAATTTGATATTCCTATTTCAGAGCGTATCCAAGGACTCAAGGCAAAAAGAGAAAGAATCAACAAAGACCTGCGCTTGAATATTGAGCGCAACCGGATTATCACGGAGTATTACAGGACACACGAGAACGAATATCCCGTAATGAAGCGCGCGGGGTTCCTTCACAAGTGGTGTACCACACGGGCAATCAATATCGACGATGACGATATTTTCCTCGGCGACGCAGGCCCGCATACCCGCTCTGTACACTTTGATATTGAGCAGACAGCGCACAGCTGGTTCAAAGGCTGCTTTGACGATACTGACGAGAGGTTCCGCGCCGCGTGGCAGGTTCCGGGGAGCATCTGGGTCAGCGATGCGGAGCGCGAGGAGCTGCTGCATCTGGCCGATTACTGGGTAGGCAAAGATATCGGCGCCACCGGCCGCGGACTTATGCCGCCAGATTACTTTGAGAGATTCCCGCCGGGTATGGATATCACACAGTTGACCGGCTCATATCCAGGGCATTTCTGTCCGGGGTACGAGAAAGCCGCGATGGTAGGCTTCGGCGCGGTGCGCCAGCAGGCAATCGAAAAGCTGGAGGAAATCGTAAAACACACGACGGCCGATAATGTCCGCAGTGAACTGTTCTATCGCGCGATTATCAAAACATGCGACGGCATGATTCAAATGAGCAAGCGTTATGCCGAAGGCTGCCGCGAAAAAGCGAAGACGGAAGAAAATCCGGAGCGGCGTGCCGAGCTTCTGAGAATGGCGGATTCATGCGACTGGATTATCGAAAATCCCGCCAGAACTCTGTGGGAAGGCTTACAAGTCATTCTTTTCTATCAGAACCTTATCACAGCCGACGGCACGCACTGGGCGGATTCCCCGGCGCTTATTGACAGCTTCCTCGGCCCGTTGGCGGAGAACGATATCAAAAACGGAGACTTGACCGAAGCACAGGCGCAGGAGCTTTTTGACGCGTTCCTGCTGCAAATCGGCAATCAGATAATCATGTTTCCCAAGCCCAACAATGACATGCTTATCGAAGCGCACAAGAACGGCAAGACCATGTTCGACCTTCAGGGCGGTATGCAGAACATCGCCGCCGGTATGCTTATTACCCTTGGTGGACAAAAGACTGATGGTTCAGGCGATTATACCATAGCGACAGAGATGATGCTTCTGGCATACTCACGCCTCCGCGTGGCGGAGCCTAGCCTTGCGCTGCGCATCAATAAACACACGCCGGAACGTATCTGGGAACTTGGAATCCACTGTAGCAAACGCTGCGGGGGATTACCGCAGTTCAACAACGATGATGTCATTATCCCGGGTCAGATGTCCAGAGGTGTCTCTCTGGAGGATGCCAGAAGATACGGCGTGTTCGGCTGTGTCGAGCCGGGTATCAGCGGAATGGAATGGTCGTTAGCTGCCAACTGCGGGGCTTTCGGCGGCGGAGCCGGATTTTTGGGACTGATGAATTTCTGCATACACGGCAACGTGGATCCCATGACAGGCGCACAAGGCCGGCTGCCATGCAAAAAGCTGTACGAGTACGAAACGTTTGAAGAGCTTCAAGCCGAATTTGAACGCCAGATCAAACATAGCTTAGACTTCAGCGCCAGAATGAATCAGTTCGCCGCGCTTATTTTTGACACGGCCTGGCCGGTTCTTTCAGCTTCCATAATGATGGACGGCTGCATGGAATCCGGCAAAGACGTAACCTGGGGCGGGGCGAAGTATACCGGTCACGGCAGTATGATAAGCGCCATCGGCACAATAGGCGACAGCCTGACGGTTATTAAGAAACTCTGCTTCGACGACAAAACCGTGACGACGCGCGAGTTGTATGACGCGCTGGTCGCTAACTGGGAGGGGTATGAGCTTCTCCGCCAGAGGATTCTGAACGAAGTGCCGTTCTACGGCAATGACATGGATGAGGCCGACGACTTAGTCGTATGGTTCACCAACCTATATGCCGATCATTACAACTCACGCCCAGCGCCGCATAATGGGACGCTGAATGCCGGTGGTCTTGACCTCTACTGGGTCGGGCAAGGTAAACGCACATGGGCAACGCCGGACGGCAGAAGAACAGGAGACACCGTCTCTCCCGCCAGCGACCCGCGTCAGGACGCTATCAAAAATGGCCCGTTGTCTTACGTGAAAAGCGTCGCAAAAATGCCTTGGGTCAAGTTCAGGTTCGGTGGGGCGATCAATATCCGACTTGACGCGAACTCTGTCCGCAGTGAGGAATCTACCGCTAAAGTGCGCGAGCTTATTGAGTCGTACTTCACACAGGGCGGGATACAGTTTTGCTTCACAGTAGCGGATACTGAGGTTATGCGCGCCGCACAGAAGAACCCGCAGGAATATCAGGACCTGATAGTGCGTATCGCCGGATTCTCCGCGTACTTCACGCATCTGCCGGTTGAGACTCAGGATGACTATATTCTCAAGTATGAGATAGGGGTATAGTCTCCGCAATATGGTTTAATAACAAGGGGCGTCCGAATCAAAATTCCGGACGCCCTTTGCTATTAAGCATTTACACCACCACGCTAAACATATACGCGGTGCTGGGTTTGTCGTAGCCCTCAAGAAACACCTCCGCTGTCCAGTATATCTCTGGGTACGGGATGGTTATGCCTTGGCCAAGTATAATATTCCTGGTAACATCATACATTGCACCGCCGTCATAGCCCTCAACTTTGTGCATGGCGTCTATGTCGCCGGAGAAAGTGGCAAAAGCAAACTGTGAGCAGAATGTCAGATAAGGCGTGTCGCTGTCATCCGGAACAAAATCAAAGTGGAGGAACCCTTCAGGCACGGGAGTATCTGCCTTCATAAACCGCCCTAAAAAACCGTGCCCCGGGTCAACATCCACGCCTTTCCCATAGTGGTGCATGAAATATACATCATAGTCAAAGCCTGATTTATACTCCAACATAGCGTCAAGAAAGTGCATTATATCAAGTTTGCACTCCATGCTTATTAAGTGCTCACTGTCTTCTTTCCCGATAAAACGCATGGCAGGCATTTTCTTGTACTCAAAGCTGTCCACCTTGAATCCGTCTTGCTGATGCTTAACCAAATCAGGCATGAACAAACACCACTGTACTCGGGCGTCGCAATCTTTCAAATAATTGATAAACCCGAATATATCCACGGTATCATTACCGTAAGGGCCAGTTTTGTTTCCTGCTATCTGTTCCCGCACACTACGTTCTTTCATTGTCGAAAAATCGGAAAATACCCTGGCGACAACTTCACGTAACTGCTCGTGATGGGTTCTCCCCGACAATTCATCATCAAATCTATCCAACGCTACGAACACAGGCGCATTGACCACGCCGGAGGGCTCCAGCTCTTTTAAGTACGCCCGAAGCCGGGCGTTTTGCTCTTTGAACCGCGCAAACACACCCTGCATCAAAATCTGCTCGTTTTCAGCGAGTTTATCGTCCGTCCACTGGGCATCGTCAAGTATCCATTCGGTCAGCGCGTCGAAGACGTTCGGATTTTGCATCCTTGCTTCCAGCGCCCAGGCGGTGATCTTTTTGTACTTTTCGGCATCAGTCAGTTTCTCGTCCTTTTGCCCGTCGATCTCACTCCAATCGGCCAAGTGAAATTCATCAATAAATTTATGCGACATGTCAAATCCTCCCTGTATAGTTACGTTAATGGTCAGCGGATAAAACAATCGAACTTGACCCTGCCGAATTTTCGACGGCGGCACGCCGTGGAATCGTGTAAACGCCTTGGAAAAGCTCTCCTGCGTGTCGTACTGATAGCGCATGGCCACATCAATGATTTTGCTGCCTGGCTGTAACAAATCCTGCGCAGCCAAACTCAGCCGTCTGTTACGTATATACTCTCCGACGGTCATGCCCATCACCACGTGAAAGATAAGCTGAAAATGCGAGCTTGACGCATAAGCTTGACCCGATACTTCGTCTATGCAAATATCGTTGGTCAAGTTATCTTCGATGTATTTTACGGCATTCATCAAGCTTTGTATCCAGTTCATTATTCATCCCCTTCCCTTCTTAGTTAGTAATTATACAATAGCGCAATCCGGTAAGTCATGTCTTAAAATACGGCGTTTTGTCCGGAAACCCGCCGATACGTTTATTTTTTGCATCATACCATAAATCGTTGTGAACATGCAATTGATGTGTTAAGATATAAAGAAAACCCATCAGCGATTTTAGAAAGGAGTGCATCTTATGAATTCCCGATACAAACATGTCTTTGAGCCCATACGCATTCGTGGCATTGACTTCAAGAACCGTATCTCCCTCGCGCCGGCAACGCCTGTGCTTAGCACCCCTGACGGATATGTCACCCGTGAACTTGTCGATTGGTTCCGCATGTTCGCGCGCGGCGGCGTTTGCACGCTGTTCTTGGGCAACTGTTCTATCGACATTGAGGAAAGCCACGACCAGAATTATCAACTGGATTTAGGCAAGGACGATTGCATCTATCCCCTTGCGCTGTATGCTGACATGTGCAAGCAGTTCGGCTGCCATGCGTCACTTGAAATCAATCACGGCGGTGAGGGAGTTTCATTCGAGGCGATGGGTCACGCCGGATACTCGTCCTCCGCCTACATTTCGGAAGATGAGGTGTTACGCGCCGCCCGCAACAATCGTGAACCGATCCCAACCATTGAGATGACGAAGGAGAAGATCAAAGAAACTGTTGAAAAGTTCGGCAGAGCTGCTGCGCGGATGAAGCGAGCCGGTATGGATATTGTGATGGTTCACGGCGGCCATGGCAATCTTATCTCGCAGTTTACAAGCCCGATGTTCAACAAACGCACCGATGAATACGGCGGCAGTACCCAAAACCGCGCCAGATTCGCTATCGAAGTGTGCGAGTCGATACGCAAACACTGCGGTGAGGATTTCGTCATAGAGTTCCGTTGCTCCGGCGATGAGGAAGCCCCCGGCAGTATGCATATAGACGAGACTATTGAGCTTGCGGGGTACTTGAAAGGTCACGTAGATATCCTGCACGTCTCAGCAGGATTGCACAGCGACCCTTTCGGGCTGCACCTGTATATGCGCAACTGGTGCCAAAATTACCTGATGGATCACTGCTTCAACGTGCGATACGCCCGCACTATCAAAGAAGCACACCCCGATATGCTTGTCAGCACCGTCGGGTCTATTATGAGCATTGATTACGCCGAGGAGATAATCTCAAACGGCTGGGCGGATTTTGTTTCGATGCTACGTCCGCTGATGGCTGACCCCGAGATGCCGAAAAAATACGCAGAAAATCGCCCAGAAGACAGACGACCGTGTCTGCGGTGCCTATCATGCTCGAAGCACTTGATGGTGCCGAAGCCTACATACTGTGCCGTGAATCCAATGAGCGCCATGACCACCGAACTGAGGGACGGCGTTATCCCCAAGGCCAACGTCACAAAGAAAGCTGCCGTCATAGGCGGCGGCCCGGGTGGCATTCAGGCCATGGAGACGCTGATTGCCCGGGGGCACAATGTGACCCTCTATGAAAAATCGGGCAGATTGGGCGGCAATGTAATCGGCGCCGCTGCGCCCCCGTTCAAGATTGACGTGCAGGACTATCTCGCCTGGTTGCGCCGCACCGCAGCTCAATGCGCCGAAAAAGGCGCACGGATTCTGTTGAATACTGAGGTTACAAAGGACATTCTGGACATTGAAAACTATGACGCTATAGTCATCGCCGTCGGAGCGGAGCCTATAGTGCCACAGAGCGTTCCCGGCATCGACAAGCCTCACGTCTTCTGGGCGCCTGAGGCTGAGGAGGATACCTCCAAAATCGGTAATAAAGTCGTGGTTGTCGGCGGCGGCGGCGTGGGATTCGAGGCCGCGCTTGACTGCGCAGACCTCGGCAAAGACGTAGTCTTAATCGAAATGCTGGACGAGGGCAGGGCAAAAATGAATCTGCGTGCCAGCGCGGGCAATATCACAAGCGAATTGCTGACCATCTTCGCGGAGCGGGAAATCCCTGTGTGTTACGGCACAGCCCTTGTTGAAGTAAAAGACAACAGTGTCGTGACAAAAAATACGGCCACAGGTGAGCTTATCGAGTTACCTTGCGATACCGTGTTTCTCGCTGTCGGCATGAAAGAGCGCTGGGATATCGTCGAAGAGCTACGCCGCTGCGCCCCTGAGAGCAATGTTCATATCGTCGGCGACTGCCGAAAGACCGGCACCATCGCAGAGGCTGTGAATCAGTCGTTTCAGGCTTGTTTGCACATATAGCTTCGCCGATAAAAAATCGCGCCTATACAGGCGCGGTGACGTAAGAAACGTTTTTGTACTGGAAAACGGTATAGTTCATACTACGCCGTTTTCTGAGTTCTCGTAACGTATTTCTTCATGGGCATTCAAATTTCCGGGACAGATTTTGGAAAATATTTTTTACAAGGCTTTTTGGCGCATAGAAAACGCCCGATTGAAAGTTGCTCAATCGGGCGTTCTTCATGTAGAACCTGTACTGCGCTTAGTTTCCTGTAACCTCTAAAAACCTTGCAAAAATGGTCGCTACTTCTGCCCGTGTCGCTGTGGCGCGTGGTGCAAAACTACCGTTCGGGTGACCTACGATGATCCCTGCTTCTTGGATGGCACGTACACCGTCTACAGCCCAATCAGAGATTGCCGCTTGGTCTGTGAATGTGTGCAATACTCCCTGCGACAAGGCGATATTCCGGCTCACGACATAGTTATGGAGCATAACTGCCATTTCCTCGCGGGTGATGGCTCTGCCTGGTTGGAAGTTGCCGTTACCTACGCCCTGTACCAGACCTTGCCCTGCCGCCCACTCAACAGCCGGGAAATACCATGCTGCCGGAGATACGTCATTGAATCTTGGGTTTGCACTGTTGGCTTGGTACGCCGTCAAGTCCACGTTTTCCATGTTGGCAAGCACTTGAACGAACATAGCGCGGGTCATGCTGCCCTGTGGAGTAAACATATTGTGGCTTGTGCCTTGGAATAGTTGATTCTCCCATACCGTTCTCACATAGGGGTAGAACCAATCCGTTCTCGCAACGTCTATAAACGGGAATCCATCTGTTCCTGTGTCTGCCAGCACCGTCACCACCGCCACATCGGATCTAACCGAGGTTGCGCCCGGTGCGCTCACTACAACATAGAAGTAATATGTTGCCCCTGTGAGGTCTGCGGGTTTCGGGAATGTTGCGGTTGTAGCACCCGTAAACGTACTCGCGCCCGTCCGATCTGCGTCAGTGGCGCGATACCAGCGGTAGCTGCGCGTTGCGTTTTGGGTGACTGTGGCCGTTACATAGAGATTGCTGTCTATCTCACCCAATGGGACGGTGGCATTTGCTGGTTGGCTGGTAATTGTGATGACGGGTGCAGTTGGCCATCCGCCTCCACCACCGCCGCCG
>WQWC01000035.1 GCA_009785525.1 Oscillospiraceae bacterium | reverse complement strand
TTCGGGGTTTCCCCGATTTTGCCGCCGATAGGGGCAAAACGCCGTCGGCAGACCGCACGCACCGTTTACGGTGTATAAGTGCGCCCATTAAAAATGGGAATAGGACGCTACTCCGCTTCGGTGGTTGCCGTTCCCCCTGTTGTCGCGGCAGCTCTCGGCGTAACTTGGCGAGAAGATAAAGCGGTTTGCAATATCGTTTTTATCCGCTCGTTGTCGAGGGTTTCCGCTCCGTCAATCAGACTTTCTACTATCGCCCCGCGCTCGATAAGGCGGCGCGTCCTGTCCTTGCGTTCCTGTTCCTTTTGCTTTTGGTTCAGCAGTTTCAGTTTGTTTGTTTCTTGTCTGATGTCCTCTTTGGCTCTTTCGATTTGCTCCGCGATGGTGAGTTTACTTTTTGGCATTGTGTGTTCTCCTTTCAGATTTTAGATTATTGTATTAACAAAACCGCCCTTGCTCATGCTGGCTTGGGCGGCTCGGTTTCGGTTGTGATGGGCGTGGTTAGCCCCTCGGCATGGATTACCTTTAACAGCTTGTCTTGGAATGTTTCCTTGCTGTCGTGGTTGAAAAATATTTGCATAACATAGGTGTGTTTTTCCGTCTGCTTGGTCAGCGTTCCGTCAGGCTTCTTTTGTCCTGTCGGTGCTTTCGTGGCTCTCGTCATTCAATCGCTCCTTTCATTTTAGGCACAAAAAAAGAGACTTCCTGTGATTAGGAAATCTCTGATTGCTGTGGTCGGTATTCGGATTTAGTAGGCGGCTTGCAGGGCGGGTTGTTCTTTTTTCCTTGCCCTGTACTCCCTCGCTTTCATGCGCTCGTACTCACGCATTTTTTCAATGTTTCTTTCCCTGTACGGTTTGCGGTAGGCTCTGTGATAGTCGCGGATTACTTCTTTCTTCGCTTCTTCGATTTCCGCTTTCATGCGTTCAAGTTCCTGTTCGGTAGGCTCTGCAAGGTCGGTCAATTCGTTTTCAAAAGTGCCGATGTAGTTGAAATGAATCTCAACGTGTTGGACTACATACTTCGTTGCACATTTTGCGTGGCGTTCATGCACAACAAGTTTACTGATAAATTCATTGATGGCGGTGGGGGTGAGGTCATGGAAATCGCAGTAGCTTTCAACCAGTTTGATAAACTTCTTCGCCCGTTGGCTTGCGCTTTCGCGGTTTGATATGCTCTCTTGGGCTTCGGTCAGTTCCTTTTTCAAAAGGAAATATTCTTCGGAGTATTTTTGTGTTAGCTGTTCATAACGGTCTTGGTCGATTTTTTCAAGGGCGTTATCCTCATACAGCTTATTCATTACCATTTCAATCTGTTCAATCCGTGCCGTAATTTGCGGTATACGCTTGCGCTGTTTCTTCATTTCGTCCGTTTGCCGTAGGGCAAGGTTCTCCATAACCAACGCTTCAAACTTCGCCTTGTTATCCAATGAATACTTGGCAATCTTGCGGAGTAGTTCCGCGATATTCTCCATGAGGGTATCGCAATCTATTTGATGTTGCGTTAAGCATTTTGCCCCGCCGCCTTTCCCTTTGGCGTACTCGGAACAACGGGCAATGTGCCTGTACTCGTCTTTTCTGCGGTCTGTGCGTATATGCAGTTTTGCACCGCAGTCTTTACAGTAAAGCAAGCCGCTCAACGGGTGAATGATACCGTCACCATTGGGTCGCTTCACAGGCGCGTTATCAAGTATTCTCTGCACGTTCTCAAAAGTTTCTCGGTCAATGATAGGCTCGTGGACGTTCTCCGTGATGTGCCATTGGCTTTTGTCAACGTAAGTGGAATGTTTGTCTTTGAAATGTTTGGCGGTTTTGAAGTTCACTACATCGCCGCAATACTCCTGCCTTGTGAGAATGTGGGTTACACTCGCCTTGTTCCATTTGAAGCGGTTGGCTTCATTCAAGGGTCTGCTTTTCGCTGTTCCTCTGTTTTGGTCTTTCATGTAGAATGTAGGCGTGGCGATTTGCTGTTCCCGCAGTTGATTGACGATTTGGTTTCTGTTTTTTCCGTCAATGAACAAGCGGTAAATCAATCGGACAATCTCGGCGGCGGGTTCGTCTATCAGCCAGTAGTCTTTTTGGTTTGGGTCTTTAACATAACCGTAAGGGGCTTCGGTCATTATGGGTCTGCCGCTCATGCCCTTTGTCTTAATCCCTGTCGTTACTTTTTTGCTGATGTCCTTTGCATACCACTCTGACATGATATTGATAAACGGCGCAAACTCTAACGTGTTTTGGTCTGCGCTGTCTATGCCGTGATTGATGGCGATAAACCGCACGTTGTTTCTGCGGAATGTTTCCATAGCGTTCCCCACTTGGAGATAATCCCGCCCCCATCGGGTCATGTCTTTCATTATGACAACGCCGACTTTGCCGCCCTCGACATCTTCCATCATCTGAACGTAGCCGGAGCGGTCAAAGAAACGCCCGCTTTCGTCATCGTCTACATAGTGCTTGATGTTGGTTAGCTTTTGTTGCCCTGCGTAGTGTTCTAAAAATGCCCTCTGATTTTTTATGCTGTTGCTCTCGCCGCCGTCCCTGTCCTCGTCACCGTCTGAAAGCCGCGAATAGAGTGCAGTTAGCTTGTTTTGCTTGTTCATGGGTTGTTCCTCCGTCCATAAAATATTTGGTTACAGTTAATATTATGCACTCCATCTTGCCGAGCCATATTCGACATCCTTGCGATATTTTTTCGCGTTTTTACTTTTGACAGCAACAGCGATTCGGATTATTACTGCCAAAACAAAGGCAACCAGATTATCATCAAACTGGAGCCAATCAAACTGCGAACTGACCTGACGCGCAATGAAGAAAATGATAACGTAGGGTATATTCGGCACGGCGTGCTTTTTCAGAAACGGTGCCATCTTCATCATAGCTCCGGCCCCCGATCTCTGCCTCGCGTCCGCTCCCGAACCTTGTTCCTGTCGATGTCGCGGTGTTCACGCATGGTTTCATGTATGGATGGCTTGTCTCTTTCGCGTTTGATCATTCTTGCGGTGAACTCACTAAACGCGGCATTCATAGAGTCAAGACTTTTCGACCGGAAGAAAACAAGCCAGCGCAGCGGGTCTGTCGTGGCGTCCTTTTTCAAAGAGTACCCCACATTATATTTACGCGCATATGGATCAAAAGCCTTGATGTTATTGCTCGTGATCTCGACGTTAGACAATTCGCCGCCTTTAGAGAGCTGTTTCATTGATTGCCTGCCCGCTTTGGGTGTGTAGTGGGCCTCGTTCGTCTTACGTAACGCGGTCCGCATAAGCTTTGCCAGAGTCTGCGCGGTCATTTTTGTCGCTCTTGTGGCCAGAACGACACTCCTGTTTTCCAGCTCCTCCTGCATCTATGCTACCTCGTCAGGCTCCCCGGCATTAACGCGGTCTTTTGCGGCTTTAGCGTAATGCTGAGACAGCTCAATCCCGACAGCGGAGTAACCTTCAAGCTTCGCGGCGAGAATGGTCGTGCCCGCGCCGGCGAACGGGTCGAGGATGATCCCGCCGGGCTCAACAATGCGCACGATCTCACGCATGACACCGAGAGGTTTCTCCGTCTGATGTATCCTCTTAACATGCGACGGCATTGACTGCCGAAACACTCCGGGCAATATCGGCGCCACGCGGTCCACTGGCATGTGGCCATTGCTGCCCCAAACGATAAACTCCGCCTGCTGACGGAACCGCCCACGCTGGGGCCGGGAAGAAATCTTGTCCCAAACCAACACGCCGCGCCAGAGCCATCCGGCCCACTGGAGCGCGTCTGTCATGCTTGGTAGCTGGCGCCAGTCGATGAACATGCAAATCGGCGCGCCGTCTTTCGACACGCGCCGGGCCTCGGAGAGCCACTCAGCCATCCAATGCGTCCATGACCGCTGGTCTTTGGAATCGCCCTCGAAATCGGGGAGCATGTTGTCGGGCTTCGCGCTGGAATACTTCTGCGATGTGGCTTTCTGTTTTGCGTTCTGATCTGCTGCACCGGAGGAGTACGGCGGGTCGCAGATAATCCCGCCGAATATATTATCCGGGAGCGTTGGCAGCACACGCAGCAGGTCGCCGTGTATGACGTCGGTCCCAGCGAAATCGTGATTAATGTTATGTATCAATTTTTTATCACCCCATAATTTAAGACCGGATATAGAGCCGGTCTGCCTTTCGTTTGATTTTCGGATGCCGTCCGCTTGACGGGATGTGAAATAAGGAATAAAATAGTGAAAAAGCACGTGCGGGAGGGGTGTGGCAGTGACCGGTTCAACAAAGCAAACCATACATAAACTATACTTATTGATAAGCGCCGGGATTATCTTGCACGGCACTTTCTTGGTTATGACAATGGGCGGGCAGTTCCATCCTGTTGCACTCAAGTTCTTCACCATACAAAGCAATCTGCTTGTCGTTATCAGCTTTGTGCAAAGTTTCGCAGTATACAACAGAAAGTGTGTATTCCGACCATATCTAGCAGTCAGCGCATTGGTATCCATAACCGTCACAGGCTTAGTGTACAACTTTGTACTCGTACCGTTTGGCGGGGCACCGATGATATTTTCCGACTATGCAAACTTTGTGACGCATCTGCTGTCCATGATACTGGCGCTCGTGAACTACTTTGTCTTTGAACGCAAAGGTAATCTTACATACAGACACATGCTTGCCGGCATGATTTTTCCTATCGTGTACTGGATTGTGTTCATGTCCATCGGTGGCGCCATTGATTTTCATCCGTATTTTTTCATGAATCCCGCGTACATAGGCTGGCCCATGACATTCGTCTGGTTTGGCATTATTGCGGTTGTCTTTGCTTTGCTGGGGTTTAGCCTGGTGCTGTTTGACAAGCGGAAACGCGTTGCTCACCGAGTAAACACCTAAAGCTCCGGGCCGCTTTTCTTTTGATTTTTGGATTTCGGCTGTTGCTGCGCGATCTCTTTCTTTCCCTGCCTGATCTTTTCGAGCGTGGATTCTTTCTTAGCAGGGGCCGGATTGTATTCATCTATCGCATTGAGTTTATCGCCCATTTCGGAATCCGTTCCGGCGATACAACACCCAGGATATCGGCACGATCGAAACGGCTGCTTTCACCGGAATAAACATTTGTCGCGAAAACTGCCCGGCCTCTCGCCGTTGGCGATGTGCCGAACCCGCCGATTGCGACATATAAGGTGTGCGATAGTGTACGGTATTCCGGTGATAATACGCCGGATTTAATTACGATGATCTTGCTCGTCAAATCAGAATCCATGCCGCCGGGGATGCAATCCCCGGCAGTGAGCGGTGCGTATTCAATTAGCGGCGAACCGCTGGAGCCCCTGTCATGATCAATATCGTCAAGCCTCGCGCCAAGCAGATTTACGAATTCCCGCATGACTTGCAAATAATCGTGATCTGCACAGACCTCCTAGTATTCCACTATGCCAAATGCGTTATTGGCGCTGCCTTGAAAAACTCTGTAATGATCCGCGTCGCTTTCCGCGACGATGTGTTCAATGCCACCCAGTCTGATGTTATGTAACACCCTATAGCCGTCAATTATTTCTCCCGGTTTCATTCAACGATCCTCACAGCTTTTTGACTTATCGCGCTCACCGCGCTCTGTCTTCCGCATGATATCATCTGCCTTGCGTCGCGCCCACTTGTCAAGACACTCGACGTCTTCACGTTTTATGGCAAGGCCATTATGCTGAGTTATGGGTCGCATTGCTTCAATTTGCGCGAGTTTTACCGGTTCCGGCAACACTAACCGATAGACATCAGCATCACCGCGCGCGAGAATCTCCTTTGCAGCATCATCTGCGACCCGGAGCATACCATAACACATATTGACGTGCGTATACGCCGCGGCAACATCAGGCAGGAACACATCCAAGCCAACCGTATTGCTGACCTGCTCATGCGCACCCACGAGCGACTGCCAACGCCGTGCGGTATCCTCCAACCTGTTCTCGTCGAAATGCTGCCTGTATTCCTTCAATTCTCCGCGTTGGCTTTCCGTGACGTTATTCCATGCTTCCAAATCGTAGGATTTACTGAACCCATCATGCTTCACAGCCTCGATTCTGTTGGGCTCAACGGAGTGCCGCGATATATTCGTACGGAGCGCCTCAGTGTTCAATTCGATAAAATCACCTGTTATGGTTTCGCCGCGCTCCGTGACTCGGACGGCGAAAAAGGTCGTGCCGGGCATGTGGGACCCGTGAGCGACGGCCTTCTCAGCAATATCTCCACTCTTATATGCGTCAAGCGCGGGAAAAACAGAAACTCTCTCTCGGTTGATCATCAGGAGATAATTCCGGGCGCCTGTACCCATAAGGACTTTCAGATTCTCCGCTGTGTTGGACATTCTGTCGGTGCAAATCGCGTGTAGTTTCACAATCGTCGCGCCAATGTCCACACCGTCAAGCTTCAAGGGTGGCCTGATGATTTCATCAGGGTTTGTGAATATGCGGTATTCATCGGGGATGTCCTGAGAGGTACGATAGATGCTTTTGAATTCGGCCTCATCCTCAGTCAGATATCCATATTCAGTGAAAACGCCGTTTTCCCTTGCGGCGGCTGCATTTCCATAGGCAGTATAATTAACATGCTCTTCGAGCCGCTGTATGTATTCTGCAAACTCCCGGTCATCAGGGTGTTCTGATTTGCTGAGCCTGTCAAAAACACCATACAAGCTATCCTTTGCCATGTTGACCAGAAACTCGCCATATTGCGCGGCAGTATACGCGGGCTGGAGATCAAAACACCTGATGTTTTCAGCGGCATTGATAATCTCCGCGACGCTACTGCAATGCCGCCCGGATTGTGTGATGGCGGCAAGGAACTCGTATTCCACAGGAGGCATTTCGGAAAGCTTCGCGGCAAGATAGTTGAGTTCGTCCAGCGCGTCAGGCGACATGGTCCGCTTAACGGCGCCGGTTAGAAGGTCGCCCACATCCCCATTGTCTGCTGTGACTTCTATTATTTCCATGTCTTGCCAGCCCGTAATCTCCACGCCATCAAGAAATGGTTGTAGAGTTTCCGGCGTTGTTGGCAGAGGTATGGTGAAGCCGCCAATGCGCTCGTCGTGGACGTTGCCAATGTACACGCGCAGGGGAAGATGGGCTGTGATGCGATCACCATCATCAGGGTTTGTGCGTTCATTGATTATTTCATTCATGGCATTCATCTAACCCGCAACCGCATGTTTTTCAATCAGCGGAAATATCCCATGTCTTTTGAGAGTCTCATACAGAAACAACCGGCCTTTTTGAGTCCAGTAAGTATGTATAACGCTGGCTTTCTTTTTCACGTAATATGTACGTGTCTGCGTGTATCCCTTCTTGGCGTACTCCTGATAGAGAAGCCAGCAACCTCCGATTTTGAACTGGATACGAAGCTCATGGAGCAGATTATTGAATCCAACTGCCGAATAGCCGTAATCTTTCGCAATCAGGCTAACTGGAATCAGATTCTCGCTTTGAAGGATAGTGTCGCAATACAGCGCTTTCGGCGCAAGCTCTTCTGCAAATTCGGTCAGTTCTTCGTTAAGCTCCATGAGTTCAGCATTTTTCTCGCGTTCCTCTTTCAACTTACGCATGAGCGACTCCGCAAACTTAGGATTGCGGAGCATTTCGTCCAAGGTATCCGCTGTGACGTAAGCGCCATACTTGCGGATCGTGGGGATCAGCTCATCGAACACCCAGCGCTCAAACCGCTCGACGGCAGGGAGTTTGGATCGGATGATCAGGCGGTAGAGGTCGCCTTCAGGGATGTAATTGGTCATCTGGATACCTCCTGCGGAAGGGGTGGCCATTTTGTCCACCCCTTTGCAGTGCATTCTTACTGCTTTGGCCGGATCTTTGTATCCTAGAACTTTCGCGCATTCAGTAGCTGGGAAATACGGCTTGTCATCGATAAGCAGAATTTCCAGGGGTCCGAATTCTTCGTTGTAGAACTTTTGTACTTGATTTTTCATGATTTTGTGATTCTCCTCATAATAAAATATCCGCATTTCTGCGATTTAGTTGTTTTCTCACGTTCCAAACTAATGGTACAAGAGCAGGTTAACCTCGCGCACCAGCTTGACTTGGTCAGCACTCACGCTCGGCACGGAACCGCCTCCCGATCTCGCTTGATGCAACCATGACTGATAGCGTCGCGTTTTATATTCTTGCAACAGCAAGCTGTGAGCGTGCAGTCCCGGATTTTTCCTTTGTAGTAAAGGCATGATTCGCAGACGGTGTCTTCAAAGTGATAAGCAAAGCGATTCTGAATCCACGTGTATGGGGTCACGGCACATCCTCCTTTTGAATTTTTGGGCAAACAAAAAAAGCGGGGGATGCCCCGTCACCTCGCTTGAAGTGACGGGGCATCCCCCCGTTTTTTGTTTGCGTATTTACATCGCTATATCAAACTACATGGTATGAAACTGTTTTTTGAACCCATCGGTATAACCTCTTCACACATACAAGTTATTCCGCCGTAGCTCTTTTCGGTTGTTGTCTTATCTAAAACACCAAACTTCTTCACCTCACGCCGGTCTGGATTAGCAGACTTCTTGATTTCAAGCGGATGAACGGAAGTGCCGCGCTCCACGAATATATCTATTTCCTTTGCATTGGAATATCGGAAATAGGTCATGTTGGATCTGCTTTGTACGTATGCATAGTTTTTCAACAGCTCGACTACGACAAAGTTTTCAAAATAATGCCCGCTTGCCGCGCCGTTCACCAGCGTATCCCTTGTCGGCCACATTGATAGATTCGTCACAAGTCCCGTATCGCAAAAATACAGTTTCGGTGTTTTAGTCAAGCGCTTCAGCGCGTTATTAGCGTATGGCTGCAGCAGATAAACAATCCCCAAACTCTCCAGCAGCTTTAGCCAGTCTTTGGCCGTGGGTTGGGAAATTTCCGCCGTGCAGAGCAGTCCTTGCCATAGATGTTGTCTTTACGTGATAGCAGCATCTGCTGCCATGTCTTCCGTGAGGTCGGCGATCGTGTCGCCGGTTGACTGGATTGACGCGGCGCTCCACGGAAATCCGGACGCGAACTGCGGATACACCCCGGCTGTGTGGTCAACAAAATACGTTTCAAGGCCGGCTTTTTTCACATCCTCGATTTTCATGTTACGCGTAAGTTGGTGGACAATAGTGCCGACCATTTCAAGGTGCCCCAATTCCTCAGTCCCTACCCGCGAGGCGAAGAAGCCCCGGAATTATAACTCCAGCAAAATGGCAGCAGATTCAAGATCACATCAACACGGTCACGATTGGTTATTACAAGCCGGGATAGGAATTCCCGGTAGAAATCGTCATCGCTAGTATCGCCTGAGATCAGCGCGTCAATAGCGGACTCAGTGCCAGGTGCTATCGACGAAATAGACTTCGTGGTATTTTCACGGATTAGTTTGCGGTTGATGTTCAAGCTTTTCATCAGCAACTTCACGATATACAGTGCGTCATTTTCCGGGAATCCCTGTCCGGAGCAGCCAATGTGATTCCCGGCGGGATCAATACGCGGTGCGCCGTAACGCTGTGCGTTGAGACATCGCCATGATTTATATACGCTGCCATCCGCGCGTTTTTTGTACCTTGCTACGTATGTTGCACCGCAGATTCCGCATTTGATTTTGCCGGAAAATAAGTAACGGTTGCTGATCTTTGTCTTGTTTTCCGGAGACATGGCGCGGCTGTCGAGCATAGCGTTCGCGAGATCAAATATTTCACGGCTGATAATCGGTTCGTGATGATCGTGGATGATTACGAACTCCTCTTCGCCGCGATTGTATTTCTTTTCATGCGATAGATAGTCTGGCGTGAACGTCTTTTTTTGCACCAAATCGCCGCAATATTTTTCGTTGCGGATAATGCGCAAAATCACCGTGTTTGACCATTCTTTCATATGTGTCGAAGTTTGAATGCCCGCCTCACGAAGCTCCCGCGCGATAGTGTGGCATCCTTTGCGTTCGGTGACAAATTTGTGAAAAATCAATCGCACGATTTTGGCACCGTCTGCGTTGAGTGTCATCACACCGTTGTTGATGTCATAGCCCAACATATCGCGCCCGAATACCACGCCTTGTTCCATCCGCCGACGCTGCCCCCACTTGACTCGGTCACTTATTTTGCGGCTTTCCTCCTGCGCGATTGAGCTCATAATTGTCAGCCGCAGTTCCGCGTCCGGGTCGAGAGTGTTTATGTTGTCGTTGAGAAAGATAACCCCGACGCCGAGTCGTTTAAGTTCGCGAGTATAGTAAATGCTGTCGAGCGTGTTGCGGGCAAAGCGTGAGATTTCTTTGGTGATTATCAAATCCAGTTTCCCGCGTTTTGCCGCGTCAATCATATGGTTGAATGCCGTGCGTTTTTTTGTAGATGTTCCGGATTTGCCTTCATCCGCGAAAATTTCGATTAACTCCCAATTTGGCTGACGCTCAATATATTCGCGAAAATATCGCTGCTGGCTTTCAAACGAATTTGCCTGGTCGTTTTTGTCGGTTGATACACGGCAATACGCGCCGACATGGAGAATTTTTTCTTCAACTTTGCGTTTGCCTTGACGCATTTTTTCGTATCTGGTCATACGCTGGGATCTCCGCGTGGGATGCCATCAAGTACACTCAATGCCGCGTCGCGCTGTGCGGAGCTAATTAGTCCGCGCCGTTCAAGCGCTCTGAAAATCTCTTGCTGATACAAAGTGTAAAACTCTGGGAATTCTTGCGCATCAATCCTTGGAGGTGGTTTGCTTATGAGCACAAATTCACGCGGAGTTCGCCGTTTGTTTGCCATGTGTTTGCCCCCCTTTACGGGAGTATATGGGGTGCAGCTTGTTCGTATGACATAACGACATTAAGTCGGATTGACTAGCTTATGCGGCGAACGACAGAGGTGGTATATGGCGTGAAATGTTTTAGCCAAAAGCCGCGTGCGGTTGGGTTAAAACTTTCAAAATCAACGCCTATTCTTTTATATCCGTCAAGAGCCAATGTAGAGGCGGCGTAACTCAACAATGCATCATACACGCCTTTCCCGCGAAATTCTGATAGCAGATATGCCCCGCAAAGGTTTATCATATCAGATTCACGGCTGATGAACGTTTCCCCATGCTCAGAAAATTTCATATATCCAACGATCTCGCTATCGGATTTTACCACAAAATAACGGGCATTTTCTTTTTCGTTCATTTGTCGGAATTCGTCCAACGTGATATGTGGGAAGCTGATGAACATTGGGCTTTGTAGAAAATGATCCCGCAAGAGATTGTGGAGAGGAAATACCATGTCAAACTCAGTGGGCGTAAGTTCGGCAAATTGAAATTCAGGGGGAGCTTTAGCATTTAGCCCAGTTATTTCTCTTATAGCATCAATGCCATGTGTTCCAAAACGATATCGGAAGAACTGCATTTGAGTTTCTATATCATGGGCATAGAGCACAATAGTATGATTTACTGCGCCAGCCGCCACCCACTTTTTTGATGCGGATTCATACATACTAGCGTAAAGTGCGGCGCGATTATGATAATCGCTTCCATGCGTGAGAAGCGGGACATACGCTCCCAGAATATCCGGAATTTGAAACGGCCGTTCGACTGGTGAAACTGAACACATGAATCCGACCATATTGCCGTTATCGAACGCCGCCACGCCGAAGTTGTTTTCCGCAAACGGAGTCAAATCCGGCGTTTTATCAATGGGAGGCAGCACGGGAACAAACCTGCGTGCCTCTGCATAATTTTGCTTTGTAATCAACGTTGCTTGTTCAATATGTGCGATGGTGAAGTCAATTATTTGCATCTCATTTCCCCCCAACGAAATCCATGCTCCCGCATCACTGCGCGAATGATTTCGACCGCGTTTGCATTCATGCCGGGCAGGGACGATATTTCTCGCTCACTTTTTGATCTCAGCATTTCAAGATTCCGGAACCCCAAGCCTTGAATGGCTTCCGCCGCGTGGGGTTCCAAGCGATCCAACAGAACGTTGATGGGGCTGGGGATATGCGGCTGTTTCGGCGGGAATTGTTTGTCGAACGCTAAGGTGTCTTTTTGTGTCAACGATTCATATACAGGGTCAATGTAATAACGTCCTTGAATTCCGTCCAACGCGCCATCATAAAGCGGGTACACCATGAACGGATCAAAAGTTTCTCCGGCAGCGGTGGTGATGTCGAACTCAGCCGCGCGCCGGAACCCGACGCGGGGGTAGTAATCGGGGTAACCGAAGATGAGTACCGCGCGGTGTCCCAAGCGCCGTGCCTCGTCGAAAGTGTGAAGCATCAGCGCTTGCCCGATGCCACTGTTTTGGAATTCCGGCGACACAGTGAGTGGGCCGAAGGTCAGCGTTTCATGCGTTTGTCCGGAATCATCCTCAATGCGGCTTTTGGTGTAGATGATATGTCCAACGATTTTGCCGCCGATTTCAACCACGTAATTTAGCTCCGGCACGAAAGCCGAGACATTCCGGAGCCGATGCACAAGCAGGTGCTCGTCACAAATCTGCTGTTCCTCACTCCAAAACTGCCAAAACGCCTCGCGGGTGAGTGCTTCGACCGCGTGGTAATCGGCGGGGGTTTCTAAACGTAGATTGATATTCATTGTCTATCTTCCTTTCATAGTCTCTTGCCCCAGCAATCCCAGCGGGAATGGTGGCATTGCCAGGGGCTTTACCGCGATGGACATAAGCAGGGCGGGGTTGTCATCCGCTGCTATACGGTTTGAGATAAGCTCGCCGCAAATCCGGCAGCGGTGGATTATTGCCCATTCCCCGTTTTTGCGTACCCATACGCTTATCGGGTCCATAGTCCCACGGCACACAGATAACCTATCCCCCGGCTCAATGTCCACATGGACACTGGAGAGGCATTTGGGGCAATGGTTACGATGCAAGCTACCCGCGTCTTCTGGGGAAACCAGAGCTCCGCAAACTTTACATGTGAACCTCTCCTCGCAGGCTGTGTTCCGATAATCAGGGCGGTTTCTATCCATAAACGCTAATTCTTCATTGAATTTTCGCTGGTTCTTTTCGCGTGTGGAATCTTTTTTATTTCCCATTCATTCTCCTCCCATGTTTATTATATTCTTTCGAAAACTTCGCGATAGACTTCGCAAACGCTTCTCTTTCGCGCATAAATGCGCTCTTATCTTCGACATACTTGTTTTCCCGCCTTTGCGCGAGATAGAGTTCCCAACGTTCACGCGGCAGTGAGGCGTTAGTGAGCGCTGAGAGAATCGCGCAGCCGGGTTCTGTTTGGTGTCGGCAATCGCTGAACCGGCATTGCGTGATTAGTTCCTCCACATCAGCAAATCCCGCGCTGATACCCTCGTCCACAGCAAACAGTCCGAGCTCGCGCATACCCGGCGTGTCGATAACCATCGCGCCGCAGGGCAGCATGAAAAGCTGGCGATGTGTGGTCGTGTGGCGACCGCGGCTGTCGTCCTCGCGGATAGACTTCACCGCCATCACTTCCTGCTCCATCAGCGTGTTCAACAGCGACGATTTCCCTACGCCGGACATGCCGAGGAATACCACGGTTTTGCGGGGTTGCAAATATCCGTTCAATGCCTCCAACCCGAATCCGGTGTGGGCGGAAACAGCATGTACCGGCACACCCGGTGCGGCTTGCTTTACTTTGAGTAATTGCATGTCAAAATCTTCAGCCAAATCTGCCTTAGTCAAAACCACAACAGGCTGTCCGCCGCTTTGCCGTGCTTGCGTCAGGTAACGCAGGATTCGGCTGACTTTGAAATCTTGATTCAGCGATGTAACGATAAATACGTAGTCAAAGTTAGCAGCGACAACCTGTTCCAGAATGGTTTTAGCATATCCAACCGCGTGACCGGAAAAGTCAGCGCGGGAAAATTTTGAGCGGCGCGACAGCAATTTTGTTATGAGCGAAACGCCGCTCTCATTGTATTGCAGCAGCACAAAGTCTCCAACACATGGAAAATCTTCGCGTGCCTGTGCGTTGTGATGAAACGCGCCCTTCAGCACGGCGGATACTTCGCCATGTTCGGTGATAACGGTGTATTGATCCCGCTGAACTTCCGTAACGCGTCCGGGAATCAACCCGTCAGTGGGGGGGTCAGATTCGATATAGCCGTATTGTTTTAAATCAATCAAATTAGGTTCTCCTTGTGGATTAAAATTATTTTTAGGCGCAAAAATACCGCAAACAAGCAGCCTCCATCGAAGCTGCTGTTTTGCGGTGTAGAAATCAAAAAAGGACACGACCTACATCGTATCCCGCAAAAAGCAGTAAAAGTTGATAAGGTTACTTCAATCGCGACGCATAACAAAACGCGGGGATATTACCCGTAAAAAACACGCTATGAGCCGCCAATATGCAGTTTAAGTTACAATCACCATTACAACCGACATTCTTTTACAACTCCTTTCGCGAGTGCATTTTTTAAAATAACGATATAATTATAGCATCTCACTGTAAATTTGTCAAATAAAAATTTTAGGGGTTGACAAGGCAATCGAGTTATGCTTATAATAACTCTCATATTTCAAACGGGAGGAAAAGCTCGTCATGTTCAAAGCAAATACAGCGATTATGCAACGATATGAACTCGTGACCGTACGCGGTGACGGGCTTTTGCTGTTGCATTTGTAGATGTGATATTTACAAAACTATTGCGATCAACGGCCGAAGTCCGATCAGAAGGATTTCGGCCGTTTTTTATTTTTGATTTGGAGGGTATACCATGAAAACAATTGATAAAGACGTCCTTGCCGGATATAACGCGGGAATCGAAAAAGACCGCCTGCGCTCCGGATTGGGATTGATAGAATTTGAACGAACTAAGGAAATTCTGCGGCAAAAGCTGCCCCCTGCTCCCGCCGTGATATACGACATCGGCGGCGCATATGGTGAGTATTCGTTTTGGCTCAGCTCGCTCGGATATGAAGTTTACTTGTATGACCTTTCTGAGAAAAACATAGAAATGGCAAGGGAATTTACAACAGAACATCCGTTGAAAGCAATGGAAGTTTCCGACGCGCGGAGCATTAACCGCCCTGATGAAAGCGCTGATGCAGTCTTGTTATTCGGCCCGCTTTATCACATTGTCGAATACGCTGAAAGACAACTTGCCCTCACGGAATGTTACCGCTTGCTAAAATCAGGCGGACTGTTGTTCACAGCGGCGATTACCCGTTACGCAACCATACTTTGGGCGGTAATGTCATATGGGCAGAAAAACACTCTGCTTGATGAGCCGGAGTTTTACGGAATGATTGAGCATGAGATAAAGACAGGGCATCATATAAAAAATTCCGCGTCAAAATACAGCGGAATAGGCAGGTCATATTTTCATCTGCCGGACGAACTTAAAGCGGAAACCAAATCCGCGGGGTTTTGCAATACGGACGTGCGCGGCATTCTCGGCCCCGTGTGTCCCTATGTTGTGAACTTGGATGAAGTTTGGAAAGATGAAGTTAAACGTGAGAGCATAATGCGTATTGTACGGCTCTGCGAGAGAGAGGAAAGCATCATGGGTATTTCAACGCATTTGCTGACGATATCGGAGAAGGGGGAATCGGTATGACGATAAATTATAACATTTTGGCAAAGGATTATGACCTGACGCGTATTACAAATATCAACATTATCAATCTATTTGCGTCAGAGTTGCCGCTTAACGGAAAGACCATTCTCGATTTTGGGTGCGGTACGGGCAACTTTATGTATGCGTTAAAAAAGCTGACTAATTCAGAAATATATGGCGTGGAGCCGTCCGAAGGCATGAGAGAACAGGCGCAAGCAAAAGGATTAGACGTGAAGAACGGAGATCATAGGGAAATACCGTTCGCAGATAATTATTTTGATTTTATCTATATGACCGACGTCATTCACCATGTGCCTGATTTAGAGATGATGTTTTCGGAGCTTTGCCGCGTTCTGAAATCTGATGGGCTTATCTGCATACTTACCGAATCTCATCAACAACTTGAAACACGGTTTTGGGTCAAATATTTCCCGACCACCGTCGCAGTTGAAAAGCGTCGTTATCCTAAACATACCAGACATTGCCAGTGCTGCCCAAATTGTTGGACTTGCTGAATACAGAACAGTCATCACCGACAGTGACGATGAATTTACTATTTCGGAGGAGTTTGTAAAATTGGTTGAGAACAAGGGATATTCAATGTTCCAGTTGATTAAAGATGCAGATTATGAAACCGGACTTATCGCGCTTAAGAAAGATTTTGAGGAAAAGGCTATGATACGAAATAATCATGGGGAGACGCTGTTATGGCTGAAGAAAGAGGTATAATTATGAATCTATTCCTGCAAGAACACAAATACATAGACTTTTCCTCGCCTAATATTCAAGAAAAAGCGGCGGAGCTTTTCGGTAATTTAAAAGACGATATTCAAAAGTCACAAGTCGCTTTTGAATTTGTTCGTGACGAAATACCCCATACTTTCGATATAAACTCTGACATTATTACAGCCAGAGCTTCAGACGTTTTAAAACGCAAAACCGGCATATGCCACGCAAAGGCGAACTTGCTTGCCGCTCTGTTACGGTCACAAAGTATTCCTGTCGGTTTTTGTTTCCAACGTGTAATAATGTCAAACGGCGCACATGCTGTGCATTGCTACAATGCCATATTTATTGATGTCCGATGGATCAAAATAGATGCGCGGGGTAACAAACCGGGGGTAAATGCGCAGTTTTCGATTGATGAGCCGATTTTAGCTTTTAAATGCCGCCCGGAATATAATGAATATTTCTGGCCCGGCATATATGCTGCACCGCATAATGAAACAATGCAAATACTGGACCAGGCGAATTGTCTGCAAAATGTTCTTGACAATATTCCTGATATGATTGCAGAACAGCCTGATATATTGGAGTGATTAAATATGAACTATGAAATTATCGAACTTAAACCCGAAGATTACCACAAATGCGCTAACATTTGGGATATGACCCAAAGACCGGAGATGGCGAAGCGCTTTTATGACGAACTTGTTTCCGGCAATCGTGAGATCTACGTTTACTCCGTAAACGGCGAATATTTGTGTGAAGGCTCAATTGTATACGAGCAAAATGATCCCGATTACAGCGTACCGGGGCGGCGTGTATATTTGTCGCGCATGATCGTAAAAGACGGTTGTCGAAATCGAGGAATCGGAGGCATTCTAATCGACTACATAATTTGCAAAGCCATAACGATGGGATACAAAGAGATCACTGTCGGCGTGAATAAAGATAACGAAGGCGCGCTGCGGTTATTTCAACGCAAAGGGTTTGACGAGATTATTTTCGACGGAGAAGATAAATACGGGCCGTATTACAAATTGCTGAATCGGCTGAAAACGCATGAAACGGAGGAGACACCATGAACAATACTATTTTGATGTACGAGGAACTTTCACTAAACGCCCATCCCGCATTGCAAACGCAGATTTATGACGGATGGGTTCTGCGATTTGCCAATGGCTATACAAACAGGGCGAATTCAATCAATCCGCTCTATATGTCAACGCTTGACTTGCGAGAAAAGATAACTGAATGTGAAAAGCGGTACTTTTCACATGGGTTGCCTGCACTGTATAAATTGACTGAAGACAGTGATTCGAATATTAATAAGGCTCTTGATCTTTTAGGTTATACGGCTATTGACCATACATATGTTATGTGTATGGATTTGCCGGATAAAAGCTTTTTGTCGAATGATTGCATTACAACCAGCTTTGCCGACAAAGAATGGCTGGACGCATATTTTTCGTTTAGTAATTACACTGATGATGTTAAGAAATCGACAACAAAACAGATACTTGAAAATGTGAAAAACACCATGATCTGCGGACGAATTGTCAAAGACGGAGTATCCGTAGCTTGCGGCTCGGCTGTGATTGAACGCGGATACATGGGCTTGCTGAACATTGTCGTTGACGAATCGAAACGCGGCAGGGGGCACGGCACCGCAATATGCGAATCGCTTTTATCGGCGGCGAAGCAGTTGGGCGCGCATACAGGTTATTTGCAGGTAGTGCAAGAAAATGAAAAGGCTGTAAATCTATACACTAAACTTGGATACAAAACAATATATTCATATTGGTATCGCACGAAAAAGAATTGAGAAAGGATGTAAAAAATGAAACTTATACATTATGAAAACACAGAAGCATTTGCCGCCGACACGTTGGAGATTTTGCTTGAGAATGAGGTGCAGAATAATCTGCCGATCAGCTTTATCAACAACAAAGTGGCAGATAAGTCAAACTGGTTTTTAGCCTCGGTTAAAGACTCAAGCGGAGAAATTACGCTTGTCGCCGCGTGTACGCCGCCTTTTAATATCGTGCTATATGAAACACGCAACAAGCCGAATGACGTAGCGGTGAAGCTGCTGTCTGATGAACTGAAAAGTCTTGAATTTACTCCACCTGGTGTGCTGGCGGAGCAGGGGCTGGCGCGGCGATTTGCAGAGGTACATAGCAATAGTTTTCACTTGCATGTATCAATGAACATCATGCGTCTCGACAAAGTAACCGACATACCTAAAGCGCCGGGATTTTGTCGCCCGCTGCGCGAAGATGATTTGGTCTACGTTCCGTATTGGGAGCGCGCATTTTCGGAAGAGTGCGATGTTGAAACATATGATATACCAACAAATGTTGAGCGGGCAAAAATGCGCCTTGGCAATGACACCCATTATATATGGGAGGATGGTCATCCTGTATCACAGGCCGCTCACGGACGCAGTACGAAAAATGGCGCGGTGGTGAATGCCGTTTACACACCGCCGCATTATCGCGGGAAGGGGTATGCGTCGTCAGTTGTGGCGGAACTGTCGCGGATATTGTTGGAGCGCGGCAATAAATTCTGCTGCCTGTTTGCTGATGCCAATAACCCCATATCATGCGGGATTTATCGCAAGATCGGATATTACGACCTTTGCGTGTTTGATGAGATTAAGTTTGAGAGTTAAAAATGCGGTACCGGGGCTTTTTTGAAGCCTTGGTACCTATATCGGTAAGCAGTCCCTTTAGCTCTGGGTAAGGCATGGTGTACCGTTGGCTCAAATAACGCAGAGACGCACCTAACTCACCGTCGGGGCCGCCATATTGGCTAATTATGAACTTTGCCAGCGCGGGATTGGGGTTCTTAATGTTCACGGGATATTGCAGTTTTTTTTCATATACAAACATATCTTATTTCCTTCTTTCCGAATATTCCCATGGCCAGGGGTCTGAAAGCCATGTAAATTTGTCCGCATTCTCCAGATCCCTGATGTCAATCGGGCCGAACATTCTTTCGTACTCTTTGCGGGCTTTTGTGCTGAGGGCCAACATTGATTTCAACATATCAAACGCATCCTTGTCGTCTTTGTGCGTGTCCAGATACAACGCCAATTCATGGACCGCGAAGTCGAGCGCCATCACCTCACCCAGCGGAGTCCCGGCGTAGGGATTGTTCTTGTTCGTAATGTTTGTTTAAGGAACAAATCTGCGCGTACATAAAAAACAGCCGAGGGATTAAATCCCTCGGCTGTTTTTCATATTTATCTGTTATATGGGGCATCAAGTCCGGTTTCTATAATCTCTATCCAAACTTCGGTGTTGTTGATGTCGCGCCGCTGGTATGTGTGTGTATGCGCGGCTTCCATGAAGTCTGCGTATGCCCAGTGACTCTCATCGAGATCAAGGAATCTGAATACATTATCAGGTACATCCTCAAGCAACGTAATACGATCAAATATACGGTTGATTGCGGTAACCATCTCTGCCCTGGTCAGATGTGCGTCAGGTCTGAACATATCCCTGTATCCTATGAACCAACCTTTTTGTGTGGCCGACAAGATATATCTATATGCCCAATCGTTCGGGTCTAGGTCGGTATATGGATTGTTATCGGTGTTAGCGAGATTGTCAAAACGCGATACAACCGCCGCGAATTCCTTACGTGATATCGGCGCGTTAGGGCGGAAAGTGCCGTCATCGTAACCTTCAACTATGCCGAAGTTCGCAAGAATGCCGATTGCACGTCCATACCATTCGTCTCCAGCAACGTCAGAAAACGGTGTACCGTCTGGCTCAAAAAGCTTCCATTCGGGTCTGAGCAGGCGATAAAACACCATGGCGACTTCTGCGCGGGTAACATTGGCATCGGGGCGCATATTTATGTTATCGTCGCCGCGAACGTACCAAATATGTTGCGGTATAAAGAATTCACCAGGCGCAGGCCTTGGTATGGGCGGCGGAACTCGTGGGATGTAATTTTCGGGAGGCGGGGGAGTATGATTGTCGCCTCCGCTACCATTGCCGCTGCCGCCGTTGACAGGCTGCCATTGTGCGTAAAGCGTCACATGTCTGCCCGGCATTTCGAATGAACCATCATCAATGAGGGCATAGGGCGCCCCAATGAGGGCATAAGGTGCCAAACTTTCATACGTCATTTCAAATGCGTTATCATCATCCGGTTCGTCAGCGCCTGAATCTTCGTCTTCCGTTTCGGGAGACTCCGCCTCGGATGGGTCATCAACGGGTGCTTCGGTTCCTGAATCTTCGTCTTCAGTTTCGAAGGGGACAAAACCAGTCAGATACCAGACGCCGCTGCCGCCGGGTTCTGTATTCCAGCCGATGAACGTGTGCCCGTCTCTGTACAAACTATCGGGACTCAAAACCAGAACCAAATCGCCCTCTAAGTATATCGCATCGTCGAGAGGAACGTCGCCATCTCCGCCGTTGGCATGATAGAATACGCGGAAACCTGTGCCGTCCACCCAGAAGAACGTATTGGTGATGGTGACGAACAAATCGTCGCCGTCTCGATCCGGCCCGTCAACGAACGAATGGAAGAAACCATCTTCTGAAATCGTGTCAATGATGGTACCGTCGGGCTCCAGCTCGAACACCAGATAATCGTAGTAATCTATGTTGAGACCGAGGAACACCACGTCAGTTCCGGGGAAAATTGAGATTTGAATTTGCGGTTCACCCACGGGAACTTTTGTATTTACTGAGCCTACATAAACGTAGACATTGTCTGCCAAGTACACAAAGCTCAACAAGTCTTCGGAGTCATCCCGCATAACGCCTACGAAGAATTCGGAAGTTTCGTCTATTCCGAATATTTCATAGTCGCCGTCCAGCAATTTCGATATGGTCAGCGTGCCTTCGTCAATAATGACGTAGTTACCCGGCATGAATATGTTGAGGACTGTTGCGTACAAGTTGCCGTCGTCTAAGGTCGGCCCGTCAATGATGGCTGCGAAACCAATTTCCGATGGGTAGCGCAACTCGTTGCCGTCCGCGTCATCGAACTCAATGACTGCATAGTTTGAATAAAGCGTTGTCAGGCCAACCAAAATGGCTGGCGTTGATTCAGAAATCGGGATGACAAATTGCGGTTCACCGTCGGGGATTTCCATGCCGACCGCATTTTCATACACGAATATGTTGCTGTCTTCGCTTAACTGTATGAAGTATAAGAACTCTTCTGAATCAACCGCTTGGACGCCTACGTAGAATAGCGTGTCTTCATCCACGCCCCAATGTGCGAGGTCTGGTTCCTGGCCGATCACTTCTTTGTTGATGATGAACAGGCCTTCATACTCTATAAAGTTGTTGGTGATGATGACATCAAATTTCTGGCCGTGGCTG
>WQWC01000034.1 GCA_009785525.1 Oscillospiraceae bacterium | reverse complement strand
GGACGCTTATCGCAACCACTCCGTCGGCTTTGTGTTCCAGTCGTACAACCTCATTCCGCATCAGACTGTGTTGTCAAATGTAGAGCTTGCCCTCACCCTCTCCGGCGTGTCGAAGAAAGAGCGTACGGACCGCGCCAAAGCCGTGCTTCAGGAAGTCGGGCTTGCAGACCAGATAAATAAGAAACCGAACCAGCTTTCCGGCGGCCAGATGCAGCGCGTGGCGATTGCCCGCGCACTTGTGAACAACCCTGACATTCTGCTGGCCGACGAACCGACAGGGGCGCTTGACAGTGAAACAAGCGTGCAGATAATGGAAGTTCTGAAGGAAATCTCCAAGGAAAAACTCGTCATCATGGTGACGCATAATCCGGAACTAGCTGATAAATATTCGACACGCATAGTCCGCCTGCTGGACGGGCGGATTATAAGCGATTCCGACCCGGTGGCCCAAGCGGATACAGTTTCTGACAATAAAGACTCTGGCAAGGTCTCTATGTCGTTTTTCATGGCGCTGGCGCTGAGTCTGAACAATCTGCTGACAAAGAAAACCAGAACGTTTTTGACGGCTTTTGCCGGCAGTATCGGCATAATCGGCATCGCGCTTATACTCGCGATGTCAAACGGTATGCAGACTTACATAGCCCGCGTTGAAGAAGAGACACTGTCGTCCTATCCGATTGTGATCCAGCGGGAGGAATTCGATTTCATGTCTTTCATGCAAGCATTAAGTGACGAGGGTCCGCCGGGCGCCCGCGGCCCGCTCGCTGATGACAGAGTCTACGTCAATAACATAATGAACAGAATGATGAACATGACCATGGCCAATATAGAGACAAACGACCTCGCCCGTTTCAAAGCGCAGCTGGAGGCCGATTATGAAATATTAGCCCCCCTTGTGACCGCAATTCAATTCGGCTACGATATTGAACTGTACCTATACAGGGAAGATGAGTCGGGCGTATTTTTCCGTGTGAATCCAAACCCACTGCTTGAAGTGATTGGCATGGCCACCGGAGCGGGAGCGGGGCCGATGGATACGGGGCCGTTCTCAAATCCGATGATGGGCAATAACGACATGTGGGTTGAGCTTATCGACAACCAGGCTTTTCTGGAGTCGCAGTACGACCTGCTCGCCGGGCACTGGCCCGAATCCGCGAATGATGTTGTACTGATTTCAAGCGGCAGCGGCAGGATCACTGATGTTATGATGTACTCGCTGGGTCTTTTCGGCCCCGCCGATTTGCGCGATATGCAGCAGGCGTGGATGGCTGGCGATCCGCTTGAATATGAACGCGGCCTTAGCTTCTCGTTTGATGAAATCCTTGGGCTTAGCTATCGCCTCATCCTCCCACCTGATCGTTTTGTCAGGGCGGACGATGACTGGGCAGACTTGTCGGACAATTTTATCCATATGCAGGATGTGTTTGATAACGCAATTGAGCTCAACATAGTCGGCATACTGCGCCCGAATGAGGACGCCATTGCCGTGGCCCAAAGCGGTGTGGTCGGATTCACAAACGCCTTGACCAGATATGTGATAAACCGGACTAACGAGGCCGAAATTGTCATAGAGCAGCTGCAAAACCCGTATATCGACGTGTTTACAGGCCGTCCGTTCGGCGAAGAACAAGCCGCCGAATTGTTCACCAGCCTTGAAGACGTATGGGAGTTCATTTTCACCCTGCCCGACGATTTGCAGGAACAGACTATGGGGCAAGTCACCGCGATGTTGGACGCAGGAGCCTCGGACGAATATATAGTCGCGACGTTCAATGAGTCTTCCACCCGGCAAGCTGAGTTTGCGTCATTTGAAAGAAATCTAAGAATCCTCGGCGTCGCGGATTTGTCTGACCCATCGACAATCAGCATTTTCCCTTCCAGTTTTGAAAATAAGGACGCTATAATCAATTACATCGACGAATACAACGAACGCGTGGACGATGCGTATATGATCTCATACACCGATTTTATCGGGCTTTTGATGGGTTCCGTTTCAACCATCATCAACGCCATCAGCTATGTGCTGATCGCTTTTGTGTCGGTTTCACTTGTCGTTTCGTCGATTATGATAGGTATAATCACCTACATCTCCGTGCTGGAGCGGACGAAGGAAATCGGTATTCTGCGCAGCATCGGCGCTTCAAAGCGCGATATTTCCAGGGTTTTCAATGCCGAGACGCTGATTATCGGCTTCGTAGCGGGTGCCTTGGGAATCGCCGTGACTCTTCTTCTGACACTCCCGGCAAACGCGATAATCTATCATTTCACTGAGGTGGCTAACGTAGCGCAGCTGCCCTTTACGGGGGCGGTGATACTGATAACTATCAGTATGCTGCTATCACTGATAGCCGGTCTGCTTCCCTCCCGCGTGGCGGCGAATAAAGACCCGGTAGTTGCATTGAGGACAGAATAGTCACCGTTAACAGTATATATAAACCCCTTGGATGAACTCAACATTTCATCTAAGGGGTTATTTAGTGGAACGTACAATCAGACTTGCAAAAGGCTGTGGCTTGCTATATAATATCGTCAAAAGTGTAAGATGTAAGGTATGGTGTGATGATATTAACAAAACTGAAAAGCATGTTTGGCGCGCAGGACATGACCGTGGGGCGGCCGCTGTCTGTGATGATGCGGTTCTCCCTGCCGCTTCTCCTTGGGAATCTCGCGCAATTGATGTACAACATGGTCAACGCAAGGATGCTGGGCACGATGGTGAGTCCTGTGGCGCTCGCCGCGGTCGGCGTATCTATGCCGATACAAAATCTGTTTTTCGTGTTCTTTATGACCGTCGGCGCGGGAATATCCATCGTTGTGGCACAGTATTTCGGTGCGAAAGATAAGGAAAGTCTGTCTCACTCTATCGGCTCGGCAATGGTGATGACGCTTATTGCAACAGTGACTATTGCCGTCTTGGGCATATCGCTGTCGAGCTTTATATTAAACGCAACAAATGTAGCTGCGGAGATATTCCCGTGGGCGCGGCAGTATCTGATGATAATGTTTGCGGGCGCGGTCGGCGTTGGGTTCTACAACGTACTGTCCGGCATATTGCGCGGCATGGGCGACGCTGTATTTCCGCTGGTCGTGCTTATCTGCACGTCGGCATTGAACATCGTCCTAAACATTCTGTTCGTCGGCGTACTGAATATGGAAGTCGCAGGTTCGGCATGGGCGACAGTTATAGCACAAACGCTGTCAGCCGTTGCATGTTTGATTCGCTTGCTGAAAATGAAAGATATCGCCGAAATCACGCGCCGCACCCTGCGGCTGACAAAGGGGTACGTGAAGGATATACTGCGTGTTGGTGTGCCGGTCGGTGTTCAGCAGACAGTGCTGACGATGGCATCGGTATTCGTCCAGGCGTTGATTAACGACATTGCTGTGCCCAGTGCGGCAGGAATGGCATCGACCACGATTTTTGTTGCGGCAGCAGCGGCGTTTAATCAGGTGGAAGCGGTTTCAATGCTGCCGAGACAAGCGCTTGGCCTCGGAGTCTCGACTTTCACCGGGCAGAACATCGGCGCGGGGCAATTAGATCGTGTAAAAAAGGGCTTTAGAATCACGCTTATCGCCTCGCTGATTATATCAGCTGTGCTGTTTGCGCTGATCTACATATTTGGTGGTCACCTGATAGGGTGGTTCATTGACTCTGCCGACCCGGACGCGTACGAGATCGTGCGTTGGGGCGTATACATACAGCGCATAATGATATGGAACTATTTTATCATCGCGTTCATGCAGGCTTCGACCGGTATATTGCGCGGTGCGGGGGCAACGCTGTCTGTTATGATTGTAACTATTATCGCAACCGTATTAATGCGCGTGCCAATGGCATATATCTGGGTCGGGATGAGCAGAACCGCAATGAATCCCGGCGGCGAACCGGCGGGGATATATTGGTCGATGGTGATTTGCACAGGCATAGCGTCAGCGCTCTGTATGTGGTACTACCTATCCGGGCGTTGGAAGAAGCTCTCACTGGTGAAAAAAGAACCGAAAGAATCGGCAGACGGCGCGAAAGCGACATAGGGCGCATCTCTTTAAACCGCTATGGTGAATCTTGTAATCAAAAATAAATTTAGGGTCTAGACAACCACAGGAGAATTAGATATACTCGAAGTGAGGTTGTCGCAATGAAAAATCGGTACTCGAGCCGAAGATAGCAGGCTGCACTCGCCGCTGTCCGGTGAAAAGGGAAACGCGGCTACTTGACAAATACGTATAGTGAAAGGTAGATACATACACATGAAGAGGTTATTTGCGGTATTAATTATTCTTGTCCTGACAATTGGAGCTTTAGTTGGATGCGGCGGCGCGGCCGTGGATTTGGATGGTCATCCATTAGTCGGCGAATGGGCCTGGTCGTATAATATTGCTTGGAGATATGTTCTCAACAGTGACGGTACCGGCACACGCGGCGGTGGTGGTATGCCTGTTGAATCGTTTACATGGGGTGTACGAGGAGACAACGAAGCGCGGATTACCGTTGGCAGAGGGGGCGCTGTTGAGCGTTGGACATTTACCTTATTAGGGAATAACCTGACTTTGGCGAGGAGTGCAACTAACGAAAATTATGAATATATGCGAGTTGGAGCGCCACCCTCCGGCCACACGTTAACCGGCACATGGTCTTGGACCGGCGATGACAGCTATCAATATATTTTGAATGCTGATGGAAGCGGAACACGCGGTGTTCCTGGGGCTATAGAGTCTTTCACATGGCTGTTAGATGAAGGCAATCATTTGCTTTTAGATTTGGGATGGGGTGTGATAGAAAGCTGGACATTCGGTGTGACCGGGGATACACTTACCCTAAGCAGCCGTCAGGTTTCCGGCATGGTATATAGTTACACGCGGAGTTAGCCGCCTACTAGGAGGGGTTGTAATTATGAATAAGTTTGGCACGGAACTGTTATGCCGCACTATGACATCCGGGCAGACTCTGAAAAAGAGACTTCTGTACTTCATTCCGGCGCTTGTATTAGCGGGGCTTGGGGTGCTCACGCTGATTGACCGCTATATTTTCGTTGTGCGTTATGGAGATCAAGAGACATTTATCTTTTTCTTGGTCGCGTTCTTCGGCATCGCTTTTGTTTTTTTGTTATTGGGAATCATGCTTGTAAAACACACAGAATTAAGTATTTTTGACGAAGGAATTATTTTCACGCGCGGGTCAAAAAGCGAACATGTAGCATTTAGCGATCTTGAAGGCATTAATGATACGAAAACGAGTACGACCGTTATCGTGACGAGTCCAGCAGGCGGGCTTGTA
The DNA here is from genome assembly GCA_009785525.1 of Oscillospiraceae bacterium. GTDB lineage: Bacteria > Bacillota > Clostridia > Oscillospirales > Oscillospiraceae > WRMH01. The sequence goes on along the minus strand of WQWC01000034.1, from coordinate 18,393 downwards.
GGCGGACTTATCATAGGATTACTTGCCAGCTTTATTCCGGCATTAAATCCGCATAAAATAAAACTCCGCAAAAAGGACGGCACAACAATCAAACTGTCAAAATCCTTTTTGCATAACTTCAAGGAAGTTGCCGAAAACCTGCATTCCGCTTATACGGAATACTTGCTAAAAGACCTGAGCAAGGAGAATTTAAGCGACGCAAATATCTCGTTTGGCCCGCAGCTTCAGCTACGCGACGGTCAGCTTGTCTATTGCAAGAACATAATGAAAAAAAGCGAAACCATCATACCCTTCGAGAATATTAGTAATATATGTGGCGGTGCAGACGGTGTTGTTTGGATTGACGGCCCGAAAAACGAGAAAGGGAAAGCTGAAACTCTCGCTAAACTTTCTGTTGAATCTTTGTTGAATATAGACGCGCTTGATCGCATCGTGCAAATGGCGCAAAATGGCGGATAAAAATCAGAACTTGAAGATAGCTAAAAACATATGAGGCGGGGAGCGTTGGCGTTGCGCGCCGATTACTCCCTGCTCTTTTTAATTCCAAATATAGGTGATTATGTGGCAACAATGCTTAACTGCCGGTGCAATATCCGGCACGGATATTGAGGTATCCTAAACGGGCGTTTACACAAATGATTCTTGGGTTTTTTTGAAATCAAGAGACTTTCCGATAGTGGTTCTGTGCAGATAAACAGCAACGCAGAGACACTGGAGAAAATGTTTGTTAAGAAGCCTATGTTTCTGACAGAAATATTTTAGAGCCGGAATAGGAGGAACGATGATAACATCAATGATAGACGCGTTCAGCGTGAAAGGACTTAATGTCTTGATAACAGGCGGAAATTCCGGCATAGGCAGAGGCATATCAGAGGCTTTTGCGGAGTGCGGCGCAAATGTCGCAATCATGTCACGCAACGCAGACGCCGGTCGGACAGCGGCAGAGGAGATTGCCGGGAAATTCAACGCCAACGTCAAGCATATCCAGGGCGACCTGTTGAAAAAAGGCGACCCCGAGAAAGCGGTCGAGGCGGTTGTAAAAAAACTCGGCAGGATAGACGTCTTGGTCAACAACGCCGGAGCCGTGCGTTGGTTTGAATCGATTGAGGCCGATAAAAACGATTTTGCCGATTGGTCTGACGTGATAGAGCTAGATCTCACCAGCCTGTTCAAAATGTCTGTATTCGCGGCAAAGCAAATGCGGAAACAGGGATGGGGCAGTATAATAAACATCTCTTCAAACGCAGGGGAAATCGTCAACCTGCCGCAGACAACAGTGTCTTACAGCGCGGCAAAAGCAGGCGTGAATCACATGACAAGACTGTTGGCCCAAGAATGGGCGCAGTATAAAATACGCGTCAACGCCATAGCGCCGGGATATACCGAGAGTAATCTGGGTTCAAGTGTAGACCCTGTGCAATACGCGGAACTCAACAAGATATGGATGGACCGCACACCCACCGGCCGCAGAAATAAACCGCTGGAAATAGCGGCGTTGGCGATTTATTATGCTTCACAGGCAAGCGAACAGGTCACAGGGACTGTATATACGATAGACGGCGGATATTCATTGGCAAATTGAATAGAAACGTGGAGGCGACAAAACAAATAGAAAGAGGGTTTCAACATGTATAACGGTATGTACGTGGATATGGCGGCACATATCCTGACGCCAAACTTTGCTGAAAAATACGCAAAATTAGTTCCCGCAATCGGGGAGCGTATTGAGATGAGAACACCGGCTGTCGCGGATCTGGAGATCCGTATGCGTCTTATGAGCCGGTATCCCAGGGTATTGCAGGTACTCACGATGGCCAATCTGCCGCTGGAGAGATATGTCGAAAAATCGGCCGATGCGGTGGAGTTGGCGAAAATCGGAAACGACGATTTCGCCGAAATAGTTCTGCGATATCCGGACAAGTTTATGGGCGCCGCAGCGATACTCCCTATGAACGACGTAGACGCGGCATGTAAAGAAGCCGAGCGCGCTATTAAGGAATGCGGCTTGCAGGGAATCCAACTGTATACACGTATCAACGATGTGCCGGTGGCAGATCCGCAATTCCGCCCGATTTTCAAACTGATGGACGATTTCGGCTTGCCGATATGGATACATCCCACATTGAATCCGCAGCTTGACAATGACAACGATCTGCTGACCTGGGAGTTCGAGATTTCGAGCTGTATGCACAAGCTGGTGGTATCGGGGATCTTCAAGGAGTTCCCGGATATCAAGATTATCATGCATCACGCCGGCGCGATGATACCGTTCAACACCGGGCGCGTGCAGTATACGCTCAATCTGTATCCGTTGCCGTTTAAAGGATTGTCGGAAGACTTTAAAAAATTCTATGTTGACACGGCGATTTACGGCAACACGACTGGCCTTATGGATTCATACGCATTCTTCGGGGCGGATCGTATGCTCTTCGGAACAGACGCTCCGCTGGGCCCGAAATGGGGCATGATAGAGGGCACAATCGAGTCGATCGACCGTATGGACATCCCGGAAGATGAAAAGCGGATGATATACAAGCAGAACGCTTTGGATATGTTCAATATGGTTCTGTAGTTGACGACGCAAAAGGGCGCACATCGTGCGCCCTTTTGTCATATGTATATGTAGTTGATCTTTATCCCAGAACGCCTGTGATCAAGGGTTGTTTCAATTTTATGCTGTAGGGGCACCGTCCCGGTCGTCCGCGAGACATCGGTACGACATCCCCTGCAAGATTGAATCAACACCGGATTACACAAGCCCTGTCACTTCGGCCATTACGTGAATGATACCGAGATTCTGCGGGCAGACCTTTTCACATTCGCCGCATTTTATGCATTGCCCTGCCTGACCGCCTTCGGCGCCAAGCATGAAGTCGATGTGTTTGAGCGTATCCAGATTCTTGTAGATAAGATAATTACTGTAAATCTGCAAATAAGCTGGTATTATGATCTTCTCCGGGCAGTGCGGCATACAGTAATTGCAGCCTGTACACGGGATAGACGGCGTTGAGTTTATAATATCCACCGCTTTTTCAATCAACCCGCGCTCATCATCGGACAGCGGGGTGTAATTCGTAAACGTATTGACATTATCCTCAAGCTCACCCAGCGTACCCATGCCGGTCAGGATTGTCACTATACCCTCCAGCCTCAACAAAAAACGGAACGCCCATGACGCGGCAGACACATCCGGGTTCGCGGATTTCAACAGCTTCCCAGCCTCTGACGTTTCCCCGGCAAGCCAGCCGCCCTTGTTCGGCTCCATGACCGAAATCGGCGTGTTATAGCTCCGCGCAATCTCGTAAAGCCTGCGTGCCTGCACGTCGCGGCTTTCCCAGTCAAGGTAGTTCAATTGCAACTGGACGATTTCGACATAAGGATGTTTACGCAGCAGCTCGTCCAGCTCCTCCGGCGTGCCGTGGAACGAAAATCCGATATGTTTTGCGATTCCCTTTTCTTTCAGACCGCGGAGAAAACCCCATGCATCGTATTCCTCGGCAGCTTTAATAAAGTCCGTTTTCAAACCGTGCAGGAGATAGAAATCGACAAAATCCACACCAAGGCGTGCAAGCGACGTGTCGAGCTGTTTCTGCATGTCCCCCGCGCTTTTCGTGACCATCATTGCAAGCTTTGTGGTTATCTGAAAACTGTCACGCGGATACCGTTTCACAAGCGCTTCACGCAACACCTCTTCAGAGCCTTCGTAGATATACGCAGTGTCAAAATACGAAAAACCGCTTGCCATGAACTTATCTATCATTGCGTTGATAGTTGCAAAGTCGATTTTGCCATCCACCTTCGGCAGCCGCATGTTGCCGTAACCCAATTTGCCTATGTTTTTGCCAAAATATTGCGTAGCCATAGTAAGTCACCCGCCTTCCCGAATGCTTTATTCGGCCGCCTCAGACATGCCTGTCCGGGTGCCAGTCTCTTAAAATTCAGTATAGCGCAAACGTGCTTGGAGTTCAACTCTTTTTTAGGGGATACACGAAGCAATCCCGCGCCGTTTTGGCGCGGGATTGACATTCTTGTGGTACCGGTGTAGCTGAGAAAAAAAGACTAGGAGCCCAACTTAAGAGATAAGCTTCTTTTCTCATCGATTCTATACAATGCATCTGTACCATTACTATAAAAATAAGTACCTAAAAAAGTATTTCTCCTTAGCTTAATGGACACTTTCTGGCATTCAATAAATAATATGTCCTTTAACAACAGAGGAATATATTTTACCATTATGTCATCACTCACATCGGGGTTTATTGCAAAGGCTAGTTGGCTTGTTTCAAACCATAGACCTTTATCACTGGTCATATAAATTGAATCATGGGAACTCTTGTGTAACGATATCGAGTTTACCACAATTGTGTCGGCGTTGCAGTCCCAAATAACACTCCTTGAATTATCGTAGCAATCAGTTTCGATGTCGTAACGTATATTAGTGACAGCACCCCCTCCTTGCATCTTCACGATCTCCAGCTCTCCGTGGATTATCTGAGTTAGTGTATCAGGATAATATTTCATGTTCTTCGCTACAATGTCTTCTTTCAAATCGAAACAATATAAGTAAAATGTATGAGTCCCATGACTATAAGACTCATCGAAAAAAAGAAGCAAATCCCATTTTGTCAAATATTTTTCTTTAAGTGATTTCACAAAATCGGCATCTCGATAAACTTCATAAAGTTCCCTTCTATCATGTTGACGTTCATCTTCTATTTCTGATCCATCAAGATATTGCCCATCTCGTCCTAGGAGTATTTCACAGCGTGACTTAAGCTCAATGAGAAGATGTTTGTCTTTTGCATTGGGACGTTTTTGGTCATACTTCTCTTGCTCTTGCGTTTTTGCTGAAATAAGAGCATCGATATTTTCTTTTAAATAGAAAGTATTTGTTCTGGTTGGTGGTGTGCGATAATGCGTCGTCCTAAATACGCATTGAGGATTGCTAACACGTTTTGTAAGTTGAGCTTCATCAGCAAGATGAACTGAAGAAAGTTTGTTATTTTTATTTTTCACACGTTGGTATGCTGTTACTTCAAAGTGCTCTAAATAGATATTTTCGCCACAAATAAAATCTGGTGGTTCTGGTTCCATCACTGTCATGTTATTTATGATATGTTCGATGTTATGGGAAGTGTTATTTATTCTTATAACACTATAATTTTGTTGGATGTCTTTTAAAAGTTGCTTTTCTTTCGATGTATTTCTCATTTGACACCTCCAAATAAATATAAGGAAGGAGCACCCCTACCGTCTCAAGTGCGGTAAGGATGCCCCTGCTGGTACCGGTGGCCGGACTCGAACCGGCACAGTCATAGACCGTCTGATTTTGAGTCAGGTGCGTCTACCTATTCCGCCACACCGGCGTGATAAATGCTATTATAGTACAACGCGCGTGAATTATCAAGTATATTTTTTCGCGCGGTTGAAAATCTTATGGCAATTGACTATAATGGTTCAAAAGGAGGCGGTGCGATGGATAACATAAAACTGATTGTAACAGATCTCGACGGCACGTTTCTGCGGAGTGACAGCAGCATTTCAGAGTACACAAAGGCAGTGATTGCACGGTGCAGGGAACGCGGCATTCTGATAGCGTTCGCGACGGCGCGGTCAGAAATATCGGCAGAGCCGTTTAGCCGGCAGATCAACCCCGATATTATGATCTCAAACAGCGGCGCGTTGGCACGGTGTGGTTTGGAAACCCTTTACAAGGCGACAATCCCGCCGGATAATGTCCACGCGCTGATTCTCAGATGTATTTACAATTCGTTGGTTTTTCAGATCGGCGTTGAAACTAATGATGAATACTTCCGCATCAAGCTTCCCGACGATGAAGGTTATTCGCCTGTGACAAAAGCCGATTTTTCCGGGGGCGATGTTTACAAACTCTCGGTTCAGTCGAATGACAGCAGTATTCCGCAAGCTATAGCTAACGATTTTCCGGAAATTAACTTGCTCAGCTACAGAGACATAGACTGGCACTCATTCCGCTCTATCGGCGCATCGAAAGAGAACGCAATGCTGGCCGTTGCGGATTCGCTGGGTATTTCCGCCGAAAATATCGCCGCGTTCGGTGATGATGTGAATGACATCGGGATGCTTAAAGAGGCCGGGATTGGTGTAGCGGTGCAAAACGCAGTGCCGGAAGTCAAAGCCGCCGCAGACCACATCTGTGGGCACAACGACGAAGACAGCGTGGCGCGATGGATAGAGGAGATCATACTGTGAAATTGAGAACAAACTTCCCCGAGGCTGAAGCATACATGCAATCCTGCATGATAGACAGCGCACATGATACAGAGCATGTATACCGCGTTTTAAACTACGCCCTAGACATAGCGAAGCATGAGGGCGGCGCGGATATTGAACGCCTGACAATCGCATGTCTGCTGCACGACATATCCCGTACGGAGCAGTTTGCCGACCCCAATATAGACCATGCCGTTCACGGCTCATTGAAAGCGCATGGATGGCTGGTTGAAAACGGCTATTCATCCGAGTTCGCGGGCGCGGTGCGTGACTGCATTGAAACGCACCGGTTCCGCTCCGACAATCCGCCGCGGAGCTTGGAGGCGAAAATCCTTTTCGATGCGGACAAGCTGGATGTCTGCGGCGCTGTTGGAATCGCCCGTACATTGCTGTATAAATCGCATGTTGTGGAACCGCTGTATTCGTTCACTGAATCGGGCAAGATAAGCGACGGCACGAACGAGGCCGGAAAATCATTCATGCAGGAGTACAAGTTCAAGCTTGAGGGTATATACGACAAATTCTACACAGCACGCGGTTTTGAGCTTGCCGTGAAGCGGAAATCCGCCGCAAAAGATTTCTACGACTCGCTGCTGGCCGAGGTGCGGGAGTGTTATGGAGAGGTCACGCAATGATTATTTCCGCCTCCCGCCGCACAGATATTCCCGCGTTTTATGCCAATTGGCTTGTCAACCGGATAAACGCGGGATACTGCATTACTCAAAATCCGATGAACTCTAAGCAGATACGGCGTGTCTCTCTGTTGCCTGATGACGTCCTTGGAGTCGTGCTGTGGACGAAAAACGCCGCACCACTGTTGTCTAAGCTCCCCGTACTTGAGCCGTTCCCGTATTATTTTCAATATACAATCACACCTTATGATATAGATATCGAACACGGCTTGGCAAGCAAGCGCGATGTTGTAATTCCGGCATTTTTGCAACTTGCGTCACAAATCGGCCCGGGACGCGTTATCTGGCGGTACGACCCTATTTTGATAACGCGCAAATACGACGTCTCTTATCACATCCGCGCATTTTCACGTCTGTGCGGATTGCTGTCCGGGAGTACAAGCCGATGTGTAATCAGCTATGTGACGGACTATAAATCTGTCGCAAAAAATCTGCGCGAAATCGGCAGCAATCAATTGGAATTGACCGAAAAACTGCAGCTGACTCAGGAGTTGTTGCGTATTGCGAAGGAGCACGGCATAACGCTCTGCGCCTGTTGCGAATCGCCGGAGATTTATGCATTAGGCGTCGAACCCGCCGCTTGTGTAGATGCCGGTTTGATAAGCAAAATTTCCGGAAAAGAGCTGCAAATCCCGCGCGACAAGAATCAGCGAACAGGTTGTAGCTGCGCCGTCAGCGTTGATATCGGCGCATATAACTCATGTTTAAACGGCTGTTTGTACTGTTACGCGAATCACTCTGAGACTAGGGTACGGAAAAATTATGCCGCGCACGACCCGTGGGGCGAGATGTTGATTGACCAAATCATAAAATAACCGGCGGCAATATGCCGCCGGTTATTTCTACTATTCTGGGGCGCCGAATCGCGCCGGAATTATCTCAACCCAATAGTCATCCGGGTCGTTGATGAAGTATATCCCCATGTGCGGATTTTCATAGCAAACCCATCCGTTTTCTCTGTGGAATTCGCGCACTTTTTCGTAGTCTTCGGATACGCTTACACAGAGGTGATTCTCGTTATCTCCTTGCTCGTACGGCTTCTCCCAGTCTTTCAGCCAGGTGATCTCAAACATGAATTCACTTTGCCCGTCACCCATGAAAACGAGAATAAACGACCCGTCGGGAGCCTCCATCCTGTGCATTTCCTTAAACCCCAGCGCTTTCTCGTAGAACTCAAGAGATTTTTCCAGATCAAAAACATTGATGTTATAATGATTAAACTTCGCACCTATTTGCATATTTTCCACTCCTTATAATATGATTTTATCCATCATACAATAATTTGCCAATATATGCAAGCTCCGTAAAATAACGATTTAATTCCCGATTAACTTATTCCAGCATGTTTTGTTCTGAAAAATCTTATGAGAGATTCGGAATATCCCGTATCCAATTATGCCGCCTAATGAATTTGTGATCAAGTCATCTACATTAGAAGATCGCCCGATAAAGTATTGCACGAACTCAACACAAAGTGAAAGAATAAATGCGACGCAAGTGGTTTTGTAGAGTTTTCTCATACTCTGGAATACGACAGGCATGAAATATCCGAACGGAATAAACATCATAATGTTTGGAATCACAAATTCGACAAACTCTCTTCTAACATTTACCTCTTGTAGCCACTGAAATGGTATAAGGTTCAAGAGATATTGTTCAGGACTAAAAGTAATAGGCCAAGTGAAGAAAATGGTGGCGAAAACAATCAGAAATCCGGACCAAAACAATGCGATATAGCTACATTGTCTAAGCACCCCTCTTCCCCTCTTTTTTTGGAAAAACAAAATCGGCAGGTACAGGATGCTCATGGCTGCAAAAACAATAACTGCCAACGTGAAATATGCTTCTATTCTGTGCATCGAAACGCCTCCATTTCACAAACTATACTAATCAAACTAATACAGTTATATCATCGATGAAATCTATTGTCAACACATATTTCATTTAGTTATTGTTTTCTTTACACCATATAAGCATTTTTGAAAAAAGAACAACCCCGCATTCGTCCAACGCGAATGCGGGGCTAACTCTGGTGTTTTCCAATCAATGGCCCAGCCACCTTTCTTGATTTGACTATCCGTATCTTCTGTAATGCGTTTCCGATGCAGCCAATGCACACCATATGATACTGGCGGACTTATTCCGCAGTTGTGCCTGTTGGGTATCAGTACCCCAGTCTGCCATGAACCCATCTCAAAGATAAACGGAAAGTCTATCTAATCACGCAGAGGAGTTTGCCTTGACTCTATTTTTGATGCGCTCCTCTCTGTGTGTCTATAATATACCATACTCTTTTTGATTTGTCAACACTTTTTATGCAAATTCTATAAAAATTTATCCGCCGCTAATCATCGGCAATATCAGGACATCGTCGCCATCTTTCAGATTTATGTCTACTCCCCCCACGGCGGCGATGTTGGCTCCGTTGACTAATATCGCCACTTTGTTTGCGCGATATCCCGATTCATCACACACGGCGTCGTAAAATTCCCGCCCGTAAATGTCCGTCATCTGCCGAAGCAACTCACGAAGCGTCGATTGCTCCGGCAGGTCAACAAAAATCTTCCGGCCTGTCAGAATCTTTGCGATATCTAGTACCGAGCGAACTTGGATTCTCATGCAAAATCCCTGAGTTTTGCAATATCTTCTTCCATGCCAAGTGACGCGAGCCGCTCCGCTGTCGGAACTCCCGCCAGAGTCCAGCCGCGGTCCTCAAAATATTCGTCCAACATATAGTCCCGCTCTTCCGGCGGAATGATACTGCCTTTTGCGCCGCCGTCTTTTAACGCCTCTGTCATAATTCTCTCCGGGAATGTATCATCGTCTCTGGTAAAGCCTGCCCGTATATTGAAAATCCGGGCAACGTTATTCACACGCTCTCCGCAGAGCATTATGTCGTCCGGCGTATAGCTTGCTCCCGCGATGGCATTGACCAGATCGGCGGTGTTTTTATGGCACACATCGGCAAGAGCCATATCGAGGATAAACCCGCACATCGGCGCGCAGTCGCAAACAGCGGACCGTGTGTCCTGATTCCACTTTGTAAGCCTGCCTTTCCCCTTGTAATCCAAGCGGTTGACAGGATACGGCACCGGGATTGAGAACATCTCCTGAAACGCATATCCCAGGCAATGGTCCGCGCCGGTGTAACCTGTGGCATAGTTCAACCCATGGGCTTTCGCTCCTCTGGGGTCATACCCGGCCAGCTCCAACCCTTTGACATGCATGGCGTATTTTTCAGAACCTTTGCCAATTCTCTCAGCGGCCTTCTTTACGCCGTCGGCCAATATATCGCCGATACCGTCCCTATGCGCAATTTTATGTACCATCTGAATCATCGCCTCGGCATTTGACCATTTCAGGTCAATTCCGTCCAAATCGTCAATGGACAGTATCCCTTTTTCATAGCATTCCATCGCAAACGCGATAGTCACACCGCAGGAGATCGTGTCCATCCCGTATTCATCACACAGCCTATCAGCGGCTATTACTTCATTAAAGCTGTGCATCATCGTCATACCGCCGAAAGAATACATCGTCTCAAACTCAGGAATTGACGCCATGCCTTTAAACGGGCCTTCCCGTGCCAGTTTAACCTGGGAGCAGCCGACAGGGCATTTATAGCAAAATTCCCTTGCTATATTAAATTTTTCGCCGCCTACTTCGCTGCCCAAATAATCAAGCGGGTCCCACTCTCCGGTGTTCTCGAAATTCTTTGTCGGGAACAGCCCAAGCTCAAACATATTGTCAATTATCATCGGCGTGCCGCCCTTGGAAAAATGCGGATACAGGATCTCACTCGCCTTCATCGCTTCAAACATGGATTTCAGCGCCGCTTTAAACGCCTTTTTATTCGCCACAGGGACTTCATTCTCTCCGCGTATGGCAATCGCTTTCAGATTTTTAGAACCCATGACAGCCCCAACGCCTTTGCGGCCTGATGCATGGCGTTCATTGATAATCGATGCAAAGGCACTCAAATTCTCCCCGGCTTGACCTATACACGCCACGCGGACATTCTGGTCACCAAGATTGTCCTTGATAAGCTGCTGGGTGTCAAATGTGTTCAGCCCCCACAGATGGTTTGCCTCTCTGAAATGGACTTTCCCATCCTTAATCCACAACCAAGTCGGCGTTTCGGCCTGACCCTCTACGATTAACATGTCATATCCCGCGAACTTTATCTCAGCCGGGAAATGCCCGCCGCCGCTGGATTTCGCCACCGCTCCCGTCAGCGGGGATTTCGTCACGATCATCACGCGGGACGCCGCCGGTGCATCTGTCCCGCAGAGGGGTCCTAGTGAAAAATACAGATTATTCTCCGGCCCGAGAGGGTCGCATTTTGTAGGCACTTCGTCCAGCATGTATTTGATCCCGACACCCGCGCCTCCGATATACTTCGCCGCAACATCTTCTCGCAGCGGCTCTTCGGTGTATCTCTTCTCGGTAAGATTTATACGTAACACTTTCCCGGTATATCCGCCTTTGAACATAGAAAATCCTCCTTAAATAGTTGGTTTGCGGGTGCACGCGTAGAAAGTGCGCCCCTACGTTTTTTGTTTAAATCCATCTTTTAACGCAACGGCGCGGTTGAATACCGGACTGCCGTCTTTTGAATCTTTGTTATCAACCGCAAAGTATCCCAGGCGCAAAAACTGGAACACTTGCGGCGGTTTTGCATTCTGAAGCATTTTTTCAACCTTGCATCCAGACAAAACTTCAAGCGAGTTGGGGTTTAAGCACTCTGTGAAATCTTTCCCAGCCCCGTCAGGGTCGGGATCTGAAAACAGATTGTCATACAGCCGAACCTCCGCGTCCGCGGCGCTGTTGGCATCCACCCAGTGGATCGTGCCGCGTACTTTTCGGCCATCGGGTGTCGTTCCACCGCGGGTCTGCTGGTCATATTCTGCCATGACCAGCGTTACATTACCATCGGCATCGGTTTCATATCCCGTGCATTTGACAATATACGCAGACTTCAATCTGACCTCGTTCCCAACAAACAGGCGATTATACTTTTTCGGCGGATCGGCCATAAAGTCGTCAGCCTCAATCCAAAGCTCCCGGCTGAACGCAACTTCGCGAGTTCCGGATGTTTCATCTTCCGGATTGTTCTCAATCTCAAACACTTCCGTTTTGTCTTCCGGATAGTTGGTAATCACGAGTTTAATCGGGCGCAAAACTGCCATTGCGCGGGGCGCTGTTTTGTTCAATTCCTCGCGCAGACAATGCTCCAGCAATGCGTGATCTACGACGTTGTCCGCCTTTGCAACACCTACGCGCTCGATAAAATCGCGTATCGATTCCGGAGTATATCCGCGGCGCCGCAATCCACGCAACGTTGGCATACGCGGATCGTCCCAGCCGTCCACAAGCCCTTCCTCCACTAGCCGCAAGAGTTTACGCTTGGACATAACGGTGTAGTTCATGTTAAGCCGCGCAAATTCAATCTGCCTTGGCTTTGCTGTCAAATCAACATTTTCCACCACCCAGTCGTAAAGCGGCCTGTGATCTTCATACTCCCTTGAGCAGAGCGAATGTGTGATATTCTCCAGCGCGTCTTGAATCGGATGTGCCAAATCGTACATCGGATAAATGCACCATTTATCGCCCTGCCGATGATGATGCACATGCTTAATGCGGTATAAAACCGGGTCACGCATGTTGAAATTGCCGCTGGCGAGGTCGATTTTCGCCCTCAACGTCATCGCGCCTTCTGGGAATTCTCCGTTCTTCATCCGCTCAAATAGATTTAAACTCTCTTCAACTGGCCTATCCCTGTACGGAGACGTCGCCGGAACGCCGATGCCCCCGCGGCTCTGCTTAAACTCCTCTGGAGAAAGCTCGCAGATATACGCAAGACCTTTTTTTATCAGCCCAACCGTAAGCTCATACGTTTTCTCAAAGTAATCGCTGCCAAAGAAAAGCCTGTCGTCCCAAGAACATCCAAGCCACTGGATATCCTCGCCGATAGCTTCGACATACTCCGCATCCTCACCAACGGGATCAGTGTCATCGAATCTTAAATTAAACAAACCGCCATATCGCTCTGCGGCACCAAAACTGATAAGAATCGCCTTACAGTGCCCGATATGCAGATATCCGTTAGGCTCGGGCGGATACCGGGTGTGTACCGTCATCCCCTCGAACCTGCCGCCGGGGGCTATATCCTCGTCAATAAATGTGTGAATAAAGTTTCTTGTCAGTTCTTCCATAGTTATCAGCTCCAAATTCTCTCTTTGTAGACCATTAAATTACTTCAGAACTTAAAACAGGAAGTTTTTCTGTGTTTCCCCGTCTGCGTGGAGGAACACGAAAATAATTTTTCCTATATTATTAAGTGCATGAGTAATATTACAGATAAATTAATTATACACGCTTATAGTAGTATTTACAAATAAAATGTGGTAGAATATCAATAAACAATGGTTTTTAAAACACTTTTGCACTCAACGCGATAGTATAATATAAGAAACACGAAAGGAAGTGCCGGAATAATGGATATATTACATTTAACGTCTGATAATTTTGACGACACTATCAGCAAAGGCAAAGTCCTTGTGGATTTCTGGGCCGATTGGTGCGGTCCGTGCAAAATCCTCGCACCGATATTTGAAGAATTGGCAGCCGAACTCTCTGGAAACGTTTCAATCGCAAAAGTAGACATAGACCAAGAAACCACCCTTGCCGCGCGCTACAGCGTTATGAGCATTCCAACAGTCATATTGTTCACAGACGGCCTTGAATCAAAACGCTTTGTCGGCGTACAGCCGAAAGAGACGTATCTGGCCGCCCTATAAATCTAATATAACAACCTAAAACCGGGAAATATTTCCCGGTTTTAGGTTGTTTTTGATCCTGTTTCGTTTTCCAGCCTCCGCATCATGCAGTCAAGCGATCTTGATTTCAGCGCATTGGACTGCGAATTATTTGAATTTTCACTGTATTTCCACTATATACTTATCTAAAATATCTATAGGATGATATGACAGCTTAGATACACGCAGTCCCTCAACTCCATCGTCCTCTTCCCTGTTGATGTAACTAATTCCGTCCTGTACGAACATGTTGGCAAATTGATTCATCAACATCGGGTATGAGCCATGATGAGACGTATCGGCCTTTTCAACATGAACAAACAGTGTGTCTCCCACCGTTTCACCTAACGACAAGCCGATAGGTTTTCCGGTGACATACAGCACACCGCCTATTTGTCCATACAGCTCAAAGTTAGACAGTACCTCAAGCGTTTTTATATTCCCCTCATCATACGCCGCGTATTTTTTGACATGCTCACGTGCATAATTCTCGATAAACTCCGTGGCCTCGGCAAGATTGTCGGCTGTGACAGGCCGGAACTCCCAGCTCGGATTTTCTTTCTTAAACCGATTGATATGATTGCGCTGGCCGGAGAATTTTCTGCCGGCTAAGTTTTTTATGTCGTCACTGAGATACAGATAGTCTGACCATGCCCTGTCTGTCCACGATGTGGAACCCGGAAACATCTGGTCTATGTCTTTTTTCACCGCTTCTGTAACGGCACAGATTTTAACCGGCATATTGTTCTCATCACAATATTCAATTACCCGTTGATATGCCGCCTTGTCAGACCTCGCACCCATCGGCGGTGCGAAAGCCGGACCCGTTTCCGGATACGTCACTTTCAGGTATAAAGCCTCATCTTCCAGTGCGTATTCTGTGTAATGGTGATCCCGCCACATGAACGTCCCGCCAACTGTGCAATCACAGATGCGGCAATTATTGTCCTTGAAAAACGGCCTGAATTTTTCTATATGGTCCAGTGTCAGTTTCTTAAATTCCAAAATCAAATGTCACCTGTCTTATGTATTTTTTAGGCTATCTGTCCCAGCTTAATATATCTTTGTTTTTTACAAAATATTCAACGCCGGAAATAACCGTCGTTACGGTTATCGCGGCAACGTTGACGTAAATAAGCCATTGCGGCATCGGCAGAAACATGGCGGCGAGGCAGATCATTGTCACAGCCGTCTTAATCTTTCCGGATATCCCTGCCGCGATAACCCTGCCATTGCCAACGGCAATCAGCCGCAGGGCGGTCACCATAAACTCGCGTATAATCACAATCAGCACAGCCCACGCAGGCATGATTCCCTGTTCGACAAACCAGATCATGGCAGCGCACACAAGCACTTTGTCGGCAAGTGGATCCATAAACTTACCGAAATCAGTTACCTGATTGCGGCTTTTTGCAATATACCCGTCGGCAATATCAGTGAGACCTGCGGCGATAAAAACAGCCATCGCCGCGTAATTGCTGCCCGGGAACCCTATGTACAGCACCGCCAGAAATATTGGTATCAGCGCTATCCTGACCATTGTCAGCTTGTTTGCGGTATTCAACGCGAGCCTCCTTCCCACCTTTTTTGAAAAAAAGGTGGCGCCAAAAAACTTTACTGGGCTTCGCCGGACTTCGTTAAAGCAACTTGCCTATTGGATCTCCATCCTCAATCCCGGTAATGCGTACTTCGGCAAAATCGTTTATCTCTATCCCCTCGCCCAGGACCAAAACACAACCATCAACCTCCGGGGATTCCGCGTAACTGCGTCCATAATAATGCACTCCGTTGTGGCCCTCAATTAGTACGGATGTCACGCTTCCTATACGACTTCTGTTGAATTCATCCATAATCCGCGCCTGGACTCCGGCGACCAGCTCTGCCCTGTGCGCGGCGGTGTTGGCGTCCGTGCGCGCCATACTCTCTGCCGCCGTACCATCTTCCGGGGAATAGGGGAACACCCCGGCGCGCTCTATCTTCGCTTCCGTCAGGAACTCGCACAGCGCTTCAAACTCCGCCTCTCCCTCACCGGGCAGGCCTGTTATCACACTGGTTCTAATAACAACACCTGGGATTTTCTCGCGTAAATTCCTAAGCAATTCCCGTGTTTCGTTCCCGGAACCCCGGCGGCGCATTTTTTTCAGCACCCCATCGTTTATATGTTGGATAGGGATATCCATGTACTTTAATATTTTACCATTTTTTGCTATCGTGTCAATAAGTTTATCGTCGATTTCGCTGGGGTACAGATAATGCAGTCTAATCCACTTCAATTCGTCAATGTTGCACAGCGCTTCAAGCAATTCGCTAAGTCTTCGTTTCCCGTATAGGTCAACCCCGTATCTTGTTGAGTCCTGCGCCACGACAATCAATTCTTTTATCCCTTGCGCGGCAAGGTCTCGCGCTTCTTGAACAATATTTTCCATCGCCCGACTGCGGAATTTTCCTCTGATATCCGGAATCGCGCAGAATGCACAGCGATTATCGCACCCTTCGGCGATTTTTAGATATGCCGATACAGGCGAGGTTGTTATCATCCTCGGTGTCTCATCTACTGGTGCGTTGATATCCCCGAATAGCGCGGGTTTTTCCCCATCTTCCATAACGGATTGCACCGCGTTTACGATATCTGCAAAACTGCCAACGCCGACTGCTCCGTCAATCTCCGGCAGTTCATCAAAAATCTCGCTTTTATATCTTTGCGCCAGACAACCTGTGACTATTAGCTTTTTAAACCGGCCTTGCCGCTTGGATTCACCGAGTTCTAGTATCGTCTCAATCGCTTCCATCTTCGCGCTTTCGATAAATCCACAGGTGTTGAGAACCACGGCGTCAACGCCATCGGTCTCCCCGGTTACCTCAAACCCCGCATCTTTTAGCAGATACATCATCTGCTCACTGTTAATCAGATTCTTCGCACAGCCGAGGGAGACAATTCCCACTCTCACTCGTCGTCCTCCCCTGTTGTTTCTTCAATCATTTCAATGTATCGGCTCATAGCACGCCTGGCTTCTTCATAGCTGAAGCCTCTTCTGCTCAACGCGTCCATTGCGCGGCGCAGCTCTGTTTTGTCGCTGCCGCCCTTGAGTTTCTTTTGCAGGAACTCCAGTGCCGCGTCATCCATATCTCCCAGCTGACCCAACGCCTCGTCCCACATCTCGCGCGGGATTCCGCGTCTGTACAGCTCATCTTTTATCTTGGCCGCGCCATAACCTTTGCCGGAGTAATGCCGCACAATCGCCGCCGCGTGTTCCTCGTCATCTATCAGCCTGAGCTCTTCCAGCCACTCAACAGCTTCCTGAGCATCTTCAACTGACTCGCCCTTTTGCACAAGCCGTTTCTCCAGCGCACACTTCGACATATTGCGACTGCCCAGGATTTTCAGCGCACGTTCTCTTGCGGAACGTTTTTCTAAACTATCAGTCAGGTCGTCTTCTATTCTCATTTAGCCTTCAAAGTCATCGGCATCGATATCAATCGCGCGGCCCGCGGCTTTGGCCGCCGCTTTTTCCTGCGGCGACATCAGCTTTTGTATGTCTTTGCGGATTTGGGCTTCCAGGTCGTCGGCAACTTCAGGATTCGCTTTCAGGTGTTCCTTTGCGTTATCGCGTCCTTGCAATCTCGTCTCGCCTACTGTGTACCATGCGCCGCCTTTTTCAATCAGCTCAAGCTTGACGCCCAGATCTATAAGCTCACCGTATTTTGATATCCCTTCGCCGAACATGATGTCAAACTCTGCCTCACGAAACGGCGGCGCGACCTTGTTCTTCACGATTTTTGCCCTGGTGCGGTTGCCGATTTGTTCCGTCCCGGTCTTGATCGCCTCGATTCTGCGCACATCTATCCGCACGCTCGAAAAATACTTCAGCGCACGTCCACCCGGCGTTGTTTCCGGGTTTCCGTATGAAACGCCGATTTTTTCGCGTAATTGGTTTATGAATATCACAACACAGTTCGTCCTGGATATTGACCCTGCGAGCTTACGCAGCGCTTGGGACATCAGCCTCGCCACAACGCCGACGCTTGCGTCGCCGATCTCGCCCTCAACCTCGCTTCGCGGCACCAGTGCCGCCACAGAGTCAACGACAACGACATCAACCGCGCCGGAGCGGACAAGCATTTCTGTGATTGCCAGCGCGTCGTCCCCCATGTCCGGCTGGGATATCAATAGATTGTCTATATCAACGCCTAACGCGCGGGCGTATGCCGGTTCCAGGGCGTGTTCCGCGTCTATGAACGCGGCCTCTCCCCCGGCTTTTTGCGCTTCGGCGATGATATGTAACGCAAGCGTCGTCTTACCTGACGACTCCGGGCCGAATATCTCAATAATCCTGCCCTTTGGCACGCCGCCGATACCGAGCGCGGTGTCGATTGAAATCGACCCCGTTGAAACAGCGTCCACGTTGACAGCCTGCCTGTCCCCCAAGCGCATGATTGCGCCTTTCCCGTGATTCTTCTCTATTTGCGCCATCGCGGTTTCCAGCGCCCTCATCTTGTCATCCGCCGGAGCCGCCGGCACATACTTTTTCTTTTCTGCCAATTTCTTGTCCTCCCGTGATTATTTTATCTAGCTGTTGAAAATGCTTATTAACTGTGCGGTGGCAATAGTTGCTTTGTTATTTTTTCAACGC
>WQWC01000033.1 GCA_009785525.1 Oscillospiraceae bacterium | reverse complement strand
GCCTTGCACTAAACCATGTAAATAGTTCAAGATAAAGTCTAATAAATCTTTTTCTTCTACCGTCTTGTTATTGTTACAGAATTTGCGTCCATGAGTATTCAAACCCGAACATTTATAAAATTCGCGCCTGTCATTTTTCCTGTCGTATGCTCTTTTTTCATACGAATAGCCGCAATGCTCGCATTTTATAATAGTCGAGAACAAATGTTTTGATGATTCCCTGCCAAGCACGTGAGTATATTTGTTTTTATATATTTGCTGATTTCGCTCTAATTTATCTTGTGCTTGATAAAATATCTTATCATCTATAATTCTAAATTGTGGTCGATCGTGTACTTTCCACTCACACTCTGGTCGCATAGCCCGCTCATGTTCTAAAACATCAACCGTTTTACTTTTATGGTTGATTAGAATACCTATATACAATTTATTTCGCATCATCCGTCTAACAGTTCGGGGATACCACATTTTCCCTGATAGTTTGGGTTGAATTCCTGAATCATTGAGCTTGGCTGATATGCTCGCCAAGCCCATGCCATGATTGACATACCAATCAAATATATTTCTTATGGCCCCGGCTTCCTCATCGTTTAGCACGAGCGTATAATTATCTACCCGATCATAGCCGAATACCCTTGGTGGCACTCTGCCTTTTTCTGCATTGATTTCTTTACCAAAGGCCACGCTTTTTGAAAGGTCGGTCGATTCCTTTTGTGCGTAACTAAAACTCATGGCAAGAAAGGCTTCATTGTCCAGTTCGCCATTCATATTATTTAGCGTAAACTCGGTTTCTACCCCATTTTTTCTAAGTTCACGGACAGAGGCTATACCATCAACCACATTTCTTGCAAAGCGTTTGACATCTTTAACTGCAACAATATCAAACATATCATGTGCCGATGCACTGATCATTTGATTAAAATCAGTGCGTTTTTTTAGCGAAGTGCCTGTTATGCCCTCGTCAAAATATATTTTGACAAGAGTATATCCTCTTTGCTTTGCGTAGCTTTCAAAGTATCTCTTTTGATTTGCGATAGAGGTTTTTTGTTCTTCCCTGTCGGTTGAAACCCTGCCATAACCCACCATTCTTTTTGCATCTGATGTTTTTTCTTGATGAAAATTACTTTTTAACATTGCCATTCTCCGCATTTGTTAGATTTTTCTCTAAATCTGCCAAAATCTTTTGAATGGCAATTTCTTGCAGTTGCTCTTTTATCTTTTGTGGATTCGCACCGTGAACTGTAATATCCATGGATATAACCCCCAACATCTTGCTGGTTATATCCTATGATTTGTCCCACGAAAAAATTTCAAAACAAAAAACAAGACTGCCTTTTTGAGCCTTGTTTTCCCTATTTCTCTGTTAAGGACAAAGATTTTCAACCACGGCGTTCGGGAGGTTGTTGAACTCGATGGTACGCGAGTCGTATCCGCCTAAAACTGTCTTAGATGTAAAGATTTTGGCGTTGCCTTCACTGCCGAACAGTATCACGCGCTTGTCGAAAACCGCAAGGCCCGTGATTTCACACGGCTTGTTGATAAGCGAAAACACATCGCCTCTTATCTTATAGAAGTACCTGATATCTATTGTATAGTGTCCTCTGTTGAACGTCAACTCTTCAACGTCAATGCTCACGTACAGAAGCTTTGCAGATCTTGCCCGGACGGAGACGGCGTTGTCTATGTGCCGCTGCGAGTCGCATGTGGGATAAAAGCGCAAATCCTCAATGCAATCCTTATCCTTACAGGAATCAAAGATCTTCTTTGTGTGGATGCAAACGGCTTCTCTTACCATTGCGTCCTCTGGAAGAGGGCCCGGTAAAATCCTGTCTGACATTTGATTTCCTCCTTAGACTTTCAAATTGGTTGTGTTTTCTTCTATATAGTGTATGCAAAGAAGGGCATTGTGTGTGCTGGAGTTGTTAAGGGGTGGTTTTTGGCCTTCTTGTGGATAATCGATATATTTATATTGACAAAGCCTGCAAAAGCATATATAATAACCAATCACAGGAAGTGTGCCGTCCAATTAGCCAGAAGAAAGGATGCCGTGAGGCCTATGAATGTGTAAAGTTGTAAGAAGTTATTGATTCTATATTCACTATTTATAAAGGAGGAAATGTTTCAGATGAAAAAATCAGCATTACGTGTATTGTTAATAGTACTAGCTCTCGTAATGATATTAGGTTCTGTATATTTTGCTATTGCGGTGGAAGATACCGTTATTAGAGACGCGCTCAGTCGTGACACTGGGATAGTTAACACAGAATCTCGTATATATGATGAACAGTGGTTGGAACGTGTCATGCAGTCCGACATGGAAATGGATTTGTTGTTCAGCAGTTTCAGAGACTATACCGGATATCATGTTTTCCCGGATTGGTATGGCGGCGCTTATCTCAACAATGATCAAAAGAACGTTATTTTGGTAACCCGGCTTGACAGGGAATTATTACACCACATATGGGAGATTACTGGCAACCATGATATACTGCTTAGGCAGGTAAGGTATTCCCATACTGAACTTAGTCGAATGATGGATATTGTCGCGGATATAGTTAGTAGCAGTGAGCTTTCTCAAAACATAGCCAACGAGCTTGCTCGCGAGTACCCCAGCGAAGCAATAACAACGGTTGCGGGTGGAATTGACAGCTTTAATAATGGCCTTGTTATTTGGCTTTCAATCGATGAGAGTAGCGCAAGGGCTTCAGAATCTGTCGATGACATTTTGGCCAAGATAGCCCACGTGGGAATTAATCCGGGAATTGTAACTTTTGAATTTCACCCACCTGTAAGCAATATCTCTGAGGCTGACTTTGAGATCGCAGTCCCTAATAATATGCAACGTCCAATGCCGGGGCAATCAATTTTAAGTTCGTTTGGTACATCTAGCTTGGGATTTAGGGCAACCTGGAATGGGACTCAAGGCTATGTGGGTGCTGCCCATGCTATGCCATTGCATGGGGACATTTTTATGCCAGGATCACCTCCACTTATGGGAACAGTTCTTCAACGACTCCATCCTCATAATGGAACTGTTGATGTAGCTTTTATTGGAGTTCCAGCTGGAATACAACCCGATAATACTGTTGTCGGAACAGGCAGACGACATACCGCCACAGCAGTTGAACCACAACGTCAGGGACAAGCTATTATTGTGGCCGGATTAAGTAATCATTCTGTGCAGAATATTCAGGCTGTGTCAAGCTGGGGAGATTTCATCAACCCGGTAGACGGCACCATTACAAGAACTAGAGATACGTTTGCTTTTCATATTCAACCACAACCCGTTGGATCAGGTTGGAGTGGTGGGATCATTATTGATTTGAATAATAATGTGCTTGGAATAGTCAAAGGGGGAGATGTTAATAGTCCCACTGTAGTCCTCCGTCATGCCATTAAAGCCACAAACATAGTAGCTCATGGTTTCTCACCATTTTAATTCAATTTATTAAGTGTAAAGTTGTAAGAAGTTATTGATTCTATATTCACTATTTATAAGGAGGAAAAATAATGCGTAACAAAAGAAAATTGATCTCTGCATTGTTGGCTGTTGTAATGCTGACTACTGTTACTTTTGCTTTTGGCCGCGGCGATAATGCCGCTGACGTATGGTGAGTGCTGATGATTGGGCGTCACAATTGCTTGATAGCCTGGATGGAGCATTGTCCGATCAACTATTTGCCGATTTTGTCGGTACTTTCAGTGGACTGTCAGGCTCGTTTGACGAATTTGCCGCTGACAGCTCCCGTGCCGGATCCAGAGAAGAGCTGGTCATGTACTCAGAAATGTTAATTCAGTTAGAAGCATTGCACACGCTCCACACAATGGGAATCAGGAATGCGAACAGATGGATTGCGGATACATATATTGATTTGTCTGCGTATGGTGAGTTGTGGCTTAAAATTGATTTTGAAACTGGAAATGAGTACAATTACTCTGTAGTTAATGGCGAATTTGTGCAAGTCGAAGTGGGCTTTACACCTAACCCCCCTGAAGTAAGTGCGCTTCGCCAGGCACTGCTGGCCCCGCACACGATTTGGGGAGGTGATGTTGACACATACGTTGACAATCAGGCGATTGCACCAATGTCGATTCATCATAGCTCAGTTGGGCGCATACAACCAAACTTTTCCCCAGGTCCAGGCACAGGCTTTTTAGTGCATAATAGAGTTGCCGCTACAGCAGGTCACGTTGTTAACTCTAATGGCGTGAATGCCACAAGCATTACTTTCACGCTTCCAGCTGGCACCAGAACTGCTAGCATTGGGTGGGTTGACGCATCTTGGGTACAAAATCAGGACAATCATCGCGATCAGGCTTTCATTATATGGAATCAAGCCTATACTAATCCAACGCTATTTGTTCTCAGAATGGTTGCCCCTGGGCCAGAAGAGCTGGTTATGGTCTTGGGATTTCCGAGCCATACGGGTCCGTTGCAACTCCGGTCTGGAAACGTTGACCCTCATCGTATTTTTGCCGAATCTTTTGATGTAAATCCTGTTTCATTTTCAGATGGTGGCATGAGCGGCGGCCCTGTGCGCCGCGTTTGGAGTCATCTGCCCTTTTCCGGGGACACTGATGTGATTGGGATTAACTCAGGAAGGACTGGAGACTTAGCAAGGGGCAGAGTTGTCAGGGTTACAACAAGAACCACGGGTGGGCTAAATGCCGCGATAGCTCAATTGAGGTAATATATAATTAACAAAATGAGCCCTCTGACCTCTAATTTTGGGGTGGAGGTTAGAGGGCTCATTTGCGCTAAAAAGGAGAATGATCCATGCGCAAAACTGTTCTGATTTTTATATTGCTTGTAGCTTTCCTGCTCACAGGCTGCAACGTTACAACTAGTAGCACACCCTCTGAACCATCGGAATATTTCCTGGTGTTGGAGCACTTGATTGAAGCTTATAAAGCGTTTTGGCCATATGAGAATATTGTGCCTGTAGTGCCTTGGGAGGGATGGTATATTGAGGACTGGGAGGATTTCTTCCGGGTTGATTTTTCATTTGACTCTTTTCCTGAAAAGATTACTTATGCTACCGAATTTGAAACTTATCATATTGACGTGGACACTATCACGGCTTATTTAAGTGTTGAGGGAGATTACTATATGGGAAAGGGCATGGATTTTCGTCTTGCGATAAAAGCGGGCGATAGATGGCTCCATTTTATGTTATATGAAATAATATTCGATATAATTCGGATTACTTCGCCCGAGTCATATTGGGTTGATACTATTGTAAACGATTATTATGACTATGTTCCCGGTTCCGGCATTCAGCCTTACAATCGAAGTGGAAGGCATACCAATAGACAACTTATTCCCGGAACATATCGCATATTTCGTAGTGTCTCGATTTGGTGCGGAGAATACGGCAGAGAAGGAGTAGCCCGTTCGTCTGAGTGGCGAGGCTATGTCTGGACGGAGTTTGTTGTGTATGAGTAAAAAGGAGGATGCCCCCATGCGCAAAACTATGATGGTTTTTACTTTAAGCATAGCTTTCCTGCTCACAGGCTGCGGCGGCAACATTGAACCGACGCCGGATTCGATTGAATATTGGATTGCGTTTCATAAAGCAAATTGGCCATATGAAGATTGGGTCTTTTGGACAGAAATGGATTTGGGTGACATGGAAAGAACAGCATGGGATCCGCATTGGTCTATATGGCTTGCTGAAAATTGGGATGATATACTTTGGGTGGAATGGGACATAGAGGCTTGGAGAGATTTTTTGATTGTTGATTTCCCCTTTGACCCTTTCCCGGAATGGATTACTTATACTACCGAGTTTGAAGCTTATCACATTGACGAGCAATACATACACGCTTTTTTGAGCATTTCGGAAGATTTATACATCGGCTATGGTTATGGCTTTCGTCTTGCGGTAAAAGCCGGCGATGATTGGATTCGTTTCCCATTGCGCGGTGTTATATTAGATATTCGCTTATATTCTCCGCCCGGCTGGTATGTTGCAGATACTATTATAAACGATTATTATAGAAATGATTATTATTTTTATATAAGAGAAAATCAGCCACACCGTCAGCATACCAACTTTTCTTTATTTATGTATACTGACATGCAGCTTGTTCCCGGAACATATCGCATGTATCGCTCGTTTTCTGTTTCGCACGAACGTTTCGGCTCCCCTGTCTGGCAGGGCTATGTCTGGACGGAGTTTGTTGTGTATGAGTGATTAGGAGGCTGTGCTATGCGCAAAGCTGCGCTGGTTTTAATATTAACCGCAGGCCTCCTGCTCACGGGTTGCGCCCACAGTACTGAGCCGCCAATGGATTTACTGGAGTATTGGATTGCATTTCATAAATCAACTTGGCCGTATGAGGATTGGGAGGACTTTTTGTTATTTGAATTTTCAAATGACACTTTCCCAAATGAGATTGACTTCGCTATGACGCATGGTGTGTATTCCCCAGATGTGGAAAAAATAGAGGTCATTTTGAGTATCAGCACTGCTAACTCTTTTTTAAGCCAGGTTAACGGCGGTGATTTTGTACATGTTCTTTTGAAGCGTGTGGGTGATATTTGGGTTCGTGTGCCGCAGATTGGCTCTGTTAGAGTGCTGGTTGCACCGCCGACAGGTTCGGACAGACCTATAACTTTCGCAATTGTCAACTCCTCGATAAATATCCCCAGATATTCACCCCCTTACATTATAGTTATTGATGGGTTCTCCACCGGAACATATCGCATGGTGTTGCCCAATGTTCATTTTGAGACCAGGAGCCATAATAACCATATCTGGCAAGGCGCAGTGTGGGCAGAATTTGTTATAGCTGAGTAAAAAGGAGGAGAATGTTCCATGCGCAAAACTGTACTAACTTTCATATTAATAACCATGGCGTTCCTGCTGACAGGCTGTATGGGAACAAACAGCAACACGCCCGCTGACCCGCAGGACGATTTGCTGGCGCATTTGATTACGGCCTGGCAAGCGTATCCTGAGCGGCCGTTTTGGGCAGAAATGGATTTGGGTGACATGGAACGGAGGCCGTGGGATCCGGATTGGCCTATATGGCTTGCTGAAAATTGGGACGATATACTTTGGGTGGAATGGGACATAGAGGCTTGGAAGGATTTTTTGATCGTTGATTTCCCCTTTGACCCTTTTCCGGAATGGATTACCTATGCTACCGAGTTTGAAGCTTATCACATTAACTTTGACACCATTACTGCTTATTTAAGCGTTGAAGGAAATTACTACATGGGAAAGGGCATGGATTTCCATCTTGCGATAAAATCAGTCGATGAATGGCTATTTTTTCCTTTATTTGAAACAATATTTGATCTATTATGGACTACCCCGCCCAATTCGTATTGGGTTGATACTATTGTAAACGATTATTATTATGAACAGATTCCCAGTTCCGGCATTTTTCCTAATAATCGAAGCGGGAGACACACCAATAGACAACTTATTCCCGGGACATATCGCATGTATCGTAGAGTTACGATTTGGCATAGAGAAAGTGGAGACCATTCGCCCGAGTGGCGAGGCTATGTTTGGACGGAGTTTGTTGTGTATGAGTGAACGTTTGCGATATAATAAGATTTACAAAATCTTAAATTTCTGATTGACAATATTATAATCTTGCTATTCGCCATGATGGTGCGTGAATAGAGAGGCATGCAGCTATTTACATATAGTGCAAATACCGTTTTAGATTGACGTTTTCGGGATCCTGCAATATTTCGGCAGGTTCCCCATGCGCTTCGATTTTGCCGTCATGCATAAAGTACACATAATCACATAAACGTTTTATATTAGACAACTGATGACTTATTATTACCCAAGTCATCGGTTTTGTTTTTTGCATATTCAATATGTAATCCTCAAAAAACGCGACACCCTCAATGTCCATGTTGGAAAAGCCTTCGTCCATAAAAATTAGCTTAGGCAAAAATATCAACGCCCTTATCAGTGAAAGTTTCTGCTGCTCACCACCGGAAAGACCTAACGCATATTGGTTGCGGTAAT
The DNA here is from genome assembly GCA_009785525.1 of Oscillospiraceae bacterium. Classification (GTDB taxonomy): domain Bacteria; phylum Bacillota; class Clostridia; order Oscillospirales; family Oscillospiraceae; genus WRMH01. The sequence goes on along the minus strand of WQWC01000033.1, from coordinate 16,525 downwards.
CTTGCAGACCAGCTATTTCTAGATAATGCTCCACCAATTCATTGTCCGGATTTATCCTGCGTATTTTCAGCGGATATATTAAGTTGTGAATGACTGTGTCGTGGAGCAGATACGGTTTTCTGAAGACCATTGTAAACTCACGCGACGAGAGGTTTTCATAGTCAACATCGCCGCTGTCGGGTTTGATTAGCCCTGCCATGATTTTCATTATAGTTGTCTTTCCGCAGCCGTTCGGCCCTATTATGCCATGAATTTTGCCCGTGGTCGTTTCAAGATTTTCTATGTGCAGTGAAAATCTGTCAAAACTTTTCTTTATGTCAGTAATTTTCATCAGTCCGCCGTTCCCTTTTTCGCAAAAAGTCTGCAATTATTTGTACGCCGAATGCTATTATCATCAATATTATACCGAGAAATATTGCCTGATTGATTTCACCCCTGTTACGCAAAAGTGTTATTGTTGTGGTCATCGCGCGTGTATGATGGCGAATGTTTCCGCCGACAATCATAATTGCTCCGACCTCACTCATTGCGCGACCAAAGCCTGTTATTACCGCAAAAAAGATTTCATTGCCGAGTTCCTTTATCAGCAAAATTTGAGTTTGCCGTTTATTTGCGCCCATTGTGATTGCAAAAGTTTGTATCCGCTCAGAATTGCGCTGGGACGCGGTGTAGACTATGCCGCAAATTATCGGGATGAGCAGCAGAACTTGCGCAATGACCATCGCCTCAAATGTAAACAGTAGCCGCATAAATCCTAATGGCCCGTTACGCATAAGCAGCAGGTAGACCACAAGACCAACGACAACAGGCGGTGACGCCATCAGTGTACGGCTTATGGTTACGACCAGCTTTTTCCCCGGGAACTTTGCACTATCCAGCCAAAGTCCGAGCGGTATGCCGATAACTGAGGATATCGCTGAGGACAACAGTGTCATCCTCAGCGTCAATGCGATGATCCCTAAAATTTCGGTGTCAAGCATTTCAAACATTTTTACGTCCTGTTACGCGTCCGGAAAAAAGAGCGGCTGTCCAAATTCCGCGATGCCGAATGTTGATATCAGCTCCTGTGCCGAAGGGCTTCTTATCCAGTCAATAAAAGCTTGCGCGCCTGCGGGATGTTCCGTTGTCGAGACAATCATAACGCCGTAAGGGTTAAGCAAAAGCTCGCTTCCTTCGCAGATGATTACAAGGTTGCCAACATCCGGACGCGCCAGCCATGTTGCGCGGTCTGAAAGTGTGAACGCTTCCATTTCAATAGCCATGCCGAGCGTCGCGCCCATGCCTTGACCGACTTCTATATAGGCGGCATTGCCGACAGGGTCAATCCCCATGCTCTCCCAAATTTGCAGTTCTCTAATATGCGTACCGGAATTATCGCCACGGGAAACAAACGGCAGATTCTGTTCAAGAATGTCTCTAAAAGTCTGCTCTACATCGGCGTTGTGCGCAATCGGCCCGTTGGCAGGTCCGACTATGACAAAGTCGTTGTACATCACGTCATAGCGCCATTCGGCGTAACCTTCCGCAACGAATCTGTCTTCTTCGGTGCGGGCGTGGACGAGCAAGACATCGGCCTCTCCATCACGCCCCAGTTGCAGCGCCGCGCCTGTTCCAACGGAAATAACCCTGATATCCCAGCTGGTTTCCGCTGTGAATACAGGCAGGATATAATCCAAAAGCCCAGAATCTTCCGTGCTTGTGGTCGTTGCAAGGGTGATTGTTCCGGTTTCGGTTGTGCCGCAGCCGATAAGTATCGCCGCAAATATAAATACGGCAAGGAACGATGCTAATTTTTTCATTTCACTACTCCTTGTAAAAAAATTCCGCCCAAAAGCGGTATAATACAAGCCTTATGGCCTATATCACCTGAAATTTTTCACAACAGCAGCTTTATGCTCGTCCACATGCCGCACTGATGCTTTTTGCACATGCAATCATATTTAATTTTCCAAAGCAGAGCACTATGCTCGTCCACATATCACGCCTACTTATTGCTGATTCACGAAAGTTGTGCTATCATTATTTATTCGTTGTGTCAAGGAAAATGTTCCGACATAACTGAAAACGCTGCCTACAGACGGTGTTATCCATTGCCTATATGCTCCCCGATTCGTAGGTGAATCCCTGCCCATGCACCTCCGACACCACGTCGGTTATCATAAACGCCTCCTTGTCATACCGGTTCACTATGTCGATAACCTGCGCGTAATCCCGCCTGTCAAGCGTGACCATCAGCATTTTGTGGTCATTACCGCTGTACCCACCGATGGCCGGCAGTATCGTAACGCCTCTGCCGACTTTGTGAAGTACATCGTTTAGAATCTGCTCGCTCATGTCACTGATGATATACACCATCTTTTTCTTGTTTATGCCGGACTCAAGATATTTCATTGTAGCGGACGTGATGAAGATTGAAAAAATGGCATAGAAAAACGAGTCTACGCTGAACACAAACAGCGACAGTATCACGACAATGCCGTCGGTCAAAAAAAGCCCGATGGCGGGGTTGATTTTCAAATATTTCTGCAAAATCAGCGGCGGGACAGCGGTGCCGCCGCTGGAGGCTTTGTTGTTATACAAAATAGATACGGCAATACCGAAAATCACGCTCCCGGCGATCATGGAGAGCATTGTACTTTCCACCAGCGTCTTATGCGGAATAAGCCAGATAAAAACAGGCAGAAGCATGGAGCCGATGGCTGTATTGAAAAAGATTTCACGCCCGAGAAAAATGTAGGTGACTACAAGGATTGCGATATTGAACGCAAGAATAACAATCCACCGCGCGAGTCCGAACATGTCCTCAAAGATGATAGCCAGCCCGGTGATCCCGCCCGCGGCAATATAATGCGGCCCCAAAAACATATTCACGCTCACGCTTATCAGGTTGATTGCCAATGTGATATAGAAAAGCTTCTTTACCCACTTCATTGTAATTTCCTCTGTGTTGGTTCTATTTCACTTATTATGGCAACGCGGTTTGGGTTATATGCAGGATATATGTTCCGCGGATGGCAAAACGCCCAGTGGGGGGACGTCGTCCCGATGTCCCGCGGGCGACCGAGACGGTCGCCCCTACAACAATACCCTTGATAATCTGCCAACCGCAGTTGTTTTATCACTGTCGGCGGGACGCGCGGGGGCGCGTCCACTGCAATTGGATTTGTCGTTATTCCATCCCTGTCAAATGGTCAAGAGATTTGAATTCATAGCCCATTTCCCGGTATTTTGCGATTAAATCTTCCAAAATCTCAGCATTAGTCCTTGACGTTGAGTGCAGCAGCAGTACCATGCCCGGATGTGCCCTCGGCAGCAGTTTGGAAAATGCCTGTTCGTGAGTCGGCTGTTTATTTTCGTACCAATCAACGTACGTAAGGCTCCAGAAAATGGTCTTGTATCCCAATTCTTTTGCCAATTTTAAATTCGCTTCACTGTAAATGCCTTTCGGCGGGCGATAGTATTTTGGCATGTCATGGCCTGTGATCTCTTTGTAATAACCCTCAGTCTGTGAAAGTTCTTTTTCAAACGATGCAATGTCAGATATCGCCGACATATCCGGGTGATTCATTGTGTGATTCGCCACGATATGCCCGTCTTCAACCATCCGCTCAACAAGTTCGCGGTTGTCGCGGATATATGTCCCGACAAGGAAAAATGCGGCCGGGACTTCTGCTTTTTTCAATACGTTGAGTATTGTCTCTGTGTGACCGTTTTCATATCCGGCGTCAAAGGTCAGGTAAACTGTGTTCCCCCCGCCGACGAAATAGGCGTCGTGCTTCAACAACGCCTCACGGCTGGCCATGCCCTGCGGTGCTTGTCCGGGGGTGGGAAAGCTTAATCCCCAATTTGTACTTTTTGCACTGCATGTCACGGCTGTTATTACCGCCAGCAACGCAAAAATCCCGCTTCGGATTGTGTTTCTGATAATACGCATTTATGCCTCCTGTTTATGCTAATCGCTAATAGATAGCATATGTAGGAGGCACAAAGATTAAAAGTCCGCGCTGCCGGTGGTTCTTGGGAATGGTATCACGTCGCGTATATTCGCGACGCCGGTGAGGTACATAATCAGCCGCTCAAATCCCAGTCCGAATCCCGCATGCTTAACACCACCGAATTGCCGGAGTTCAAGATACCACTTGTATTCCTCTTCCGAAAGTCCGAACTCGTTCATACGGGCTGACAGAATATCCAGCCGTTCCTCACGCTGGCTGCCGCCGATTATCTCGCCGATGCCGGGCGTCAGCAGATCCATCGCGGCGACTGTTTTGCCGTCATCATTCAGCCGCATATAGAACGCCTTTATCTCTTTCGGGTAATCCGTCACAAACACAGGTTTTTTGAAGTGCTTTTCGGTCAAATACCGCTCATGCTCCGTCTGTAAATCAGAACCCCATGAAACGGGATAGATGAACGCCTCCCCGCTCTGCAACAGAATCTCAATTGCCCGGGTATACGTCACTGACGCAAAATCAGCCGCAACGACAGATTGCAGTCTTGTAAGCAGTTCTTTGTCCACGAAGTTGTTCAAAAACTCAATCTCAAATTCGCATTTTTCCAGCACATACGATATCACATATTTCAGCATATCCTCAGCCAGTCGCATGTCGTCGCCCAAGTCCGCGAATGCGATTTCAGGCTCTATCATCCAGAATTCGGCGGCATGTCTCGGCGTGTTGGAGTTTTCCGCCCTGAATGTCGGCCCGAAGGTATATACATCGCCGAAAGCCAGTGCATACGCCTCCGCGTTTAACTGTCCCGATACCGTAAGTCCGGCTTTTTTCCCGAAGAAGTCGGCGGAATGGTCGATAACGCCGTCCTTTGTTTTCGGCGGCGAATCCATGTTCAGCGTCGTCACGGTAAACATTTCGCCCGCACCCTCTGCGTCACTGCCGGTGATCACCGGGGTGTGGATATACACGAATCCCCTATCCTGAAAGAAGCCATGGATAGCGTGAGCGGCGACCGAGCGAATCCGAAACACAGCCGAAAACAGGTTCGTCCTCGGCCGCAAATGCGCTATCGTCCGCAAAAACTCAACCGTGTGTCGTTTCTTCTGCAACGGATATTCCGGCGCGGATTCACCCTCGACCGAGATTTCAGCCGCCTGAATCTCAAACGGCTGCTTCGCGCCATCCGTCAGCTTGAACGTACCGGTTACAATCACCGACGCGCCGACGTTCTGTTTCGCGATATCTTTGAAATTTGGGAGTTTGCCCTCTTCAAAAACCACCTGAACGCCTTTAAAACAGCTCCCGTCATTGAGCTCCAGAAACCCGAACGTTTTCATATCCCGCACAGTCCGCACCCACCCGCGCACAGTGAGTTCCGCACCCTGATACTCCGACGGATTAGCGTATAGATTTTTTGCTTTGACAACCATAAATTGCCTCCGTTTATTAATTTCATTTTAAGTGCGCATGTTACAATGTCCGCAAATTATTGCCTCAGCGTCAATATGACGGCCGCATGACAAACATTTTTTCATAGGTCTGTCTATTTCGTCACCTGTTAATACGTCAATATTCGCGTGTGGATAGCTACACAAAATTGTGTCCAAGTATTTTATCCCGCAAAAGTAATCGCATATGGAGGTGTATTTTACTGCGCATTTATGGGTATCCACACCCTCATCTTCATTCCACGGACACACGGATTGTTTCCAATTTACCTTGTCCTGACTGGTTAAATCAATATCTCCAAGATGGCCGCCTTTTAAATGCCGTACTCGTTTGTCCATCTTATACCTCCAGTAAAACAGCCCCACCAGCCGCGAGACTTTTCTTCACATCAATCACCCGCTGATTCTGGCTGCCGCGCCATTTTATGTTCAGACTGCGCTCGGCAAGCCTGAATGGTCCGTCAATCAGCACATCTGTCAGGCACAGTAGTTCCCGGAAGCCCGGTTCTGCCATAAGCTCTTCAAACGTATATCCCGTATAAACCCACACGTTAAGTCCGTTCTCACGCGCAGTCTTGGCGATTTTCGCGCAATCCACCGCCTGTAAGAACGGCTCTCCGCCGGACATCGTAAGCCCATCCGTCAGTGGATTACCGAGCATTTGGGCGATTATTTCGCCCACAGGCATGTCAACGCCGCCGTCCACGTCCCACGTCTCCTGATTATGACATCCCTCGCAACAGAACTCGCAGCCCTGAGTGAACACAACAAACCGCAAGCCCGGACCGTCTACTATTGAATCTTGAATTGTATTGGCAATTCGCATGTTTTGCCCTCATTTAAACTCTATATCTACTTCCCAATGCCGGTTCGGTTCGTCCTCTTCCCATGGTATGAATGCCTCACTATGACCGTTGTCGATAAACAGCGGGTACAGGCGGACATATTCATTTGAAAATTTTTCGGGCGGCGTGGCGCGCAAGGTCTCCCAATCGCTCCAGAAATGGCGACCTGCCTCAAACTCCGCCATAAGCTCGCCGCTGTAGGACTCGGTTTTATACAAGAACACTAAGTAGCGGTCGCTGGTCTGCTTATTGCACCAGTGGACGATACCGCAGTATTGCAAATCCCGCACCGTGAGTCCGGTTTCTTCTTTGATTTCCCTGGCCGCGCAATCATAGAAACTCTCACCGGGGTCCACTTTTCCGCCGGGGAAACTCAGGCCCGGCCATTTCTTTGTCCGCTCCTGCACAAGCACTTCACCGGTTTCCGGGTTTTGTATCATCACCATGGTGGTCAATTCAGTCATTGACATCCCGCTCCTACGATATGTTTCTCATGGGGTCCTGCTGCCCGCCCGATAGCCCATGTTTAATCCTGTCCGATTCCTCAGAGCGTTTGGCGTTGTTGAATCTGTCAAGCGAGCCCACCAGGTATCCTGTGATTCTTCTAATACGCTCAAAATCCTGAACTCCTTCTTCTTCGCTCCGGCCGCAGTTCGGGCACTCGTCGGCAATAACGCCGGTGAAGCCGCAGATCGGATCGCGATCGATTGGGTGGTTGATTGAGCCGTAGCCTACGCCGGATTCATGCATGAATCTGATTATTTTCTCAAACGCCTCAAGATTATCAAGCGGGTCACCGTCCATTTCAATATAGCTGATATGCCCCGCGTTTGTCAGCGCGTGATACGGCGCTTCGATTTTTATTTTATCGAACGCGTTTATTTTGTGGTACACCGGGATGTGGAAACTGTTGGTATAGTAATCCTTGTCGGTGATTCCGGCTAACATGCCAAATCTTTTTCTGTCAAGTTTTACAAATCTTCCGGACAGACCTTCAGCCGGCGTTGCGATGAGTGTGATATTAAGCCCGCGCTCCTGCGATTCTCTGTCACACTTTGCGCGCATGTGGCTTACTATTTCAAGCCCCAGGTTTTGCGCCCGCTCGCTCTGTCCGTGATGTTCGCCGATTAGCGCCACAAGCGTCTCGGCAAGCCCGATAAATCCGATTGTCAGCGTCCCGTGCCGCAAAATCTCGCGCACTTCGTCGTCATATCCAAGCTTTTCGGAACCAAGCCACACACCCTGCCCCATCAGGAACGGCAAATTATAAGTACGCTTGCGGCACTGTATTTCAAAACGCTCTAACAGCTGCTCTATGATAAGGTCAAGCTTATGGTCAAGCGCCTCAAAGAACCGGTTTAAATCCCCGTCTGACTTGATTGCCAGACGCGGCAGATTTACAGACGTGAATGACAGATTCCCGCGTCCGTTGCATATTTCCTGCTCACTGTCGTGCACGTTGCCGATAACGCGCGTCCTACAGCCCATGTACGCAATCTCCGTCTCCGGTTGGCCTTCTTTGTAGTATTTGATATTAAACGGCGCGTCAACAAACGCAAAGTTTGGGAACAGCCTCTTCGCTGAACAGCGGCAGGCAAGTTTAAACAGGTCATAATTCGGGTCGCCGGGATTCAGACTTATACCTTCTTTGACACGGAACACCTGAATCGGGTAGATCGGCGTTTCGCCGTTGCCTAAGCCCGCTTCGGTCGCCATCATTACGTTTTTCATCACCATTCTGCCCTCGGGAGACGTGTCCATGCCGTAATTGATCGTGGAAAACGGCGTCTGCGCACCGGCACGCGAATTCATTGTGTTAAGATTGTGAATAAGCGCCTCCATCGCCTGATATGTGGCCCTATCTGTTTCTTTTGTGGCGTAATGATGTGCGGTTTTCTGCGCCTTTTTCATCATCTCCTCATCGCCGTACTTTTCTATTAGTATCGGAAGCTCCGCCGTAAAGTATTCGTCGCAGTCTTCCATTGTTGGCACAAGCCCGGTCTTTTCTCTGATACCGGCGATCATCGCTTTCAGCTCCTCCTCCGGATCGGGCATGTCTTTCCACAATAGCAACGCTTTTGCAAGATTCTGCCTGTACAGGCGTATAAACGTCTTGCGCACGCCTTCCGCCATACCGTAGTCGAAATTGACGATGCTCTGTCCGCCATGCTGGTCATTCTGGTTTGACTGTATCGCAATACAGCCAAGCGCCGAATACGATGCGATATCGTTCGGCTCACGAAGATGCCCGTGTCCGGTCGAGAATCCGCCGCGGAAAAGCTTTATAATGTCTATCTGGCAACAGGTCGTTGTAAGCATCAGAAAATCCAGGTCATGTATATGAATATCCCCGTCGATGTGCGCCTTTGCATGGTCAGGCTTGAGGACGGATATGTTATTAAACTGCTTAGCACCCTCTGAACCGTATTTGAACATAACACCCATCGCGGTGTCTCCGTCGATATTCGCATTTTCGCGTTTTTCGTCGCTGTCGCGCGCGTCGGCGTAGGTGATTTCCTCGTACGTCTGCATCAGGCGCGTTTTCATCTGGCGGCGGCGGTTCCGCTGGTCACGATAAAGTATATACGCTTTCGCCGTTGAAATATAGCCGTTATCCATCAAGGCTTTTTCAACCATGTCCTGAATATGCTCAACATCCGGGGACTCATCCCCCTCCAACTCAAGAATCGATATCACCTCATCGGCAAGCTGTTTGGAAATACCCTCATTGTCCGTCCTGTACGTGGCATCGAACGCTTTGCCGATGGCTTCAGATATTTTGCTTACGTCGAACTCAACAATTCTTCCGTCTCTCTTTTTAATACTGGTAATTGGCATGGTGGCCACCCTTTCGTTTAATCTTTAGAAAAGCGTTCCGCCACGCTGAAAATGCGGGGTCGGAGCTTGTCCGGCATTTTTATAAGCACAATATATTGTGTCTGATTTCATATGTGCGCACCCCATTGTACAACCAATAGTTCTGGAAGTCAATACTGAATATCACCTGTTCCTCCATTTTTCTGTTGTTTATTCGACGAAATTTGTCAAAACCCTTTGCGCGCATTTGATTTCCAACGTCTCCATTTTTTCGCGGCATTGACCCGTGCCGCTTTTTCCTGTTGAAAAAATCGCCCGCGGCGTGTTATACTAAGTGCACATCAACTAAAAGGCGGGGATAATGTCATGCTTGGAGGCGAACTGAAGCTGACCGCGCGCGGGCTTATGCGGAAAAATTCACCGAAAATTTTTCTGATAGCCATAATTTTCATTATTGTTACCATGATTTTATCTGATATTCAACTCCGCCTACTGGGCATGGATGTGATACTTGAGCAATTTCAAGACCAACTTGAGCAGATTCAAACCAGGCTCACCGCCGGCGAAATTTTCGATTTCGGTGCATACTTCGACGCGATATCTTCAAATTTCAGACTGTCCGGGACATTCCTCTCGTTCTTGCTTGGACTTATGATTTCGATGTTCTACGTTGGATTTATCAGTGTTTGTCTGAAAATCAGCCGGGGAATCGGTGCAGATTATAGAACTCTTTTGGACGGATTTGCGATTTTCTTCAAGCTCATACTGCTCATTATACTCACGCGTATATTTGTTCTTCTGTGGGCGCTGCTGTTTTTCTTTCCTGCCATACCGGCGTATTACAGATACAGACAAGCTTACTATATCCTGCTTGATAATCCCGAAAAAGGCGTATTGCAATGCATCAGGGAGTCTAAAGAAATGATGCGCGGCAACAAGATGGATCTGTTTCTTCTTGATCTGTCTTTTATTGGGTGGTTTATTCTCTCTTTTATCGTTGGGGCTTTGCTCACATACATCGGCCTGTTCGCGTTCCCGATTGTGATGATCTGGCTGCGGCCCTATCTCGGCCTGACCTACGCGGGGTATTACAACAAGCTGATAAAATACTCAAATGACGCGTAGGTCAAGATATCCGTAATTATCCTCCTCCCACACCCTGCCTATATATTTCCCGTTGAGGTCATAAAGCTTATAATCTCCGCCGTTTGATTTGACGGCGGAGATTTTGATTAGCTCATCATCCAGATAGATGTATACATCGTCAAAGTTATCGAGCCTCGATACGCCCGCGTTCCACGGGCGGTAAAGTATTCCACCCGGCAGAGGCGTGACCTCCGGGCGGCGGGATATACCGACTTTCCATTCAAGCGCCCCGGTCAGCGCCCAGCCGCTCTCCGTCACGCCGTGAATATGCTCATGGAAATAGAAATTCTGATTCTCCAGATAGCTTGAGTTTAGATTTAAGACGGCTATCTTCAGCTCAGGATTCAATTTCCCGTCCGCTTCCATCCTATTCGCCAATTGTGTGACCACCTCTTGATCTTTCAGTGTCGTCTGTCTGTAGTCATGCATTTCACTGATAGCGGCGACGCAGCATATCAGGACTAATCCCGATACGGCAATTGCTGTGAGAGTTCGTCCGTGCTTTAGTTTTCGTGTTGCGGCAGAGACAAGCGTATCTGCAATAATCGCAATCCCGCAGAACGACATAACGGCACTCCGCAGGGAAAACCACGCGTTTGGGATCACGAAAAACAAGCCCACCGGCGCTATGGCCAGAATCCCGCCGCAGAGTAACGCCGCCCATGGTTTGTCACTGTCGTTTGCCTCCTCTGCACGCGCCAAAAAGAAAAACGCGGCACAGACAACAAGAATAGCGAGATTATAGACGACATTGGTATCGGCAAAAAGAATCAATGTCCCGCGCCACGCGCCTTTTATCAGCGTATAAAATCCGCCCCTAGCAAACACGTCGCGAACCTGATTAAAAACAGCCGGGAAAGTGTTCCGCCAATAATCGTACCCAAATGACCTGATTATGCCGAGCCGTGAGCCGTAGACTATACTCCCTTGTGTGAGTCTTGTGAGCGTAAAATATGCGGCCACGTTCACAAAAGAGAATAACCCCCATAAGGTGCGGGACTTGTTTCGCCTGAAATACAGCACAGACACGATAAGCGTTGCCGTTAAAGAAAAGATCATCGCCTGTTCGTAAAATCCGTAAGCCACGGCCTGTGATAGGGCAAAAAATATGAGGAATCGCCTTTTCCCCTTCGCACACCATCGCTCAAAGCAATATAGAGAGATTGACGCGAAAAAAAGTCCCGGTACTATTCTTGATGAGGCGGAGAGCCAATACGTCCCTTCAATCCCAAGCGGCAGTAACGTGTATACGACAAGGAACACGTAACCAGTGCCAAAAAACCGTGACCATACCTTTTGAAAAAGACACGCGGAGCAGGCAAACATGGCGGAAAGCAAAAATATGGCGATAATCATAACAGGGAAAAACCGCGACCAAACCAAAACATCGGCAATCCCAGCAAGCGGCCGTGCGGCCAAGAGTCCCAGATTCGCTATCGTCCTAAACGGAGTCCCGCTGCCGGGAGGTGCGTAATTGTGGTATTGAATGTAGTCGTCAAGCTGATAAAAATAGTTGAAGCCGTAATAGCAGTATCTCGCAAAAATCACGGCAAGCAGCAGTAAGAATACGATGATGCTTTTGCCTTTTGTTGAGCTGTGTTTTTCCATGATTTTTCTTTCTTCTGTTGGTTTTAGGTATTATTTCCGGTGATGGTCTTTTTATGAGGCATTCCTCATACCCGTTTCGCGCCTTTACTTCTTTACATCGTCGATTCCGCATGTTATGATATGTAAAAATGTTCTGAATCGGGGTAATTAGGGTTTGAAAATGGATATGACAAAGGGTAAGGAGTGGAGAAACATTCTGTTCTTTACCCTGCCGCTTATGGCCGGGAATCTGCTTCAGCAGCTGTATAACACTATAGACGGCATACTTGTCGGCAACTTTATAAGCGGAGCCGCGCTCGCCGCGGTCGGTACGTCACAGCCGATGACTTTTTTGTTTATAGCCCTGGCCATGGGTCTGTCCGTCGGTGTCAGTGTCGTCGTATCGCAATACTTCGGCGCCGGGAAACACGACAGTCTGCCGGCAGCGGTTGACACCGCGATACTATTACTCGGCACATGCGGACTTGTGCTCACAGGCGTTTCGTATGCCATAGCACCGTTTATATTGCGGACACTGTTGAACGTACCCGAGGGCGAGTTAATGTATCTTGCCGTCGCCTATTTCCGCGTTTTCTGTTTTGGATTATTCTTTCAGTTCGTGTATAATGGCATCGCGGCAGTTCTCCGTGCTATCGGGGACTCTAAGGCTACGCTGTATTTTTTGCTGATCTCAACAGTTTTGAGCGGGATTTTGACTCCGTTGTTTATCATCGTCCTGCCGTGGGGAATCCGGGGGGCCGCATTCTCGACCGTTATAGCGCAGGCTGTGTGCGCGACTGTTTCGTACATATACATGCGCAAACGTTTCCCGTTCATAAAAGGCGGGGTACATTGGGACAAGCAAATTTCCCGCACAATGATAAGGCTTGGTGCGCCGGTTGCGATTCAAACGGGCATCGTCTCTTTTGGAAACGGCGCGATGTGGCGGCTTGTCAACGGCTTTGGCGATACAGTAATGGAGGCGTTTGCCGCCGCAAACAGGCTGGACGCGCTGGCGTTTGTCCCGGTTATGGGCTTCCAGCAGGGCCTCTCCAACTTCACCGGGCAGAATATAGGCGCCGGCAGGATTGACCGCGTCAAGCGCGGATATCGCGCGACGCTTTTGATGTCGGTGTCAGTCACCGTTGTGATTTGCGCGTTGCTTTTGATATTCACCAGACCGGCACTGGGGTTCTTCGGGGTATACGGTCAAGCATTGGAAATCGGTATGCGGCAAGTCAGGTTCTTCGCGTCGTTCTTCTGGGTGTTCGCGGCGATAATGTCCGTGGGCGGACTGCTTCAAGGCTCCGGGGATACCATTATTCAGGCTTTGGCTACGCTCAGTGCGCTGGCTATCCGTGTGGTGACGGGATATCTGGCCGTTCACTTCGGCATACTTGAATACAGCGCGGCCTGGGTGACTCTGCCGATTGGCTGGTTCTTCGCGGCGTTGATTTCGTACTCCCGCTATTTCAAAGGCGGGTGGAAAAACAAGGCTGTTGCAGTCAGGCAAGGTGGTCCGACTCAAGATGGTGACGAGTGATGAGCTACAGTTTTTTCGCGTTTATTTCACGTATGAAAAACATCACGCGCTGGTCGCTTATGCGCAACAGTGCGGCAGAAAATGTGCAGGAGCACTCTCACATGGTGTCTGTGATTGCGCACGCGTTGGCTGTGATTCGGCGCGATGTTTTTGATGGCTCAATCGACCCCGGACATGTCACAGCCTGCGCGTTGTTCCATGACGCGTCGGAGATTTTTACAGGAGACATGCCGACGCCGATTAAATATTTTAATTCCGAGCTGATGTCCGCCTATAAAGACGTTGAGGACGCGGCATTACGGAAGCTGATTCTGGCTCTCCCCGCACAAATGCGCCCGGCTTATGAAACACTTTTGCTATCCGCCAACGGCGATGTGCTGGTGATAGTCAAAGCGGCTGACACCCTCTCGGCATACATCAAGTGTCTTGAAGAGCTCAGCACCGGGAATCTTGAATTCCGCCTCGCGGCGGAGCAGTCGCTGCAAAAGCTGAGAGCCCTCAACATGCCGGAGGTGGATTATTTTATAGAGCATTTCATCCCTGCGTTTGAAATGACGCTGGACGAGTTGGATTTCTCATTCGAGTAAATATTGGAGGTAACACATGCGCGCTATAGTAACTGTAATTGGCAAAGATCAGGTAGGAATAATCGCGAACGTATCCACCCTTCTCGCCGGGATTGGCGTCAATGTACTTGACATCAGCCAGACTGTTTTGCAGGAGTTTTTCACCATGGTAATGCTGGTAGACACAAAAGAATGTTCCCTGCCGTTCAGTGAGCTTTCGCAATCGCTGAAATCCCGAGGAGAGGAGCAGGGGTTGTCTATACGCATTCAGCGTGAGGATATTTTTGATGCGATGCATAGGATATAGCTATGATATACCTATCTAGACACGGGCAAACCGATTGGAATTTATTCAAAAGATTCAACGGTTGCACCGATGCCTATTTGAATCAAACAGGCATAGAGCAAGCACGGCTGCAAGCCGAAAATTTAAAGGATGTCAGTTTTGACGTATGTTTTTGCAGTCCGCAAACGCGGGCACGTCAATTCTGTGAAATTATCTACAAAGGTTCTGCTATATTCGACGACAGGCTCGCCGAAATTGACTGCGGCGAGTTTGAGGGTACAGAAGAAACTGCAGAAGCAATGGCTTTGTTTTGGAAAGCAATCCAAAGCGGCGATATGGGTACGGAGAATATCGAAGCATTTATAAAGCGGAACTGCGATTTGTGTGAAATAATTGCAGCAGAACACAAGGGTCAAAATATCCTAGTCGTCACACACGCCGCGAACACTCGGGTAATAAACTGGTTTTTCAACGGCAGACCGAAGGGCTATGATTTTGGCAAACCGGTTGTCGAAAAAGGCGAGTTTATTACGTTTGAAAATTCATAATCTCGGAGGCACAACATGTTCAACTTAACCGAAATCCTGCAAACCAACGAAATGATCGATCAACAGCATCTTGATATCCGCACGATTACAATGGGCATATCGCTGCTCGACTGCGCGCACAGCGATATCAGCACGGCCTGCCGCAAGATTTATGACAAGATCACGCGCCTTGCCGAGAATCTTGTCAGCACGGGCTATGAAATAGAGCATGAATTCGGCATACCGATTGTCAACAAGCGCATATCAGTGACGCCGATTGCCCTTATCGCCGGCAGCTGCGGCGCCGAGGATTACACACCCTTCGCTGAGGCATTGGATAACGCCGCGCGGGAGATGGGCGTTAATTTCATCGGCGGATTTTCAGCGCTTGTCCATAAGGGATTCACCGACGGAGACCGGCGGCTGATTGAGTCGATCCCTCGCGCTTTGTGCGCGACTGAGCGTGTCTGTTCCAGCGTGAATGTTGCCACCACAAAGGCCGGGATCAACATGGACGCCGTCGGCCTGATGGGTCAGACAATAAAAAGCGCGGCGGAAATGTCCGGAGACGGATTCGCCTGCGCGAAGCTTGTTGTGTTCGCCAATGCGGTTGAGGACAACCCGTTTATGGCTGGGGCGTTCCACGGCGCGGGTGAGCCGGAGTGTGTTATAAACGTCGGTGTATCGGGTCCCGGCGTAGTCGCACATGCACTGCGCTCGATTAAGGGCGAGCCGTTTGACGTTGTGGCTGAGACGATTAAGAAAACCGCGTTTCGTATTACACGGATGGGTCAGCTTGTGGCGCAAGAGGCTTCCAGACGATTGAATGTGCCGTTCGGGATTGTGGACTTATCACTGGCGCCGACGCCTGCCGTGGGCGACAGTGTGGCCGATATTTTAGAAGAAATGGGCCTCAGCTGCGCCGGAACTCACGGAACAACAGCGGCGCTGGCGCTCTTGAACGACGCTGTTAAAAAAGGCGGAATCATGGCCTCATCCCACGTCGGCGGACTATCCGGTGCATTTATCCCGGTATCGGAAGACGCGGGAATGATCGCGGCCGCCGAAAGCGGTGTCCTGACACTGTCGAAGCTGGAGGCGATGACATGCGTATGTTCCGTTGGGCTTGATATGATCGCCGTGCCAGGTGACGTCTCGGCAGAAACGATTTCGGCAATCATCGCGGATGAGGCGGCAATCGGTGTCGTCAACAATAAGACGACGGCTGTGCGGATAATCCCCGCGCCCGGCAAATCTGTCGGCGACAGGGTAGATTTCGGCGGATTGCTTGGCATGGCTCCCGTCATGCCGGTCACACCCGGGGACAGCGCCGGATTTATTGCCAGAGGCGGCAGAATTCCGGCGCCGCTGCATAGTTTGAGGAATTAACAGTAAATTAACACTTAGACTGCAAAAGTCTGATAGGATTCCTGTCAGACTTTATTATTTCAAATGTGAGGGGTATTTACAGTTGCTGCAATTAAAGGACATAACCAAAACTTATATAATCGGCGATATGAATATTGAGGCTTTGAAGGGCGTGAGCCTTGATTTCCGCGAGAATGAGTTCGTCTGCGTACTCGGCCCGTCCGGGTGCGGCAAGACCACGCTGCTTAATATTATCGGCGGGCTTGACCAGTATACAAAGGGCGACCTTGTCATCAACGGTATATCGACAAAAGATTACAAAGACAACAATTGGGACGCTTATCGCAACCACTCCGTCGGCTTTGTGTTCCAGTCGTACAACCTCATTCCGCATCAGACTGTGTTGTCAAATGTAGAGCTTGCCCTCACCCTCTCCGGC
>WQWC01000032.1 GCA_009785525.1 Oscillospiraceae bacterium | reverse complement strand
TGGTAGTTGCAGAGAGTACAAAGACAAAGGATATTCCGGCAAAAACACAGACCGCCCACGATTCAAAGACCTTATACGCGATATTGAGCAAGGTTTAATCCAAAAGGTTGTAGTTTATAAGCTCGACAGGATAAGCCGCTCAATAATCGACTTCTCAAACATGATGGAATTGTTCCAACGCTACAACGTGGAGTTTGTATCAAGCACAGAAAAGTTTGACACTTCCACGCCAATGGGGCGGGCTATGCTCAATATCTGTATCGTCTTTGCACAGCTAGAACGCGAAACAATCCAGAAGCGCGTAACGGACGCTTACTACTCCCGCTGTCAAAAGGGATTCCACATGGGAGGGCCAACGCCTTACGGCTTCAAGTTAGAGCCACTTGTCATGGAGGGTGTAAACACTAAAATGATGGTAGCAGAGCAGGAAGCCGCCGAGCGTGTTAAGCTGATGTATGGCATGTATTCCGACCCGCAAACGTCTTTGGGCGATATTGTACGGCATTTCGTAAGTGAGGGCTTGGATTTTGGAGACAAGCAGTTAAGCCGCTTCACCTTATCAAATATCCTACGTAACCCCATTTATGCACAAGCCGACCTTGATATTTACGAGTTTTTCAAAAATCAAGGTTCGGCAATCGCAAATGATGTAGCAGACTTCGCGGGGATTAACGGCTGTTACCTCTACAAAGGCCGTGACGCAGAGCGAGGTGGCAGAGATGATTTAGCAGACAATATCCTTGTTGTAGCACCCCATGACGGCCTTGTATCTTCCGAAACATGGCTTGCTGTTCGTAAAAAACTAATGTCAAACAAAGACTTTGGCGGAGGCACAAGCAAAAAAGCTAAGAACACATGGCTATCCGGCAAGGTAAAATGCAAGTTTTGCGGTTCATCGCTAATGTATGTAGGAAGCCCTTATGCTTCAAACTATTTCAGATGCAGGAAACGTGCCGATTCCAAGAGCTGTTCCGGGCCGGGTACTATCCGCGTAAGTGATGTTGAGGGCTTTGTATACAATCTGATGTGCCAGAAGATGGCCGAATTTCAGACCTTGACAGGCGGCAACCCTACAAAAGCAAATCCCAAGCTAACGGCCTTAAATGTTGAACTACTGCAAGTGGAGGCCGAGATAGAAAAACTGCTTGATACCCTGTCCGGCGCAAATCCTACGCTTCTATCCTACGCGAACACCAAGATAGAAGAACTGGACACAAAAAGGCAATCACTATCAAAAGCGATTGCCGATGTGAGCGCAGAAGCAGTGTCGCCGGAGCATATCAAAAGAATTTCCGGCTATTTGCAAGATTGGGATAATATCAGCTTTGAGGACAGGCGGCTTGTGGTAGACGGTATGATTTCTCACATACAGGCCACAGGCGAAAACTTACAAATTGCGTGGAAACTATAAGCGCAGATTTTCAACACTTTATTGCGTGGTTAGTTGTACATTGGTGAGAGTGGTTATCGTCTTGTATGCTTTGATTCAAAAATGGTGAAATCATTTTACAAGTGGCCGGAAAAGGACATAAAAGCGGCAATTACTGCCCTTGTCGAAGAAAAATCTCTCATGGAAACGGACTACGGTTATATGTTGTCGGATGATGTAGTTCTGCTTCAAACTTATAATGCCGAGCCACCCAAATCAATTTTTGCCATGCACCGCAACGATGTTCTCGTCAAATCCAATGAACATTGGCTGAAAGCGCGATACACGCACTCATATCCCGATACGCTGTATTATTTGCTGATAGACGGCGAATTTCAAGGCGTGGTCGTGGGCAAGTTCCGTTACACACCGGCAGAGGTTGAGGATGTTAATCTCGGCCTCTCACCGAAAGAAGCGGCTGATCGTAAGGATGATATTTTGCAAGCAATACATTACATGTGCGGCAAAGACAATAAAATCAAACGCTATCAAGGAGAGTACCAACATGATTGAATCAAGATGTGGCATACTATGCGGCCAATGTGAATACAGGGAAAAGATGAATTGCGCGGGATGTACCAACATTGACAAGCCATTTTGGGGCGATTCTTGCCCGGTAAAGAGCTGCTGCGAAGGACGCAAGCACGAGCATTGCGGGCAATGTCCAGAATTTCCGTGCGCCTTACTTAATGAGTTTGCCTATGACAAAGAACAAGGCGATGATGGTCTGCGCACCAAAACCTGCCGCCTATGGCATGTCAAGCAATTTATGGCTGATGTTATCAAGCAGAATGCCGAAGCCCTGCCGAATTACTTTACCACGGATGCCACTATTTGCTGGCATGACAGCAATGAGCAGTTTACGGTTGCTGAATACATCCGAGCCAACTGCGAATACCCCGGTGAATGGAGCGGCGAAGTTCAGCGTGTGGACGCAATCGACGGCGGCTTGGTTATGGTTACAAGGATTTACTCGGACGAATCCAGCCATCTAGTCACGGCTTTTGCGAAGATGGACAAGGGCAAGATTAGCCGATTGGATGAGTATTACAGCGATTGCGGCGAAGCCCCCGACTGGCGAAAAGCCATGAATATCGGAAAACCCATCAAATGAAGCCACTCCCCGCCGCTCGCGGCGGGGAATTAGACCCAGATGAATTAAGAAAATAAAAATAGAAAAGGTTGTGTAGAAATGAATGAAAAAGCAATTACAAGAGCAAGTGAAATAATCAACGCAAAGAAAGACTATATCGGCGGCGGCACTGACTTTGTCGTTTTGTCGCTGATAGATGATGAGGGCTTTCCAACCAGTGCCCCAATAACCCTTTCAAAAGCAGACGGCATAAAATGGCTTAGTTTTTTGGGCGCTATAGATTCCAATAAAGTAAAGCGAATAAAAAATTGCAATAAAGCTTGTGTGAATATCTCCACCAGCGACTACAACATTACTCTTGTCGGCACTATTGAGGTTGTAACTGACCTTGAAACAAAGAAGCAGCACTGGCAAGACGTTTTTACAGAACACCACGGAGCCGTGGACTGCCCGGATCATTGTGCCTTTGTATTTACCACAAAACGCTACAGCATTTTCTTCATGGACGATTTTACAGAAGCCGAAGGCATTTTATGAATAGGAGGCAACCGACTATGGCACAGGAAAAAATCGGCTTCGAGCAATTTATTGATGCAGTAGACATGGATAACAAACTCTTTGTCCAAGAAATGCACAGCTACTTGCTGGAAAACGGGTGCAAAGTTACATTTGAGGAAAAGAAAAGCGGCGTCCTTGCCTCATACAAGCACGGAAAGCCGCCGAAGGCAGTTTTGAATTTTGTGTTTAGAAAGCAAGGTATGTTGACCCGCATCTATGGCGAAAGGATTGGAGAATATCCGGATTTTCTGAACTCACTGCCGCCGGAGATGATCACGTCAATACAGAAAGCCGGCGAATGTAAGCGGCTCACGCAAAATGGATGTAGCCCAAAGTGCTCCGGCTATGATTTTATGATTGGGAGCGAGCATTATCAAAAGTGCCGATACAATTGCTTTGAATTTCTAATGACCGATGTAAGCAGACCGTTTATCAGGGCATTTGTCGAGCGTGAGTTGAGTGAGAGAATAGCCTGACAGGTAAAATGAAGCAGACGGTGGCGGGAATAGGATTGTTTTTGTCCTGTTCCCCGTTGCCGTTTGTGTAATGATCCAGTCTGTCAAGGGGCGGATTCGGCTTCTCAATGCTTAGTTTGCCGTATCATTCTTATCTCTTCAAAAATTGTTATTGACAATCATTCATTATGTCTGTATAATATGTCACACGGACATATATAAGGCGAGGTGCAATGATGATTGACTATGTTATACTTGGAATTGTTCTTAACGACCCTATGACAGGGTACGACATAACTAAATATATAGAAATAAGCATTGGAAACTTTTTCAAGGCAAGTCATGGACGATTATACCCGGCATTAAAGAAGCTCACAGACAAAGGATTTTTGACCATGCAGGAACAACCGCAGGGTGGCAGAATGAAAAAGTATTATAAGGCTACGGAAGGTGGGAAGGCTTACTTTTTGGAATGGCTTGCTTCCCCCACAGATTTTCGCTCTAATTCGGATTCATTGATGGTGAAAATATTTTTCTACGGTGAACTGCCTGATGATATACGCAGTCAGCGGCTTAGTGAATGTGCATTATATGTTCAACAAAGCTTATTGAAGCTCCGCGAAATTGAAGAGCAGTTCGCCAATTCGATTGAAAGCGACAGGGACTATTTTGAGATAGCCACACTTTATTACGGTATCCAAAACGGGTTGAACAGCCTTCGATGGTTAAGTCATATAAAAGACAAAAAATCATTCGCCGATTTTTTGCGGGAGTGAGCTGGAGGTATGGAGTAAGCCGGAGAAAAATAGTGGCGTAAATAAAAGAATTTATCGGGGAACTATCGAAAGGAGCATAGGAATGGAGCAAATCATCACTGTGACAGACCTAAAGAAATCCTTCAAAACGAACCAAGTTTTGAAAGGTGTGAACTTCCATATTTACAAAGGCAAGATTTTTGCCTTGCTCGGCTCAAACGGCGCGGGCAAAACCACATGTGTCAGAATTTTATCCACGCTGACTAAAGCAGACAGCGGCACAGCTGCCATTTGCGGTTATGATGTTTTCAAACAAGCTGACAATGTGCGAGGCTGTATCAGTCTTACGGGGCAATTTGCCGCTGTTGACGAGATACTTACAGGACGTGAGAATCTTCACTTAATCGGCGAGCTTAAACGCCTGCCTGATTTTCGTAAGCAAACAGATGAACTGCTTGCCATCATCAATCTTGAAGATGCCGCCGATAAGCAAGTTTCAACATACTCCGGCGGTATGCGCCGCAGGCTGGATATTGCCATGAGCCTGATGGGTAACCCGCAAGTAATTTTCCTTGACGAACCCACAACAGGACTTGACCCGCAAAACCGCATTGTTATGTGGGAAATGATTGCCAAACTGGCTGAAAACGGCACAACGATTTTGCTAACCACGCAATATTTGGAAGAAGCGGAATACTTAGCCGACCACATAGCCATTTTGCACAACGGAGTAATCACCGCCGAAGGTTCACCTGAAGAGTTGAAGAAGATACTTCCGATTGGTGAAATTTCGTTAGAATTTATGAACGTTGCCGATGCCGCCCAAGCGCAAGAGGCTTTAGCGGGTTATGCCTTCACGGCCAGGCGAAAAACCATTGAGGTTTCAACAGACGGGAGTGCAACACAGCTTGCGGATATACTTAACCGCATAAATAGCAGCGATATACCCATATCCCGTTTCACACAAAACCAACCATCGCTTGAAGACGCATTTTTAACGCTAATCGGCGAAAAAGAAAAAGGGGGCGCAAAGCATGAATAAAGCAATTTCTGATTCATACACCATGTTCAAACGCTGTTTTGTCAAAACATTAAGAAGTCCGGAAGCGATGACAATGGCAATAGTCGTGCCATTTGTGATGATGGTGCTGTTCGGATTTGTATTCGGCGGAATAGTCTATATTGAAGGGTTAAATTACATCAATTTTATCGTGCCGGGAATAATTTTGCAGTGCGTATTCCAATCATCGACCGCGACTGCATTAAGTGTTCACAACGATATGTCAACCGGGATTATAGACCGTTTCCGTTCTATGCAGATTGCCAAATCCGCTTTTTTGTCGGGTCATGTCTGGTTATCTGTCATTCGCAGTATTGTTATTGCTATTGCAACCATTGGCGCGGCGTTTATTGTCGGGTTCAGGCCAACAGCAGGGGTTGTCGAATGGTTGATGGTTGCGGGGATTCTAACGCTGTTTATCATAGCTGTAACGTGGCTTGTAGTTATAATTGGCCTTGTGTCAAAGGACAGCGAGTCTATAAGCGGTGCAAGTTTTTTGATGGTCATTTTCGTTTTTTTAAGTTCCGCTTTTGCGCCGCCCGATACATTGCCAACGGTTCTTCGCGTGTTTGCCCGATACCAGCCTTTGACTCCGGTAATTGATGCGGTTCGCGGGTTGGTGCTTGGTACACCGCTTGAAAACGAGATATTGATAGCCCTTGTCTGGTGCGTTGGTTTAACGATTGTGGCTTTTGTTGGGGCTGTGCAGATTTATAAGAGCAAGTTGACAAAATAAATATTTGTGGTGTTCGGGAATGTTCAGAGAAGAAACGCTATTGCTCGGTTCATATCATGCTTTCTGCCGGTATGTCACTCTAACTTGAGTGGCTTTTGCAGAACCTATTTAGTCAAATGAAATGCTGCTGATTATCCGCTCAAACATGGGCATCGCCAAATCCGTGTATGTGACCGGGGTATAGAGCGCGAACAAGACAATGTATGAATCAAACTGGAACAGCGCAATCTTTTCAAAAAACGAATCATCAAAGGATGAGACGGCTTCCCAAATGTAGACAGTACGGCCGTCCGATTGCGCTTCACGGTGTGCCAAAATGGAGGCAAATCCCCAGGCTTCTTCAAATTCAGCGGCGGTCATCTTTTCGTCCACACCAAATGCTTCCGCAACCATGTATGAGGCATACCAGAAATTATCCTCATGATATGGTGAGGCATAAACAACTGCTGCGGCGTCGGTAATACCTGTGTCTTCCCAAATGACCGGCCGCAAGAAACTCATTTCAAACAACTGGTTGTAATGCGGTAGCATGATGGGCAACGGAACGACAGGTGGTTCCGCCATAGCCGCCTGCAACGCTTCCGCCGTAACCTGGATGTTCACAGACGCTCCCGTGTCGGCGAGTATCTTTTGGGCAAAAAGCCACGTGATAGGAGCCAACACATCAAAGTGACCGGCGCCATCCACAACGAACGTATGTATGTTGTCATTTGTAGATTGCCGCTCAATATCCCTTACATCATAAGAATTGCTGTGCTGGCCTGTCAAAATGAATGTGGGCACGCTTATGTCATTGACCCAATATCGGGGTGAACGCATCATTCGCTCTTGACTGTCGCGCAGGTCAAACGTAAACTGCGCCTGATTGTGACGATAGATATCAGAAACAGCGCCTAAAGCGAACACCGCCCTAAACTCATCGGTCAGAGCCGCCGCAAGGAGCACTCTTGTAGCGCCCGTGCTGTGACCGCCAAGGTATATCCTATCAGGATCGACATATGGCAGTGCCGCGGCAAAGTCGCGGGCCGCCAGAAGATCGTCAACATCGCCGAACATCGTCTCAAAATAACCGGGGTTTCCGTTCGCGCCGCGAAAAGAGGGGTACATCATCAGAATGCCAGCCTCCCTGAACGCACTGCCTGTCTGGTCGTTGTCCCATTCCGGATAGCTCCAGGGCAGTGTGCTGATGCCGTAGCCCCACCCGCCTGCAACCCATATGATGAGCGGATGCCTCTCTCCGTCACCGGGGTCGGACGATACAAAGGCGGCAAGCCTGCCTACCTCTGATTCATAATGTACCAGATCAAATACGCCCGGCGGCGGTGTCGGAATGGCAAACTGGGAGTTCTCATGCCTTGTGAGTGTCGTCGTAAATCCGCTGCGTTCTTCCGCAAAACTTTGTCTTTCGGAATCGCCTGTCTCCTCGGAAGCGCAGCCGGTTAAAATGAGAATCATAATAATAGCCGGGATTATCAGTTTGCTTGAATATTTGCTTTTCATCGTGATCTCCTCTCAGAAATTGTGTACATCCGCTTATATACAGACGGTCTTTTAGTGCCGGAAGTTGCGTTGACTGAACTTTCATGTAAACTTGACTACAGCTCCACAAAATGAAGCGCATATAACCCTGTCACTGGGTCTCGATTCCTGCTGTCTACAAATACGCCTTTGTCAGGACTTAGCAAGGCGGCTTCACCACGGGCAATTTTTACTCCAAGCATTTGTTCCGCTATTTCTGCCACACGATTGCTTCCGTCTTTTTTCAGGAAAGATGGCATATTTTTGCCCTTGACCATACTTAGCCAGTCGCAGAGCATACGACCCCGCAATTCCTCGCCGTCCACACCCGGCAGTTTGACGCAGAAATCGTATATCTTTTCGGCATAATCGGCAAGCGGTGTCCCGTGATTCGGAAGAGCCTCACCAAGCGCATGAAATAGCGAAAACGGACGTAGTTCGGATACCGACAGAATATACTCCAGTGCAGACAAAAATCTCCCCTTATTGTAGGTGCGTTGCAATGTGTTTCCCGCTTGTTTAAGAATCCGTATATCGTTTGTGTTCAGCCAAGGGCTGCACAGTATCTCATACGGCGGTTCTGCGGCATATTGTATCTCCAAGTTTTCCGCTTGCTTGCGCATCTGACTACCGTGTAGCAGCTTTAGAAAACCAAGTTGCAATGTGTGCGCACCCAAAACGTATGCACGGTCAAATCCATTCTGAAATTCAGCCAGCGTTTCATGTGGAAGTCCGGCTATCAAATCCACATGGACGTGGATGTTCCGCCTTTTAAGAATTGCCTGGATATTTCTCTCCGCTTTTTGCAAATCCATTTGCCTAAATGATGCGTTAAGCGCGGGTTCAAAAAAACTCTGCAATCCAGCTTCAATCTGAATACGCCCGGAAGGCGCGGTGCTTAAAAGCGCCAGTGTTTTCTCGTCGAACAAATCCGCGCCCACCTCAAAATGGAAGCAACAAGCCGTTTCAAGCCCGATGATATGCTCAAACAGTTCATATGCGCGTTCGGCGTCGCAGTTAAACGTCCTGTCCACCAGCTTTATAGTTCTTGCACCGGATTTAGAGAGCTTGTATATCTGCTCTTTCGCCGATTCCAGCGGAAAGAACCTGACACTGCTTCCACCGGACAAACAGAACGCGCACCGAAATGGGCAGCCTCTTGACGTTTCAAGATATGCAATTCTGCCTTGGAGGGCGTTAAAATAATCTTCATTGTATGGATCAATTGGTTCGCCAGATGGTAACGATTCTGCCGGTGCGGGTTTGCTTTCAGCCAGTGCGTCTAAAAGCATAGGGAGATTATACTCACCCTCACCGCGCAATACAAAATCGGCGCCGTTGTTAAGCCAAAGCTCCGCGTTGTGCGACGCCTCCGGACCACCAAGCACCAGCACCACGTTTGGGAGCGCCGCGCGCAGTGACCTCAACAAATCCGGTAATTTGCTTGCGTTCCATATATAAGTCGATATACCCACCACGTCCGGCGCGGATTCAATGATACGTCCAACGATATCGTCATTATGCTGATGAATGGTGGCTTCGATAATCCGCACGTCATGCGGCAACATGGCATATCGTGCGACTCCGCCTGCCAGAACCCACACTGCCAACGATGAATGTACATATTTAGCGTTAATCGCCAGAAGAACAACTTTATTCATAGTGTAATATTATACCGTAAATTAGTTCAAAATACAACTTCTCAACCCATTTACATCGCCCATGGAATATTTACAGCTTTGTGGGCGTCTCTCGCAATAGCTTCCTAAATTAGACTGACGTGCAATACACAATTTTAGGTCTTGACGTTATGCTGCTTGTGTGTTATTATATGTGGGATCGTTGAGTCGGAAATCTATACTCGAATGAATGGCATCCTCTACTGCATGAGTGGCATTCAAAAGATGAACAACTTTCCATCACAGGAATACAATATGGGGGTATAGCTCAGCTGGGAGAGCGCTTGAATGGCATTCAAGAGGTCAGCGGTTCGATCCCGCTTATCTCCACCAAATATGTTTGTCAAAGGAAACCATCCGTTATACGGATGGTTTCCTTTGACAAACAATCAAGCCGCCTTTAGTAGGCGGCTTGATTGTTTGAGTTACTAAACTATTTGAATTTTACCATCACCTACAACAATACAGCCATGTCGGGTGCGTTGTCAGTATATCATACCAAACGAGGCATAAGCGAAACCTTAAAAAACAGGAACTACTCGGCCTTCAAATCTTTCATTTATAAAATCTCTGACCTCATCTGAGGACATAACCTCTATCAGCGCCAAAACTCTCTCGTCATTTTCATTGCCCGCACGTACTACAATGTAATTTGCATAAGTCTGCGCACTTATAGAGTCTCTGTCTTCCAAAGCGACCGCATCTTCTTCAATTGAAAGACCCGCTTGAAGTGCAAAGTTTCCGTTGATTACCGCCATATCCACATCGGGCAGGATATGAGGAAGCTGTGCTGCCTCAAGCTCCCTGATATCGAGGTTTAGCGGATTGTACACGATATCAAGCCTGGTGGCGAGAATACCGGCATCGGGATCAAGGCGTATAAGTCCCGCCGCTTCCAAAAGGCGGAACGCCCTTGCCGCGTTGGTGGCATCATGCGGAACCGCGATTATTGCCCCGTCCTGCAGTTCCTCAATTGTCTGTGTCCTGGATCTGTATAGGCCCAGCGGTTCAAAATGCACCGCAAAAAGCGCTACCATGTTTGTCTCGTGCTGATAATTGAAATTGTCCATGTACGGAACGTGTTGGAAGTAATTCGCGTCCAGTTCCCCGCTTTCGGTGGCCAGGTTAGGCAAAACGAAATCTGTAAAAACCCGGATTTGCATGTCGAATCCCTTTTCGGCCATTCTGTCACTGACAAATTCAAGAACCTCTGCGTGCGGTACCGGCGTGGCGCCAACGACAAACGGGATAAGCCCGTCATCGCCGCCGTTATCGGCGCAGGCTGTGAGGAACGCGAGTGAAATCACAATCACAACCGCAAGCGAAATAAAAACTCTTTTCTTCATAATGTTTTATCCTCCAATTTTCTTTAACGTTTATCAATTTTTCTTGCGAGCAGATTCCCGAGAGACTGCCCGATTATTACTAAAACAACAAGTAACGCAACGGCAATCCACATTATGTCCCGCTGACCTCTGTGATGCCCGTATGAGATTGCGACGAACCCCAAACCATCGCCGCCCAAAATACCCGCCATCGCGGAAAAACTCAAAATTGTCGTGGCAGAAATCGCGGCCCCGAGTATAAGGGACGGTTTCGCTTCCGGTATCAGAACTTTGCAAATGATCTGAAATATTGACGCCCCCATTGAATGCGCCGCCTCAATAACGCCCTTATCAACCGCTTTGACTGAGTTCTCAACAACTCTGGCCACAAACGCGAACGCGGCGATCACAAGCGTAAAAGTCATTGCCTGATATCCCAGCGAGGTTCCCATAACAGTCCTTGTCACAGGGACAACAACCACAGCCAAAATCAAAAAAGGCACGGCACGCATTATATTGATACAGATGCCGACTATACTGTTTATTGCCGGCATAGGCTTTATCCCGTCTTTATCTGTAATGCACAGGAATACCCCCAGCGGCAGACCAACCAAATATGCCCCGAGCGTCGCAAAAATAGTCATGTACAGCGACCGCCATGTTTCGGTAAGCATTAAGTTGAAAATGGTTTCAAAACTCATTTTGACGCGTCCTCAACTTTGATGTTATTCGACCGCAAATAGCTGACTATCTTCTCCGCCTGTGATTCGTCATCCGGCAGTTCCACAATCATATGGCCGAAAGCCTTGCCTTGTATATCTTTCAAATCGGCAAACCAAATATTCACAGCCGCGTTGCATTCGCGTATCATATTTGAAAAAACCGGCGCATTTGAAGAGCTGCCGTCAAACACCACCCGGATACATCTTTCCCCGATATAATTGACTCTTTTGTCTTCATCAGGATATACCAGTTTGCGCGCCGCCGAAGACTTCGGCTCAGAAAAAATCTCTTCAACTCTTCCCATTTCGGCAATGCGCCCGTCCTCCATCACGGCGACATGACTGCATATTTTCTCGATAACGCCCATCTCGTGGGTAATAATAACAATGGTTATTCCGAGTCTTTCATGGATGCCTTTCAAAAGTGCCAAAATCGACCCGGTGGTCGTTGGATCCAGCGCTGATGTGGCCTCATCGCAAAGCAGCACCTTCGGGTCTGTCGCCAGCGCCCGTGCTATCGCGACGCGCTGCTTCTGTCCGCCTGAAAGCTGTGCGGGATAGCTCTTCTCCTTTTCCGACAGTCCGACAAGCTCCAAGAGTTCACGGGCTTTCTTTCTCGCTTCCTTTCTTGGAACCCCGGCGATTTCAAGCGGGAAGCACACATTGCTAAGTACATTGCGCTGAGCCAGAAGATTAAACTGTTGAAAAATCATGCTCATCGCCCTGCGCAAATGACGAAGGTTGCGGCCGGACTGTTCCGATAGGTCAATACCATCAAAAATAACAGTTCCAGATGTCGGCGTTTCCAAGGCATTAATACAACGCACCAGCGTGCTTTTTCCCGCACCGCTCATACCTATTATCCCGTAGATGTCGCCCCTGTTTATATCCAGACTGAAATCATCAATGGCCGTGACGTTTGCACCTTTGACGAAAAAAGTCTTCGTTAAATTCTTAATCTGAATGATAGGAGCACTGTCCAAATATCCCAAATCCATCAATCCCTTGCGCATATTCGAGGTATTCTATACTATTTCCTGAATTTTGTCAATCTTCGCGTTCGCGGATATCCGACAATTGTTCATTATTGCCGCGTAGGTGACGACACACTCGACTGTTCGCAGTTAGGTTTACCGCCCTGCAGGGGACGGGGCGCAAAACACCCACCGCCTGCATGTCTCATTCAGACATATGGCCTGTTCATCAATATCCGTACACAACGCTATCCCCATATGCAGAACGGGCTTTTGGCAACTTTTTCAATTGCGCCACCCGCGCTTATGTGATATAATTTGACATCGGTCAACTACTCTCATATTAGGGTGCTTAGACCCGAGGAGAATAATGTGAAAAAAATACTCAAACGCGGCGTCCCCATTATGCTGGTGCTGGTTATCCTAATCGCTGCTTCCAGCTTTCATCGGCGGCCGACGGAAACGGATACTTACCCGCGTACCCAGCCGTACGCGATGGGGCAGCCTGTGCCTGATGATAGCTATAACCTCGGGGACAACGCAGCACACAGCATCGTGGGTATCTCTGACGGCGAATTCCGCGCCGTTTGGGTCGCGACGGTGTTAAACTTGGATTTTCCGTCACGGCAGAACCTTTCCGCAACCGAGATGAAACGGGAAATCGACGCCATAGTGGTCCGCACGGCGGAGCTTGGCCTGAACGCAATTATCTTCCAAGTCCGGCCAACCGGAGACGCATTTTATGAATCCAGCATCTTTCCATGGAGCCAATGGCTCTCCGGAACCCAGGGGCGCGGCATCCCGGGCTTTGACCCGCTGGCATACTGGATTGAAGCGAGTCATGCGAAAGGCATTGAACTGCATGCATGGCTTAACCCTTACCGGATTATACATACGCTCTCAAACAGCTCTGATCCGAATACGTTAGCACCGAATAACCCTGTACGGCTGCGGCCGGAATTGGCCGTGGGATGGACAGATTCCAGCGGACGCCAGGGTCTGTTTTTAGATCCCGGTCTGCCTGATGCAAGACAGCTTATCTTCGACGGTGTAGCTGACCTTATCAGGAACTACAACGTGGACGGCATACATATTGATGACTATTTCTATCCCGGCACAGATTTTGACGATGCCGCGTCGTTCGCCCGCTACGGCAATGGCATGAACTTGCACGATTGGCGGCGCGAAAATGTCAACATGCTTATACAAGGCATACAGTCCGTTATCCGCGATCTTAACGAAGAGCTCAGCAGAAACGTGCGCTGGGGCGTTTCCCCCACGGCAATTTGGAAGAATGGATCAAACCACCCGTACGGCGTCCCGACGACTCGCGGCATGGAGTCATATCACGCGCTGTATGCAGATACCCGCCGCTGGGTGATGGAAGAGTGGGTGGATTACATCAACCCACAGATATACTGGTATATAGGTTTTGAGATAGCTGATTTTGAGGCTGTTTTCAATTGGTGGGTGGATTTGTGCAGGGATTCTAATGTAGACCTGTACATCGGCCACGCTGCCTGGCGGGAAGATACAAATCACCAACCACCGCGTTGGGACGGCGAAATGGTGCGCCAGCTGGAGATAGTGACACGCTGTGATGTAACTGCAGGCAGCGTATTCTTCCGCTTTGAATCACTACAGGGCGCGGTCGGCTACGCCATCCGGGATTTTTATAGGAGACAAGACCGCCAGCCTGTCATGGTACTGGACACACTGAGCATCGGCACACCGCAGTATGATATGACGATTACGGGTACTCCAGCGACGGCAACCGGATTCCACATAACCGGAACGAGTGATCCGGGCGAAATTTTGTATATGAACGGCACGGCAGTCGGCAACCGCACTGTGGAGGGATTTTTCTCAGTATTCGCCCCACTTGAAGCAGGGGTAAATGTATTCACTTTCAGCCAGCAAAACCAACAGGACGTAACGCGAAGAATAACACTAAATGCACCTGGGGCTGCCGAACCGCCCGCCCCGGCTCCAACGGTCTCGCAGACCACAACGCCGACCTACGCCACGGTCACATCCAGCGCCGCGTGGGTTTTTCCCGGCAATTCCACCGTGGGCGGTTCTGACTGGATGCTGCTGCCGGGACAGATTGACCGCGTAATCGCCGAATCAAGCAACGGGCTTATCCTGCTCTCAAACGGCACGTGGATAAACCGTAACCATGTAAGACTCAGCACCGAGGGCGATTTTGCCGAGAATGCACTGCGAAGCGGCGTATACCGCGCCGGTGAGCATTACGATATGATTGTGTGGCAGTCAGCGTCGGATATATTCCCTGCCGCTTACGCAGGGTTTGACGGCCGGGTTCTTACAGTCTACTTCGGAATGCATACGGAAGCGCCGCCGCTTACCATGCCCGGCAATCTATCGGAGACTATGTTCTCAAGTGTCCGCCGCGGTATGCGTGGAGACACGCCGTACCACGCTTTTACCATCAGGGAAGATGTGAGGTTTGAGGGGCATTTTATCGACTTTGAGGATGGCGAGTTCCGGCTGCATTTAAGGCGACGCAGAACTTTAGCACAGGGCTATATGCCGCTTGCAGGGATTACTATCGTACTGGACCCGGGTCACGGCGGCACAGAATACGGCGCTATCGGCCCCCTGGGCGGCGCTTTGCCGGAGAAAGACTTGGCGCTTATCAATTCGCTGAACTTGGCTGAGCCTTTGACGGCACTGGGTGCAGACGTTCACTTGACCCGCAGTGAAGACATAACCATGGCGCTTCAACAGCGTGTAGATCTAAGCTGGCGGTTAATGCCGGATCTATTCATTTCCCTCCACATAAACAGCGTTGCGGAAACGACTGACGCGGCCAACATCAGGGGCTTTACCGTCTGGTATCGGAACGCAGGCAGCGCGAACATAGCGCGGGCATTTCTGGACTTCATGCATGACATCAATCCGCAAACGACCCGGCACAGGAATATAAATCAAGCCAACTTTTTTGTCTGCCGCCCCCAGTGGGCGCCGTCCGTTTTGCTTGAGGCGGGGTTTATCGTTAATATTGACGATTTTGTCTGGCTGATTGACCCCGTAATGCAGGACAAAATGGCAGATGCAACGGTGGAAGCAATACTGTATTACTTTGCAGCCGATTAAAATAAGTTAAGCGGGCGGCCTGTGGCCGCCCGCTTTGTCGGAATTTTTACGCACCTAATATCCCATCTCTCATTCGAAACACCACATCGGACGCTTCGGCGATCTCCACATTATGAGTTACGACAATCACGCAATAGCCGTCCTCATGCGCCAGCTTGCGTAAAATGCCGATTACAGCATCGCCGTTTTCCTTATCCAAGTTGCCCGTCGGCTCATCGGCCAGAATAACCCTCGCGCCGGAGGATAGCGACCGCGCAATCGCCACGCGCTGCTGCTCTCCGCCGGAAAGATTGGCGGGATAACGTTTGTGTTTTGTGCTGTCAATACTGACGGATTCCAAGAGGACTTTTGCCTTTCCCATGGCTTCCGAACGGGGCACACCGTTCATTTCCATTGGCTGGCAAACATTTTCCGTTGCCGTTAACAGCGGGAATAGCTGGAACGCCTGAAAGATCATCGATATTCGCTCCCGCCGGTATTGGTCGAGATCCATTGTAGCCAGATTATCGCCGTCAATGAACACATCTCCCCGGGTCGGCCTGTCCAATCCAGCCATGATTGACAGCAGTGTCGTCTTGCCACTGCCCGACGGACCCATCACGGCGTGGATTTTCCCGCCCTCAAAATCGCAGGACACGTTTTTCAGCACATCCCGGTTGCTGTTTTTGTAGCGATAGCTTATGTTTTCCAGTTTCAGCATGGTCCCTTCCTCCCTATTCTCTCACTTGCATCAGCGCCAACGGCGCCCTGCCGCTGATGATTATGGCTCCAATCAATCCGCCGAAAATGGCCCCTGCCAGATATAACCCGGCCAGCAATAAAAATGCCGCGGCAAATCCCATGCCAAACAACGGCATCGCGGCCAGCGCCAAGATGATCCCTGCCAAAGTCACCATTAACTGCTCAACGCACAGCAATACACGGGTACGACGCTTCGTTGACCCTAGTACACGCATTATCGCGGCGTTTTTGGCATGCTGAAGCATAAACAGAAGTGACAGGCCAAGTCCCAAGACAACAGCGGCGATGATCGCAATCGGATACAGAATCCGCAAAAGTTCCAAATTTTGCTCCATCGGGGTTATGATCAGGCGGAACTCGTCATCGAAAATTTCCATATAAAGCTGTATCGTTTGAATCCCCCAATCCATGTGAATGCTGTTCCGAGCCAACGGGTCTGATAACCGCTCCTGAAACGCTTCCAGCTCATGGTTCCTCGCGGGGTCTATCTCAAGTCTCGCCGTTATATATGTAATGTCATCCCCGCGCATAAATCTCAGGGCACTCAGCGGCATTACAACTAATTCCCGATGCGCAGGGTGTGCAATGGCGCCGACTGTGTGTCCGCTGTATACGCCGATTACCCGGGCGGAGCCGATCACTTGGGCATTTTCTTGTTCAAGTGCCGCCAAAGCAGCCTGAACGTCTTCAACCCTGCCCAACAGCTGATGAATGACTCTGGAGGGATTATGGATTTCCATATCAGCTATATACGCAATGCCTCCAAGCTCAAGCCCGCGTCTTTCCAGTAATCTCTCATGCACAATAACCGGTATCGGCGCAGATAATGTCGCGTCGTCATAGAAAAAACTACTCTCATCAAACCCTTCGGCAAAACGGATATCAAAGGGTTCTGCGCCCCATAATATGGCATAGCTTCCATGGCTGTCGGCTATAAACGTTTCCAAACAGCTAACTGCAAAATGCGGATCCACTATGTTAACCCACGCATCTTCATCATGGGCTTCCCATATTGCATCTAAATTTTCACGGCTGAATTCCCCGTCCTCTCCGGGTGCTACGATATTAAACCAGGTGTACCCGGCTAGGATATAAGCGTCACGGATGAACTCATCCCCCAACACAGTTTCCATCACCGTGCGCTGAATCATCTCGTCCATGACGAATCCAAAACCAAACCCTGACCCCATAAAACCGCCCCGTATTTCTGCAGTTATCGGCATTGTTTCATATAGTATTTCAATTTCCTGCTCGGTGCGGTCTATTGTCATC
Organism: Oscillospiraceae bacterium; assembly: GCA_009785525.1. Classification (GTDB taxonomy): domain Bacteria; phylum Bacillota; class Clostridia; order Oscillospirales; family Oscillospiraceae; genus WRMH01. The sequence continues at coordinate 8,089 of WQWC01000032.1, read as the reverse complement.
CGTAGCCAGCTTAGCGCCGCGACAAAGAACATAGCGATCAAAATCGTCAATACAGTCTTAACCGGGGCGCGGGTAACATGGCGTAAAACAAACCTCATCGAACTGCCGCTGAGCGTTTTCCTTTTGCCGCCGTTTACCTTTTCGATTTTCGGCAATTGAGGCAGCTGCACTTCGCTACGTGTTGCGTCGGCTGACTTATATTGCGCTGTGGCGTCATTTGTCCGTCTGCCGGATTGGGCAGTTCGCACGCTCTTGACTTTTTGACCTTGAAGCAGTTCCAGCACCGGGCGGCGGGCAGTCCGCAATCCACCTGCAAGAATCAACAGCAAAGCGGCGGCGGCAAAAATTGCACAAAGCACCATAAGCCACGGCAAAGGCAGCAAAATTGAATCCGTATATGCATAATCAAAATATTCATAATAGTCTCCGGTCTCTGTAACAACAGCCGCCAGAGTCTCCCCGGCCTGGGTCAGCGCAAAAGTCCATGCCCACACACTGCCTATAACAATTGTCGGTAGCCAAAATAACGCGGTTGTCCCGATTTGTCTTCTCAGCGCTTTTGCGTTCGGCATGCCTAACGCGCGAGATATCACGAAATTGCGTCTGTTCTGACGCAGGAAAATAAACGCCGCCAAAGCGAGAACCAGCAGGGACACAATGGAAAACACAATCAAATTCACCGTTACGGACAGTATTATCGGGTCAATGACATCAAAGAACCGCTCTCCGCCGTGTTCAAAGAACCTAATCTCAAAACCAAGTTCTCCCAAAGCTTGTCCCGTTCCCAAGTGGAAAACGCCTTCATTTCTCGGGGAACTGAGAGTAAAGCTGTAGTCCCGCAGACCGATATAAGTCTCGTCCCCACCGAATCCGGGGGGCAGGACGGACAGCGGTATATACATGTGCGCATCGGTAAAAGATGTCGGAAGATGTCCGGGACTATAAAGCGCCCCAGACCAGCTAAACCTCCAGTCCATACCGTGAAGGCCGACTATCGTAAGCGCTATCTCCTGCGTCGGGTGCTCCCGCCAACCTTGATATCCATAGGGGATCACCGGCATCTGCATGTCCCGCAGAGTTAGTGTTATGGTGTCGCCGACTTCCAAACCGTGATGTCTGGCAAAACCATGACCGACAACAGCCACCGGATTTGCGTTCAAATAATCCTCATAATCAATGAACCGTCCCGGATCAACGCCCCATCCGCCCCACAGCATATAAGTCTGAGCTGCCGGCTGAAATACCGGCATGTTGCTCATATCAACAGTGGCGGTAATCCACATCGTCCGCTGATTTATGACGTGGGTTTCTATATCTTCGGCGAGAACGGGATCTGTCAATGCAAGCCTCTCACCCTCTGGCACCGATATGTACCAATCCCCCTGGCCGAAAGGATAAGCCAAAAGCCGCCCTCTCATAGGGGGATTTTGCCAAACCTGCCACCATATTAAGCCTGCTTTGAAAAAGTATCGTTCGCCGGGTACTAGATCATCAAAAGGGGTCTGCCTCTCATCTGCGAGCCACTCTTCATTTGAAAACGGAAACACCAGGCGCACACTTTCCCCGGGGATGATGTGTTCGGGCAAGCCTGCCGCAACATAGTCCACATTTATATGTACATAAAGCGTTCTGCCCCAAGGCGTTTGTCCGCCGGGCGCTATTCGGTCAAACACACCATAGAAGTAGACGTAATGGGTTCCGCGTTCTCCCCCCAATAAGCTCACCAAATGTGTTGAAGTTTGCGTTTGTCATACCGACAGGCAGCTCTCCCTGGACAAATCGCCGCCTGTCACCAAAAAGCACATGGGGATTTTGGTCTATAATCCCAGCGGCGGGATAGGCGTTAACATCCACCTCGGGCAGCAGAATCTGCCCCAAACGAGGCGGGGTAGGCACAAAATCGGGATGCTGCAGAAATCCGACGGAGCGATAGCGTTCCTCAATACGGGCAATTTCACCCGTGACCACCATGTACTCCACAACACGCGCCACAAATGCAAACGCAGCAATGCCAACCAATAGAGCTAATAAAATACTCCTTATAGGCTGCCGCAAGGCCGATTTCAGGAAAATGTTTTTGAACATATGCTTCTCCTTTTAGCGCCAGTAGTGCATTGTGACTTAAAATTACTGTGATTATAGCTGATATTAGACTGAATAGCAAGAGAAACGACAAGAAAAGCGAGAGGATATCTTCACTTACGTGAAGATATCCTCTCCTATCACAAGCCGCGATTATCGCCGCTAAAGTTACGAAACAGCTCGTATCATTATTGGCCAGTTGACAGACAAATACAACTTCATCATCTCCTAGCTTCTGGCTTAAATCCGCTTGGCTTTCTCTTTCGAGAGACGCTTATTGCGTCCGGGTTTAGTATGGCCCAAGCCGCCGTTGATATCCGCCGGGATGAAGGCCAAATGCTGGCTTCATGGCATTGATCTGAATTTCAGCGTCTCCATGGCGTCCGCAATCACCTTTTCGGCGCTTTGATTATGCGCTCTGCAAATCCTTCTTATGCTGAATAAATCAGTTCCACCCTCTTTATCTATCAAGTTGATGCCGAATTCACATGAGAACGACGCCCTGAATCCATGTTCTTTCAGTATGGCGACAGTGTTGTCATTGTATTTGCCATACGGATACGCGTACGTGGTCGGCATTTTGCCTGTCATTGTGTATATCAGCATCTGCGATTTAGCCAGATCCTCTCCCAGCGCCCGGCTGTATTGCTCAAAAGACTCACCGTTGTTCTGCTTGCTGCCCACACGCCCGTTTTTCCCGGTAGAGTGCATGTCATAGGTGTGATTCTGCACCTCAACATGTCCAGAGTCTATCATCTCATTAAGTTGACCCCAGGTGATGTGAGAATAGCCCTCATTCTGACTGGGTTTGTGGGTGAATTTGTCGGTGGCGTTGGCGATAATAGACAGAACTATCCGCATGTCATACTGTTTCAAAAGCGGATAGACATATTTATAGTTATTATAGAAGCCGTCATCGAACGTGAGTATAACAGGTTTTTCGGGCAGTTGGCCCTTGCCATCTACAAAATTAATAAGGTCACTCATCGTGACTGTCTGATATCCGTTTTCTTTGAAAAATTTCAAATCAGCCTCAAACTCACCAGGAGTTATGGAGTCTTTACCGGCATTATTCGGCCTGACTGAGTGATACATGACAACAGGCAGACAGATATAGTCGTCGGGATTCACTACGGCATGTATGCGGGGATATATCAAAACAGACACGGCCAAGACAATGGCAGCTGCAAAAAGTTTTTTTATCAACTCAGAACACCTCGAAAATCAGATTTAGATTAGTGTTCCACATTTGGATAATGATAATCCGGATGAAAATATTGTAAGTGAATTACTTCAAAAATTCTGACAAAACAGGGCGTAAAAATATCGGTTTGGGGCATTTCGGTTGTTTGAGAAATTCCCCCGGTGCGAACATCCGCTCAATCCCATGCCGGCTGAGTCACAGCGGCGCCTGGCTCCACAAATTCAACACCGGTATAATACGCCAGCAAGATTTCCCTGTAAGATTTGCCGTCTTGCGCCATGATATTCGCACCGTGCTGACTCATTCCCACGCCATGGCCGAATCCGCGCGTTGTAAACACGATGTCTCCGTACAGCAGCGCAATCGACACAGCTGTTGATCTCAGGTCAAACATCGCCCTCAGTGATGTACCGCTGACCATTGCTCCACCAAGGGATAGGTGCGCGATTCTGCCGCTTTCGGTGTACGTAATGCCGGTGATCCACGTTTCTTCGTCATACGCAAAGACGGCGTTGGGATAGTTTGCTGATACCGTTTCAATAAAATCGGATACAGACACCGTCACGGCAGAAACGAATCCCGGGATAAGATGCTGAGTTTCGGGACTTTCAACACTTTGAAGATACGGCTTATCAACTACCCACACGTTGCCGCTTGCTTCCGTCATTCCGGACGAGGATGAGTGGAACACCGCCAGAATCGGTTCGCCCCTATATGCCAGAAAAACCCCGTCAGTCGCTGTAACAGCGCTGATTATCCTTGATATATGCTCAGTGTAATTATAGCCCCATTTTTCGCGCAGCTGCTCGTCGGATAAAAAAGCCACACAGCACGTGAAATCCCCGCAGACATGCGCTTCCGGGTGCTGCATTTTAGGTGAGACATGCATTTTATGCAACGCGTCAGTCCGCGCGGCGACAGCTTGAGCCTTCAGAGCCTCTAATTCAAAAGATGCCGGCATTTCCGCCGCGACCACCCCGATAAGATAGCGCTCCATAGACATTTCAACGACCTCGCCGGATAAACGCACCCGGACAAAGACGTCACTGTCGGCGCGGGCCTCCCGTGGCAATAGTTCTTCAAGAGCCGGCGGCTCTGTGGGCAGATATTCCTCCGGCAAATACTCTTCCTGCTGATATTCGTGCGAAGCGGAAAGCGATGCCGCCATCGCGATTGTCATGGCCACTGCCGTAAGGATAACAGAAACAATAGTTATAATCTTCATGGCCTTGTCCTCTTAAACGATATAATATGATTGACTGTCGCGGCAGTCTGGTGTAAAATGTTTCCACAGCTTGTTTTTGTTGCTGAAATATCATATGTAGAATTGGATTGTGAATATGCGTAAATCTTCCATTATCATACCATTTATAGCGCTTGTTGTTGGCGCGGTTGGGTTTTATCTCAGGCGTGTAGAGCTTGACACCGTATTCGGCAGCCTGGGGCTTCCGGTGCGCGGGGCTTCTGAAACCCTTGTGCTGATTATAGTTTCCTGCGCTTTTATACTTGCTTGCCTGGTATATTGTATTATCATCGGCTCGCGGTATTACTCTCCGCGCGGATATGAGAACGCGTTTGGGACGAACACGGTTGCGTATCCGATATTTTACTCCCTTGTCGGAATAGCCTGGCTTGCGGCGACAGTCATGCACTTTTTATCGGTGCGCGCGTCGGAGTATATGCAAAATGCAGAAATATATTTCGCGATACTGTCAGCGCTCGCGGCTATTTCGCTGATGCTGTTCGCTATTGAGATATTTAAAGACCCGAAGCAAAAACTGAAGTTTGTATTGTCGATCATCCCCCCGCTTTTCATGTGCTTTTGGATACTGTCGCTGTACAGACAAAACGCCGCGAACCCCGTCCTGCTCACTTATGTCTATCATTTCCTCGCGCTTGTGTCGTCACTGCTGGGATTTTATTCGACATCCGGATTCGTCTTCGGCAAATCGTCGCCGGGGAAAACGATTTTCTTCCACCTAGCGGCAATCTACTTTTGCTTCACAACGCTGGCAGATCCGCACGCCGTGGGGATAAGAGTTATTTTCGGGTTGCTTATCGCCGTGAACACGGTCAATTCTGCAATGCTTATCAGGCGGCTAACGGTCAAATCCGCGGTGAGGTGAGTTCAGATTCACAATCACATAAAGCAAACAGGAAAAGCGTGGGTTGTGTGCCCACGCTTTTTTTGAAATTTTTCCTAAGTTTCAAAATTTCCTGTCACTATATATAATGGAGAGAGGGGGTGCAGTGTGGATAAAAATTGGTCTTTTGAGCAGATTGCAAATGCATACATGCCGAGAATACTCGGCTGGGCGATTAAAAAGACAGGCGACAGAATTACGGGCGAAGAACTCACGCAGGAAGTTTTCACGCAATTCTTCGCGGCGGCGGAAAAAGCAGAGCAGGTTGAAAAACCCGAGAATCTTTTGTGGAAAGTGGCGTACTATTGCTGGTGTCACTATTTGCGTGATAACAATAAGCAAAAAACGCTGATAGGATTAGAAGAAACCATGCGAGTAAGCGATGGCACGGACTTTGTTGAGGACTTAATATCGGGCGAGGCAAAGTCAGCACAAATTGTAAAAATGCGCCGTGAAATATCAAACCTCAACCATATTCAGCGCGAGGCTATGATTCTGCATTATCTCGAAGGATTATCTGTTGCCGAAACAGCAAAAAGATTGAATGCAACATTAAGCGCCGTCACATGGCATCTCTTTGACGCCCGAAAAAAAGTGAGAAAGGAGATTGAAAACATGGAAGCAAAAAAGGAGTATCTATACCGGCCCGGCAGACTGGGAATCGGAGCATCGGGTGACGAGGGTCCTGACCCCGATACAAAATGGCTGAGAGCGAACCTCATCCGCCAAAATCTCTGCCTGCTTTGCTACCGAGAAGCTAAGACTATCGATGAGCTCGTCACGCTGACAGGCATTCCTAAGCCATACTTGGAATTTGACTTGGATTGGCTTGTTGCTCGGGAGTTTATGACGTTGGAGGGCAAAAAGCACACAACCGCTTTCCCGATTATCTCAAAGCGGCATCAGCAAAACATCGGAACGTTGTACAGGGATTCACGGTATGAACTGATTGACAGAGTGATAGAATATCTATGGGCGCGTGAGGATAAAATCCGCGAGATTGGGTTTTACGGGTCGGATTTCCCGTCAGAACGGCTAATGTGGGCGGTTGTTATGATGTTCATCAGCTTTGTCAGCAGAAACAGCCCGACAATGACCCGGTTGAAAAACAGGGATCATTACCCCATAAGACCAGACGGCGGAAAATATGTTGTTATCGCCAGTGATATGTCGGAAGGGCAGGAGCTTGATCCGGTCGGGTACGCGTGGGAAGTCTTATGGGGCGGTTTCAACGGGATATGGTCTGACAGTTGCATTCCAGAAATCAGCACAGATATGTATTATTGGATGGGGGTCAACACTTTTTCCGGCAAGCAATTTGTCCCGGATATAGCAACTGCCGACAAAATCAAACGCCCTCTGCTGCATTGGATTTATACTTCAGTTACCGAACCGACGTTTTCGGATGGCAAGCTGGACCCAGATGGAAAAGAGGTTCTCGCAGAGGCCGTCGCCGATGGCCTGATTACAAAGGACGGCAATGCGTACAAGCCGAATTTCGTAATTTTTACACAAGAGCAGCTGGAAAAACTCAGGGAGAATATATATCGTCCGTTGATGGAGAGTGTTGAGCCGACATTAGTTGAGTTCAGTGCAAAAATATCTGCGATGCATAAGACCACGTTCCCGAAAATCAACAAGCCCTATGTGGATTACCACACCTATCTTGATCTATGGGCCTTCGGAATCTACACACTGATGTACGCCGCGCAGGATGGTAAGCTTTGGATGCCGGCGGAACCGGAACAGGGGATGCCCCTGACACTGGTTATCGTGAAATAAGCAATAACAAGAGATGGTGTTCTCACGCAAGTGAAAACACCATCTCTTGTCACACGCCGCGATTATCGCCGTGCGGCGATTTGCTCATGCAGCCAAGTTAAGGCATCGGCGAGGCCGCCGGTTTGATCTATCAGGCCGCTTGACACAGCCTCTTCGCCGCTTATCACGGTTCCCACATCGGCGGCAAGTTCGCCTGTTTTCAGCATCAAATCCAGGAACACTTCCCTGCTTATATTTGAATTTCTTGTAACAAAGCTTACTATCCTCTCTTGTATCTTGCTGAAATAGTTGTATGTCTGCGGGACGCCGATAACAACGCCTGTGAGCCTAACAGGGTGAATTGTCATCGCGGCTGACGGTGCAATGATAGACCGTTTAGCCGCAACGGCCAGCGGCACGCCGATTGAGTGCCCGCCGCCTAATACCAGCGATGCCGTCGGCTTCTTCATGCTGGATATAAGCTCCGCAATGCCGAGCCCCGCTTCAATATCACCGCCGACTGTGTTCAGTAGAACCAAGAGACCTTCAAACTCGTCCGATTCCTCAATTGCCGCAAGCTGCGGCATGACGTGTTCGTATTTAGTCGTCTTAGTCTCAGGCGGCAGAACTTGGTGCCCCTCGATTTGCCCGACAATAGTCAGGCAATGAATAATCCCGCCTTTAGATTTCATTGTCACCGACCCCATGTCGGTTATTTGCTCCTGCTGATATGCACCGATTCCCTCTGATTCATGCGCGTCGGTGTTGTTCGTTTTCTTAAAGCTCATAATAAAACACCCTCCTGACTACTATCATTGTTCGCAGTCAGGAGGATGTTCATTCATGTTTTCGTAAATATCATGTTTGTGCCGTTAATCTAACAACTCAAACAATCGCA
>WQWC01000031.1 GCA_009785525.1 Oscillospiraceae bacterium | reverse complement strand
TACCGAAACATATGAAATATTAAAGGACTATCTGCACCCTTTGCCCGAGGAGGTTCAGAAATTCGCCCTAAGATTACATCAGCGTTATACGGACATGGGAATGACTTGTTCTATTAGAAAACTGGGAGATATTAATTTTGCATATGCAGATATACGCAAAAGCAAAAAAGCATTATCCCCCACAGATATATACGGATTAAGCGTGTGGCAAATTTCCATTTCCATGAAAAACGGGTATTGCATATTTGTAAGGCCAAAAAAGGCAAGTAAGTATCCGGACGTAATTGAGAAGTTCCCTTTAGCCTTGCAAAAAAAAATCACGACAGGATATGGTTGTGATAGAAAGAGGGGCGAACCCTGCCAAGGTGGCTGTCAAGGAATTAGCATACCTTTAGACAATACAATATTTGAAATAGCAAAAGATATTGAATTGTGGATTGATAATGAAACCCAATCTTACAGCGTTAATAAATATCGGTAGCATCATTTACACTCTTCACAGATGATGTCATATATGTTAAATTGTTTTGCGGCTGGAAAAAGTATGCGAAACTAATTTATAAGCATGATACACGAAAGGAGAAACAGGGATTAATGGAAGCAATATTACGTGCTGATAAGCTGGAAAAAACCTTCCGCCTGTCAGCAAAACAACAAAAGCTGCAAAAGACAAAAGAAAAGACAAAAATAGCTGTACATAACTTGTCTTTTGAAGCATATGAAGGCGAGATATTCGGACTGCTCGGCCCGAACGGAGCCGGAAAAACCACAACGTTGCGGATGTTGGCAACGCTAATAAAGGCAGACTCAGGCGATGCGTTTGTCGATGGCTCCAGCATAGTCACACAGCCGGGCGAGGTCCGGGGCAAAATCGGTTTCCTGACCAGTGAGCTGAGATTGGAGGATTTCTTCACCCCGAACTATCTGTTCGACTTTTTTTCAAGACTGCATAAAATCGACCCGGCAGTCAGCGATAAAAGGAAAGCGGAACTTTTCAAAAAGTTCGGCATTGATGAGTTTGCCGAGGTCAAAGTTGCAAATTTGTCAACTGGTATGAAACAGAAAAGCTCTCTTGTCATCTCGCTTGTGCATGACCCGAATATAATTATATTCGACGAACCGACAAACGGGCTTGACGTTATAACCGCCCGTGTCGTCACCGATTTCCTAGTCGACCTGAAAGCACAGGGCAAGACTATCATCGTCTCAACGCACATTTTCAGCTTGATTGAAAAGCTTTGCGATAGAGTCGGTGTGATAATCAACGGGGAGATGGCGGTTTGTGACAGTTTAGTAGCCGTCACCGGTGAAAAAACGCTTGAAGACGCGTTCTTTGACCTCTACGAATCATATGCGCAAAAGGAGGGGTTGATATGAGCGGAATTTTGACGATAATGAAGAAGGAGTTCGATCGCTTCTTCAAGGATAAGCGCACAGCGCTGTCAACAATCTTTTTACCGGGCATAATACTTTACGCGATATACTCGTTTATGGGTACAGGTTTTGATAATTTATTCTCCCCCACGGCGGATATCCCGCCCACAGCCTATGTGGTCAACATGCCGGAATCAATAAGGCAGATGGCAGAACCTGCTGGATTTATCATAAATGACATCAGCGAAGCTGTTGTGCCAGAATTAAAAGAGCAGCTGGCCGAGCGTGAGCTGGCGGCCATTATCATGGTATTTCCCGAGGATTTTGACGAACATATAGCAGCATTTGCGGCGGGAACGCCGATGTATCCCGCGCCGAATATCGAGTTATACGCCAATTCCCTTGACCCGAACTCCAACAATGCGCGTTGGATTATGACATCCCTGCTAGACGTTTACAGAGGTACGCTTGCAAATCCGTTTGACATAAATAGAGATATATTCGCGGAGGCGGATTTGGCAACCGAAGAAGGCGTAGCTGCGACGGTTATCTCAATGATACTTCCGATGGTACTGATGATGATGCTTGTTTCCGGCGTGGCAGGCCTTGCCCCGGAGTCTATTGCAGGGGAGAAAGACCGCGGTACGATAGCGACACTGCTTGTAACCCCGCTTAAACGCAGCCATCTGGCGTTAGGGAAGATACTCAGTCTTACAGCGATATCATTTTTGTCAGGTATAGTCACCACGATAGCGTTGATTCTATCCCTGCCGAATATGGTCGGCGGAGACCTTGAGATGAATTTGATGGAGATGTACAGCATTACGGATCTCGTTATGATCGTTGTTGTGGTCCTCACGGCAATAATTTTCCTCACCACCGCGGCCTCGCTTATCTCCGCGTTTGCAAAATCTTTGAAAGAGGCGACAACGTACATAGGGCCTTTGACAATAATCGTAATGATTCTCAGCATCGTGCCGATGCTTATCAATCTGCCGGACGTGCCGCAGCTCTTTTTAATCCCGATCTACTCAAGTGCGCAGAGCATGAGCGGCATATTCGCGATGGAGTATGAGCCTCTGAATATCCTTGTAACAGTGGTGAGCAACTTGGTATACTCCTGCATAGGCGGGTTTGCGCTGACGAAGATGTTCAACAGTGAAAAAGTTATGTTCGCGAAGTAGTTTGTTTAAAACCGACGTACGGGCGGCATTCTGCCGCCCATATAAAAACCGCACGGATATATTCCGTGCGGTTTTTCTTATCTCCCGTTAACCGTCAGCTGACTCTACACCAGGTACGGGATCGGGTCTGTAAAAAAACTTTCATCTACCTCCTCGGGTACGCCGTATTTGCCTATCATAACAAAGATCGGATAATCCTCTCCGTCACGCGTTCCTGTGCCGAATCCGCGGCCAACGCTGTATAGGCGGTTCCAGTTATCCAGGAAGCACAGCGTGTTGCTGCGGAACGCTATCTTGTCTCCCAGAATCTTTTCCATGTTCTGCTCCGTCACACTGACGAGGTATATCCCCTCTTTGATCTTGACATAGTACGCCGGCTCGTCAGAGCTGGGCAGTGCTTTCAATATCTCCTGGAACGCTTGGTTCTGCGCCTTGGATTCTTCACTGACCACTCTGTCCTTCGGATACCCAATACGGTACCAGTTGGGATGGTGGTACACGTGCACAGTCGCAAGTTCATGTCCGTAGACCCATTTTACGCTTGTTCCTATGACGTCGTCAGTAAATCCGTGGCGTTTAAATCCAGGCTCCTTGCCAGAGTCTTTAATATATCCGAATCCGAAATCACTCTCGACAAGATACGGCCATTGCGGATTTTCCCCAAGGGCGGCCTGCAGGAGTGTTACAAGGCCCTGCTCTAAATCCAGCACCCATGTGTGGTTCTCTCTCGGCATTTTGCCTTCAAGGCAGTATGTAACGAGATACGTATAGTCGTCGGCCTTGCGGCACTCATACTCATCTGTGGCAAAGATGCCGGAGCTTTTGACGCTCCACTCAACCTTAGTGCCGTCGATAAAGTTCAAGATGGCTTCGCCTGTCAAATCCCCCGTGTCGATAACAAGCTCAAACTTTTTCCCGCCCAGCTCAAAGCACCTCGGCTGGTCGGATTGTTGTATTGACAGTTTCAGTGCTTCCGGTGCGTATTTTTTCATCAAATCCATAGTAAATCCTCCAAAATTTAATAATTTGTTGTCTACAAGTATAGGGTAATTGTGCAAATTAGTCAATAGGGTTGTTTCTGGGGATGCATTATTTCTGCGCGTGTTTTGTATGGGCGCAGCTCATACTATGTAACAACACCCTGTAGGGGCGGATGGCAATCCGCCCGCGGGGTTGGGCAATTTCGGCGGGACGATTGCCATCGTCCCCTACCGTCCGCGGACAACCGCGGCGGTCATCCCTACAAGGATGGTTGTAAGATTATACTCAAACCGGCGGGACGCGTAGGGACGGGGCTCCATCCCCGCCCCTACAGCCCTATTTCCCGATGACACTCCCGCACATTGTCAGGAAGCAGTTTGCCGTCCAAGAACTCCATGGCCAGCCATCTGTGATTGCCGGCGGGATTTGTTCTTCCGCTTTTTCGCCAGTCAGCGGATAGTAGTCATATGGGGCGTAGCCTAGTATAATACCCTCGCGTTTCACATGGTCGCAGAATCTTCTGGCGATCATATCCGCCTCTTTTTGCTTTCCGGCCGATTGTAATCCAACAGTGAGGATCATATTCTGCGGCCCAACAACGCGTCCACCGACGAAAGATATGCCGAATGTCACGAGCTCGCTCTTCATACTGTCGGAGGCTAAGCCGATTTCTGTCAGTATCTCACCCTCCGCCGTCAGTTTCTCGGCGACTTTGTCTATGATCTCCTGCGGCAGCCGTTTGCCGAGGATTATAGGCTGATAACTCTCAATTCCGAAGCTGTCAACAGACTTTCCTTTTACTTTTGTCACGAACTTTTCGCCATCCCAGAACTCGTCTATTAGTATTTTTGTCAGCTTCTCCGCGCGTTTTTGCCACGCTTTCGCTTCGTCCGGCTTTCCGCAGCCGCGGGCGAGCCGTGCGCAAGAGTCCATCATCAGTATGACAAACGTTATCGGGTTTGGGTCATTCGCCGGGAATCCGTCTTTGAAGTTCGCGGCGTCATCCCAGCCGGATTCGTTGGGGCTGTGTATCTCGATTACATCGTCCCCGCGTCCGGCGTTGCGGTATGTTGTCCAGTAATTCGCCCATTTGGCGAACTTGGGATACATTCTCTCACACTCTTCCGGGGTAAGAAAACTATCGCCTATTTTACTGATTATAAACTCCAGTGCAAACCCCTGGAACGGCGGCTGCATTCCTAAGGTACCCCCGGCATAGCTCATCATTCCGGGCAGTCTGCCTGTCACGGGGTCTTGATATTCAAACATTGTGCAGATCAGTCGCCACGCTTCAATCGGGTCCTCCAGCATTGCCATGGCGTTATAACTCTGCTGCCAGGACGCGGCCACCGGCAGATAGGCAACCTGGAACAGAATCATAGGCTCAACAAGCCCTTCCGTGACTATCGACTTGCGGCTCCAAACCGTCCACATGGCGTATCTGTACATTTCTTCATATCCCGCCGCCGGGTTTGGGTATTTCAGCGTGAATTCCTCGAACTCATCTTTGGTTTCGTCCACAAGATCGTCGAAATCCTCGTACTCCCCGAACGGAAACGGCTCTTTCATATACTCATGGATCGCCGCCTCAAAGACGCCGGTCTCGGCATCCGGCAAAAAGTCGAACACCACAGCGCTGTATGCTCCCGCCGCATCGTCATAAACATAAGTCGGCAGGAACGCGCCGTTTAGCGGCCTGAAGAACAATTTTCCGTACTTGCCGAACTCCGCCTCCCAGCCACAGCCTTCGGACAAGGCGTATAAACCCCTGCAAGCTCTCGCGCCGCCGCCGACGGCGGACCTAAGAACCAGCCGCAATCCAGCACCGTCGCCGCGTATGCGCAAATGGGCCCTGTCGGTAAAGGCGATTTCCACATACCCATCCTTGCTGTCGAGGCAGATTGAGCTTTCATCCGCGAAATATGTATAGCTTACCGGCGCACCGTTTTGCGTCAGTTGAATATCGAACAGAAAATCGGTGGCGATTACGGGGTCACCGCCCCTGTTTCCGCCAAGGCGTAAGACCCCGGGCCTGTTATAGTCCTCACTGATATACTGCGTTGACCCGGCACGTGCGTACTCAGCGCGGACAAGGTTGAATTTCTCATATGTTCCAAACATGTTGTAATAAAACCTCCCAATTCTAAATCGTTCCATTCCCGTGTAGGGGCGACCGTCCCGGTCGCCCGCGGGCGCGTACTGCGCGCCCCTGCAGGAACCGCGAAACATGATTACATCAATACACTATTCGCCATAGCAATAAGCTGTGCGCCGTACAGCGGGCAGTGTATTCCTTTCGCCCGCACTTGTTTCAGCGCCGCCGTTACAATGCGTTTCGCGACTTTATCGTAACCGGCGTCGTATAACCCGAAAACGATAAACACGCCAAGGTCGTAGTCTAATATATCATTCTCGATTTTTTCCGCCAATTTCCCGGCGATTCCCACTGGCAGCATTTTTCCAAGAATCAGCGGCATATATTGCAGCGGCGTGTCGGCTTCCGATTTTTCGCCGGTGTAGATGTTCATCCCGTGGAAATCCTCGCCGTCCCACAGATTTGCTATAAGCGATTCTTTCTGCAAATTCAGGCGATTGCGCCATTTCACGGCGTCGGCGGTTATGCGGATATGTTCTGACAATCGGGCCGCCGCTTCGCACAGCAGAATTATGTACGCGTTTAAATCGGGGGCGGCGACAGGTTCGCCCGATTTGAACAGCTTCGCCGCCGGGGACTCCGCCTCATGCCGATAAGCATAGAAATGCAGGTTGGGGTCGTCTCCGGTGCGATTTTCCAGCCACCACAGCGCCTGCATGTTCAGCACGTCGTAAAGCTTGAAGACCGTGCTCCTTGATACTTTTTGAAACGCATCCCGCGCGAACATCCGCAGAATCGCAAATCCCTGCGCTGGGAGTCCTTCCGGCGGGAGCGCCACGATAAATTCCGAAGCAGTAGTCGCCTCAGCAAAAGCAAGAGACACAAGCGACTGCGCGGATGCTGTCGTTGCATTAGAACGCAGTTTGTTCTGCAATATCACTTCCGTGCCGCTCGGCTGCTCTTTGTGACTAAGCCACATCAGATACGCGATTTTTTCGCGCAAATCATCCCATTCCGCTGGTGTCGGGAGAAGCGTCTCGTTGAACGCTTTAAGCTCCGCCGCGTTGATTTTTGCGCATTCATCGATTGTCTTGATAATTTCCGGCGGCTCCATATCTCCCGGTAAATCGTACGCGATAAGGTCGATTTTCCCGTTTTCGGGGGAGACGTCAAGAATAGCCACCGCCGAGTGGAATTCTTTCAACAGCCATGTGTCATCGAACGCCATTTTGCCTTTGCGCGACACGAAGAAATATCGCCCGCCTCCGATGTTGACAGACACGCCCTTGGCGGTGTTCAGTGTGGTCAGCTGCCGCGTGGCCTCTTTGCTGTCAAACCGCAGATTTACGCCTTCAGCCTCGATACGAAGCGCGGCCGCTTCGGCGTCTATCGCAATGCGCACATGGCCCTTTTCGGTTGTAATCTCAACCATAGACTCCGTCGCGCTGTAAGTGTATGGGAGGTCCTTACCGTCATACAGCGTACTGAGTTCAAACAATCCCGCGGCTTGCGAATCCTCGGACATCATAAACGTCCCCGCTCCCTCCGAGGCAAACGCAAGCCACAGCTTCCCCCCCTGCTCCACCACAATGTGTTTTGAAGCCCGGTGGCCGAAACCAAATCTCCTCATGCAAGGTTTAATATCCATGCTGCATACTCCTTTCCAAAATCGTCCGTTTAACTTAGAACAATATAACATTCCCACTATATTTATGCAATAGATTATGTTACAATATTCACAAAATTCCGATTCGCGGAGGTAGATTTTGTGATTTTATGGATAAACGGCGCATTCGGTGCCGGCAAAACGACAACAGCGTTTGAACTGCATAGAAGAATCCCCGGTTCTTTTGTCTATGACCCGGAAAATGCCGGATATTTCATCCGCAGAAACGCCCCGTCACATTTTTTACTAGGGGATTTCCAAGACATCCCGCTCTGGCGCAAGACGAATTACGAAATGTTGAAACTGATTGCAGATCAATACGACGGCTTGATTATTGTCCCGATGACGCTGGTCAACAGGGAATACTATGACGAGATTGTCACAAAGCTGATTGACGACGGCATAGACGTGCGGCATTTTATTCTTTATGCCAACAAAGAAACACTCAAAAAACGCCTGAAACGACGCAGTATAGGAAAGCCGGATATCTTCGCGTTAAACTCGATAGACCGATGCCTGGAAGCGTTTGATACGGTTATAACAGACGAAAAAATAATCACCGACAACAAATGTGTCGATGATGTTCTGGCTGAAATCGCGGAGAAGGCGGATATTGCGTTAATCCCGGATAAACGGCCCGCCGTTAAGAAGTTGATTGACAGATATGTTACGCTGATAAAGCATATACGATAAGGGTGGATTGAGATGATTTAACTTGCGAATAACGCCCGCATCCGGGTTAACCATTCAAGCGTCCTGAATTTTACCACATGCCCCCGCCCTGTCTCGGTTATCAGCTTTATCTGATCTTCCGACAGCTCGTTTAACGCATCGGCGGCGTGTATGGCGGTATTCCCGCACAACGGCGGGAACACTACACACCACCAATTCGCCCCCGTGCTTTCCCCGATCTCTACGCGCAGTGCCTGATATCTCCCCGCCGGTAAAGTAAACGTATTGTACACCCGCGCCGGGAAATGCGCCTCACCGACAATTATGCGGATACTGTGGTTGATCCCCAGCGTAAAAAGCTCGTCTTCAACGGCGCCGATGAGTTCAACTATATTCCTCTCAATTATCGCAGCTGCCTCCTCACGATTCGTCACGCCGTAAAGCATTGGCGCAAGCGCTTGCTGAACTCTGTCGCGGACCGCGAGTTTTATTGTCTGGTCTTCCTGCGAATCTGAGTTTGCCACCACGTGCAACCTGATAAGCCTGTCGGCAAGCTGCCGCTGTTCACGTAAAGCGCCCAATCCGAGAAGTGAGGTGACGCAAAGCGCCATTATAAGCGCCAATTCCCATTTTTTCAGTTTCATAAGTAAAATCCTCCGGCGATATTTTGCCATTAAGCAAATTATCGCCGGAGGATTCATTTTTTATACCTGCTTCATCAATTCGGGATTTCAATTTTCCCGGCGGTTTCCGCTAAAAAGCATTCTTTATAGATCAGTTTCAAATTCTCATAGGCGTTAGTCGCGGAGGTTTCGTTTTCAAAGATTCCGAATACCGCGGAGCCTGTACCTGTCATCACCGCGCCAAGGGCGTTTTGATCCAGAAGCGCATATTTAATGTTAGCAATATCACGTTCACCTTTCGGCAGAATGTCTTCAAACACATTATACATTCTTCTGGACAGATCGTTTAAATCGCCATTTTTCAGCGATTCTATTATCCCGTCCGTGTCCGGCCTTGCGCGTATTTTGTCGATTTTTACTCTTCTGAAAAGCTCCGGAGTTGAGAATGCAAACGGCGGTTTGCAGATTACGATGTAGCAATGCGGAATCGGCGATAACTCCGTTAATATATCCCCTTTGCCTTCGGCAAGAACCGTGCCGCCTGCTATGCAGAACGGGATATCGGAACCTATTCCGCCGCCGAGTTTTTTGAGCAAGTCATGGCCGAGCTTTGTTTCAAACATTTCATCTAACACACGCAACACGCAGGCGCCGTCAGTGCTTCCTCCACCCAATCCCGCGCAGACGGGGATGTTTTTCTTTATCCGTATCCGCGTCTTGTATCCATCTATTCCCGTATGCGCAAAGAAGGCTTTCGCCGCTTTTGCCGCGATATTCCGCTCGTCTCCTGGAAGATACGATAAGTCGGTTTGCACGGTTATGCCGCTGCCCAGTTCGCATTGAACCGTCACCTCATCACACAAGCTGATGCTCTGCATAATCATGCGCATATTGTGATACCCATCATCCATTTTTGAAACTATGTCTAGTGATAAATTTATCTTTGCATATGCCGGTGCGGTTATTGTCATTAGATTACCTCTTGTTCAAATAGAATACTCATTAACTTCTCGCCGACGGGGATATATTTCCCGTGTTCAGCGTCTGATTCGCAGTAGGTTAGGCCTGTATTTTTGTCGTAACGGCTGTCGTATATTATATACGGCACAGGCGAACCGTCATGCCCTCGGGTAGAACTCAACGTCTTATGGTCGGACAGAATCAGCATCCGGAAATCTATCCCCGCCAGCCCTGCGATCAGCGGCCGCAAAACGCGGCTGTCAATCCATTCGATTGCCTGAATTTTGCCGTATAATTCACCGTTGTGCGTGCATTCGTCCGGCGCTTCGATATGAACGGCGGCAAAATCGTGATTACGCAAAACATCCAAAGTGGCATTGACTTTGCCGGCATAATTCGTAAATAGCTCCCCCGTTGCACCCTCGACATAGATTTTTTCAAGGCCGATCAACGCCGCGATTCCATGACATATCGGCACAGCGGTAACGACACCGCCGGTCTTGCCGTATTTTTCGGTAAAATCCGGCAGTTTCACGGCAGTACCCTCCGCCCAGAACCATATACCGTTTGCCGGGAGTTTTCCCTCGGCGCGTCTTTTTTTGTTGATTGGGTGGTTGTCCAGCACCTCGTGCGCAATGCGCATAAGGTCTTTCAAAACATCGGCATTATCACAGCCGCTGGGCAGAAGCGGGCCTACAACCTCGCCAAGATTGTCATGTGGCGCTGCCATCTCAATCCCGTCTATATCAGCCGATTTCTGCACGGCGATATGCCTAAAAGATGACGCGGGATGCACTATCATCCCGGCTTTTTCAGCCGCCGATTTAAACACGGGCGTTTCAAAAAGTTCGCGAATCAGCTCATCGGATTCCTCACCTTCAATTGACCCGGCTGAGTGTGAGATGATCTTCTTTTCCTCAAACGCGGTTCCGCCCGCGTCTTCAAACGTGACCATGTTGCAGCGATAGGCTACATCCCCCGGAGATAGCGATATTCCACTTGCCGCCGCCTCTAACGGCGCCCTGCCGGTGTAGAAGGTTCTTGGGTCACAACCGAATATCGACAAAACAGCGGTATCGGTGCCGGCGGGCATGCCCTCCGGCACTGTCAGGACGCTGCCCAGCACTCCGGCGGAGGCTAATTTGTCCATGATAGGCGTTGCGGCATATTGCAACGGCGTTTTCCCTCCGAGCTGAGGCATGGGATTATCGGCCATACCATCGCCGATTACCAGTAAGTATTTCAAGTTTGTCACTTCCTTTTTTGATGTGGGCATCCGAGCTCATTGTAGTGTGAGACAAGGGCATCATTACAATGATTGCTAATGCTATTTTGTGGTTGCTGTTTTCCACTCGCATTTAAACTCTTTAATTGTATGCTGCCGTTGACTTTGTTGTTCATTTATCGCCTTTTTCGCAACTTCGTGTAATTCGTCGCTCAACGTCCATTTTTCACGCGAGACCTTATCGTCCTCTGCGAAAAAATAAAACGCTGTTGCTCCCATTGTATAAACATTGCTAACTTCAGTAATTACCGCATAACCTCTGGACTCCTCCGGAGACTTGAGGGAAGGGTCACCCCATATTCCGCTCCACCCGCTTATTTGACATTGCTTTGCATAAAAATCAATATCACAAAAGGCGAAATTTCCGTTATCGAAATTGTAGAGTGTAGTCCCATTATTAAAATCTATCGCTATATATCCACATTCGATAACATGGGCATGAAACTCCAAAATTCCCTCATAAACGCGCAGCTTTTCCTTATTCGGAAGAGCCAGGAATTTCTTTTGCATTTCAGGGTGCATGTAACCGCAGCCTTCCCCGTCAAACCAATCATAAACGGCTACAAATCCACCGCCGATTTCTTCGGCATCTATTTGATTGACTAATAATGGATGCTTAAGTTCTTTATATTTCGGTACAGAAATTTTAAGCATCATTATTATATCTTCTATATTCTGACATGTGGCGGCCCGGGTTTTCGCCCCCGCAAATTTAAGAAAATACCGTTTTCCCGCTTTTTCCACACCGAAACATATAGCCCCTGAATATGAATTATCAAATACTCTAAATACTTTACCGTACTTGCTTATAAATGAAAAGTCATATTCTTCTTTCATTTGAAAGGAAATACCGTCTATAGTCTGAACTACCATAATGATTCTCCTTAATACGGGCATCGCGCCCTACAGCGCCTCAACAAACCGCTTCATTCTCTCCAGCGCTATCGTAATGTTTTCCATTGATGACGCATAACATATACGTACAAAACCTTCGCCGCCCGCGCCGAACGCACTGCCCGGGATTACGGCTATCTTTTCCTGCAGCAAGAATTTTTCGCAGAACTCGGCGGAGGAGAGACCGGTGCTCTTTATGCTCGGGAACACATAAAACGCGCCTCGCGGCTCGAAACATTCAAGGCCGATTTCCCGCAGACCGTTCAGCAGGAACCGCCGCCGCTGGTCGTACTCCTGTCTCATGCTCTCAATATCGGCGTCCCCGCCACGCAGCGCCGCTATGGCGGAATATTGGCTTGTCGTCGGTGCGGACATGACGGCATATTGGTGAATTTTCAGCATTTGGCTGATTACATCCGCAGGCCCGCAGGCGTACCCCATCCGCCAGCCTGTCATGGCATAGCTCTTTGAAAATCCGCCGATGTATACCGTACGCTCATACATATCTGGTATATTCGCTATAGACACGTGGCTTGTCCCGTATGTGAGTTCCGCGTAGATTTCGTCGGAAATAATCATTATATTCGTGCCGCGCAGAACTTCTGCAATCGCCTCAAGGTCGGCGCGTTCCATGATCGCGCCGGTCGGGTTGCTTGGGAACGGCAGGACTACCGCTTTTGTCCTCGGCGTTATTGCTGCCCGCAGATCCTGCGCTGTCAGGCGGAATTCGTTTTCCACCTTCGTTTCAACAAATACAGGCACGCCGCCGGTGAGTCGCGTAATCGGGCCGTAGCAGACAAACGACGGTACCGGAATAATAACCTCATCTCCGGGGTTCACAAGCGCGCGAATGGCAAGGTCTATCCCCTCACTGCCGCCGACAGTGACGATCACTTGGTCATTATAATTATATTCAATGTTAAATTTACGACTCAAATATTTGGCGATCTCCGCGCGGAGCATCGTCATCCCCGCGTTGGTCGTGTATTTGGTGAATCCCTGCTCCAGCGAATGTATTCCCGCGTCCCTTATATGCCACGGCGTCAAAAAATCCGGCTCGCCTATTCCGAGGGAGATTGCGTCATCCATTTTTTCCAGAATATCAAAAAATTTTTCTATTGCTGACGGTTCCAGAGACTTTACATTATCAGACAAAACGGATCCGTAGTCAATCATGCGCAACACAACCTCTCTGTCAGCATATCTGAGTATTATAATTCAAATACTATATCAAAGTAAATACATTTTTTTGAATTTAAGTCTTTTTTATGTTTTCGGCAAGTGTTGCATGTTCTGCCTGTCTCGTAAGGGCGGCCATTGCTCGTCCGTGATGGGCGAAGGTACGGCGAGCGAACAATGTTCTCCCCATGGATTTGTATCATAATTTTGCATTAAACTAACTCTGAATAATATTACTCTTCAAGGAAACTATAATAGTGTATCCGAGAGGAGGAATTTTGATTATGGTTTTGGACAGGATATGTCTCGTCCTTGCGATTTTAGGCGGACTTAACTGGGGTTCTGTGGGAATTTTCAGATTTGATTTCATAGCGTATATGTTCGGCGGACAGACGGCGCCGGTAAGCAGGGTTATATACACGCTTGTCGGCCTCAGCGCAATCTGGTGTATCTCCCTTCTCTTCAGGGAACGCGACGAAAAACACGTAGTCGAAAAGGCATAACGGCTAAACGCCCGGCGGGAGCAAAAACCTGCCGGGCGTGTAATTTTTAGGGGACGGAAACGGTACGATGTGGGTACCGCACCCTACGTAGAGGTCGATCCCGTATCGGCCCGATTTAACCCTTGGTTCCCAAAAATTCCAGCCTGCGGTTATGAATCGGCAGAATTATCGCAAACGCAGCTATCGCAAATACAACCGGCACGGCAGCGCTGCGGAACATAAACGCAAAACTTGTCTGAGTGCGTACAAATCCGCCTAGAACCGGTCCTAAAAACAAACCCAAGTCCAGCCCTATGTAAAAAGTATTCCCCGCGACACCACGGCGCAGCGGCGTTTCGGACTGCATACACATAGCCTGAATCGTTGGCTGAGTCCCGCCGAGGCCGATGGCGACCATCACCGCGCCGACAAGCGTCATCCATAAAGCGGTGCTAAAGCCGATAACAACCAGCGCGACGGCGAACAGCGCGAGTCCCGGGAACATAACCTTTGAAACGCCGAGCCTATCGGTGAGAACGCCGCACATAGGCCGTGAAACCGCAAGCGTCAGTGCAAGCACCAAATAAAATATGCTGATGCCGTAAATACCCTGCTCTATACCGAAACCGAACATATATGTATGTATCAGTGAGTTGGCTATCACCAACAGGAATATAACCGTTGCCGTCGGCACTGCATGGATTGACAATATGTTTTTATACCAAGCCCCGGTGCTTTTTATTTCAGCTTTCGTTTTTCTGTCCGGCGCAAGTATAAGGGACGGTATTATCGCAAGTAAAAACATGGCCGTTCCGAAAAGAAACATCAGCGTAAAACCGAATCCCTCACTGCGCAGATTTGTGCCGAGGGCGACCCATCCCGCCCCGATTGACGGCGCGACGGCTGCTCCGATGGCGCCCCCGATGCCGTATATCCCCATGCCGGAGGCCATCTTTTCCGGCGGTAAATGATCACTCGCCAGCGTCAAAAGTACAAGCCCTATCAGGCTGAACTGAATGCCGTGTATAACACGGAACGCCACAAACGCCGGAATGTTGTGAAACAGCGCATACCCAAGGTTCGCCACCGCACCGAGTATGAAAACAATAACCAGCAGCTTTCTCTTGTCAACCTTAGTAGTAACAGGCCCGGCAAACGGGCGCATTGCCAGCGCTACACCGAAAAACATCCCCACAAGCAATCCTACAAGCTGCGGGTTTGCACCTAAATGCTCAGTATATCTCTCGACAAGTGGGTTGATAGATGAATGCGCCATGACCAGCATGAAATTCGCAATCATTACACAGATGAAGTTTTTGTTCCATATGGTTATTTCCGATTTCTGCTCTTTTTCCAATACGTCCGCCTCCAATTTTTATCAATTATACACAATTCTATCACCATAAGCCGCAAGGCGCAATGTAAAAATTGACTTGCCGGCGGTATGGGTGTATAATTTTCACAATACTAATGATATTCGGAGGAAGAGAATGAAATTTTCACAAATGCTGTACACACGCCCGGAGCTTGAGGCGACAAAAGCGGAGCTGACAAAGCTGACCGAGGCTTTCGAGCAGGCGGACTCTGCGGATAAAGCGGTGGAATCTTACATGGCCGCCGATAAGTTTCTCTCAAAGGTTCACACAATGGGGACGCTGGCTTATATCCGCCATTCAATCGACACAAAAGACGAGTTTTACGAGGCCGAGCAGGAATATTTCGATGAAGTCGCACCGCTGCTGGAAGAGACCGTGAAGCGCCTTGAACTCGCGCTTATCAATTCCCCGCACCGCAAAGCGCTTGAGCAAAAGTTCGGTAACGTGATGTTCAAGAACATCGAAATCGATCTGAAGACGTTCAACCCGTCTATTATCGCTGAATTGCAGCAGGAGAACAAGCTATGCACCGAATATGACAAGCTGCTGGCTTCAGCGCAGATTGAGTTCGATGGTAAGACGCTTACACTCTCTCAGATGACGCCGTATCTGGAGAACAAGGACAGAAACGTGCGTATCGCCGCCCTAGACGCCAGAAGCGCGTGGTTCAAAGAACGTGCAGATAAACTTGACGAGCTGTTTGACGAGCTGGTAAAACTACGCGTTGAAATCGCGAAAAAGCTGAGATTCGACAATTTTGTCGAGCTTGGGTATTACCGCATGACGCGCAACTGCTATGACAAAGACATGGTCGCAAAATTCCGTGAAGGCGTGCGTAAGTACATCGTGCCCGTCGCAGCCCGGCTGAAGCAAGAGCAAGCCGAGAGATTGGATCTGCCTGGATTGAAAATGTACGATGACGCCCTGCTGTTCCCGGAGGGCAACGAAGACCCGTTCGGCACGCCGGAAGAAATCGTGGAACAGGGCCGCAAAATGTACCACGAGTTGTCACCCGAAACCGCTGAGTTCATCGACTTCATGCTGGAAAATGAGCTGTTTGACGTACTATCCCGCACCGGCAAATCCGGCGGAGGGTACTGCGCCACAATTGACGAATATAAGTCCCCGTTTATTTTCGCCAACTTCAACGGCACATCAGGCGATATAGATGTTCTGACACATGAAGCGGGACACGCCTTAAACTCCTACCTCACCCGCGACAAAGAGCCGTCCGGCTTGCGCGACTGCACGTACGAAACGGCGGAGGTCCATTCTATGAGTATGGAGTTCTTTACCTGGCCGTGGATGGATAAGTTCTTCAAAAATGCGGATAAATACCGCTACAGCCACCTCGCCGGCGCGTTGACGTTTATTCCTTACGGCGTGATGGTTGACGAGTTCCAGCACAGGGTTTATGAGAATCCGGGGATGACGCCGCGTGAGCGCAACGAAGTATGGAAAGAGCTTGAAGGCATCTACCGCCCGTGGCTGGATTTAAGTGATACGCCGTTCTTTGAAGAAGGGCGCAGATGGCAATCCCAGGCGCATATATTTGAGCGGCCGTTCTATTATATCGACTACTGCCTGGCCCAAACCATCGCGCTGTCATTCTGGGCGCAGACGCAGGAAGACCGCGCCCCCGCGTGGGAGAAATATCTGAAATTCATGGAGTTCACAGGGACGGAAACGTTTACAAGCTCAATTGACAAGTGCGGACTCCCCGATCCCTTTGATCCGGAGGCTTTGCGCGGAACCGCTGACGCCGCCGCGAAATGGCTGGATAACCGGAAGTGAGTTCATTTTCCCAACAGGTTTTCGACATTGTCGCGCAAATACCGCGTGGAAAAGTGATCTCCTACGGGCAGATTGCGAGGCTTTTGGGCCATCCGCGCGGCGCGCGGCAGGTCGGTTGGGCGATGCGGAATTGCCCCGACGGTCTGCCGTGGCAGCGCGTCGTAATGGCTGACGGTTCCATCACCGGCGGGGATTTTGCAGAGCTCCGCCGGGAAAAGCTGGCGTCTGAAGGCGTTGAATTCTTGCCGGACGGGCGGGTTAATATGAGCGTCTGCCGCTGGATTGTTTGAATAAACGCAAACGGGGTCTATACAGGCTCCGCATGCATTAAAACACCCGCCGGCTGCGGTCGCCACCCTCTTTACTAAATAGGGCGAAGAAAAAGTACAACCCTGCCCTCTACGTCCCGAGGGTAGTTCCGCAGAGCTGGGTGTTTTATTTTATATTATTCCCATTGACATAGCATCACGCGCGTGATATGCTAATCGCAGAAAAAGCGTTGAAAAGAACCAGTATGCATTTTGGATTTTTCAGAGAGAAGATGGAAAAGGACTAAAATCCTTGGGTGAAAATCTTCAATGAAGAAATGCCGAACCCGTCTTTGAGCTGCGGTTCCGAACAGAACTAAGTAAGAATCGCCGGAGTTCCCCCGTTATAGGGAAAAGCATGTTATGTGCTGTGAGTGCGGGGGCTTTTACGTCTCTGAATTTAGGTGGTACCACGGACTTATTAAAGTTCGCCCTAAGCCAATAATGTTGGCCGGGGCGTATTTTTATTTCCCCGGCGTATAGGGGGAAAATCAAGTGAAACTAGAAAAACTTATCGGGGAACGTTTTAGAGACAAGCCGACTGATACCGTCATCAGCAGTCATGCGCTAATGATGCGCGGCGGTTACATGAAGCAGGTTGCGGGCGGCATATTCTCTCAACAACCCATATTGCGCCGGATTACGCGGAAAATCGAACAGATCATCCGCGAAGAAATGGATCGGATTGACGGGCAGGAGGTTCTGTTCCCCGTTGTAATGCCCGCGTCGCTGTGGCAGGAGTCGGGGCGATATGATAGTATCGGAAATGAACTCGCGCGATTCGCCGACAGGAACGGCAGTCCCATGCTGCTTGGAATGACGCACGAGGAGGCCGCAGTCCATCTTGTGCGGGAATACGGCGCGGCGCACACGAAATATCCGTTTATGATCTATCAAATCCAAACCAAGTTCCGTGACGAAGCGCGTCCCCGCGGCGGCTTGATTCGCGTGCGTGAGTTTACGATGAAAGACGCATATTCATTCCACACGTCTCAAGAAGATTTGGAGATATACTACAGCCAGTGTTTCCACGCGTATGAACGGATTTTCCGGCGTGTCGGCCTGCCTGAGGTGATTGCTGTTACGGCAGACTCGGGTATGATGGGCGGCAAGGTCTCGCACGAATTTATGCTGTTGACTCCGGTGGGTGAAGATTCAATAGTCATATGCGGCAACTGCGATTATCGCGCCAATCTGGAAGCGGCGGGGATATCTGACGGTGAAACATGTCCGCAGTGCAATCAGCTGTCGCTGTCTGTTTCGCGCGGCATTGAGGTGGGCAACATTTTTCAGCTGGGTGACCGTTACACAAAAGCCATGGGTATGCGCTACGCGGATGCCCATGGGTCATTGCGCTATCCTGTCATGGGCTGTTATGGAGTCGGCATTGAACGCCTGGCTGCCTCTGTATGTGAAGTCCGGCACGACGATTACGGTCCGCGCTGGCCGATATCCATCGCGCCGTGGCAGGTGCATATTTGCTGTGTCCGCGCGGATAATGCCGAAGTGAAATCCGCCGCCGATGAATTGTACCGGCAATTTTACGGGGAAAATATAGAGGCAATCTATGATGACAGAGTTATTAGCGCCGGAGTCATGTTCTCCGACGCGGATCTTATCGGCGCACCGATTCGTGTGATTCTCAGCCCGCGTAACATGAGGGATAATTGCTGCGAAATTATAACAAGGGACAAGGCTGTCAGTCAAAAAGTTAAGCGTTCCGAAGTTGCGGAGACAGTTCAGGGAATGATAGGTGAGTTGTTGGCTGAAACAGCGCCGCGGTAAAACACCCGCCGACCAGCACGTCGTTGATTCAACCCTGTAGGGGATGTCGTCCCGACGTCCTGCGTGCGGCCGAGACGGTCGCCCCTACGAAATAAATACAATTACATATCAAAGATACAGTTGCCACGTCCCGCCGGATGTGTTATAATTGCACCGCTGACGACAAAAAGCGCCGGTATATGACGAGACATGGTTTGGAGGAGCACTGTAAAGTGGTTGGAATTATTTTTGGTCTGTTAGGCGGACTGGCGCTGTTTATTTTCAGTTTAAAATCCATGAGCGATGGGCTGCAAAAAATCGCCGGAAGAAAGACTCACGCAGTCATGGGGATTCTGACTTCGATGCCGCTTGTCGGCGTGCTGGTCGGGGCGCTGATTACAATAGTTATACAAAGCTCCACATTTGTCACGGTGATGGTAGTCGGTTTCGTCAATACCAAAATGTTGAATTTAAAACAGGCCATATCGGTGATTATCGGGGCCAACGTGGGGACAACCCTTACAGCCCAGTTGGTCGCGTTCAGAGTCACTGATCTATGGGTTTTCCTCGCCGTCGTTGGGTTTGCGGCGTATTTTTTATTTAAGCGCAAAGTTATAAAAGACACGGGATTTGTTGTGTTTTCGTTGGGAATGCTTCTTCTGGGAATGACGCTGATGAGTCAGGCCATGGTTCCGCTTCGGCATGACCCGGCATTCCAGAATCTGATGCTTACATTCGGTGACAACCGCATTTTGGCTGTGCTTGTGGGCGCGGTATTCACGGCATTGATTCAAAGCTCAACCGCGGCCACCGGCGTTATCTTAGCCATGACTCTTCAGGATTTAATTCCGTTTCACGCCGCGCTGCCGCTGGTTTTGGGCACGAATATAGGAACTACTGTCACCGCAGTTTTCGCGTCCATCGGCGGATCATTATCAGCCCGCCGCGCGGCGATTGCCCATGTGCTGTTCAACGTGTTCGGCGTGGCGTTATTCCTTGTATTCCTGACGCAGTTTGAGCGTTTGATACTCGCAATCTCGCCAGCCTATGACGTTTCGCGGCAGGTTGCAAACGCCCACACCATGTTCAGCGTGATAACAGCTGCTTTATTCCTGCCGTTTATCGGGCAATTCGCCAAGTTGCTGACAAAGATAATCCCCGGTGAAGATATACTCGCCGAGAATGGCGCAATTCATCTTGATTGGCGCATGGTTGGGAATCCGGTCGTGGCTATCAGCCACGCACAGCAAGAGCTTTTGCGCATGGCTCAATTTGCCGGGGAGAACATAAAGCTGGCTGTGGAGGGGTTCTTGGAAAAGGACGAGAAAAAACTCGCGGCGATGAAAGAACAGGAGCGTGTAGTGGACGGGCTGGAGAAAGAAATAGTCCGCTATCTGGCAAAGGTCTCTCAGTCCGGCATGGGTGATGATATGGCGGTCCGTCATGCGGGGCTTCTGCACGCGGCGAATGATATAGAACGGGTCAGCGACCATGCCGACAATATCGCCGATTTGGCGCAGAACGCCATTGACAACAACGTCAATTTTTCCGACGAGGCGGTCGAGGAGATAAAATCCATGTATACACTGGTGGCGGAGGTTTATGGCCTGGCTATACAGTCGGTCAGGGATGATGATAGCACTCTGATACCCAAGGTCAAAGAGCTTGAGGCGAAAATCGACAACAAAGAAGAAGCGTTGCGTACATCGCATATCCAACGCCTGCGTGAAGGCAGCTGCAGTGCCGACGGCGGCGTGATATTCTCCGACATAATCAGCAATTTTGAACGGATAGGTGATCATTCCAACAATATTTCCCACGTGCCGCAGGGCAAATTATAGCTGTGTGATGTTTTAGTTTTTACGCTTGACATGGCGACAAGTTCTTGCTATACTGTGACTTGCTCACAAAAATGCGCGAGTGGTGGAATTGGCAGACTCGCTAGATTCAGGTTCTAGTGTCCAGTAGGACGTGCCGGTTCAAGTCCGGCCTCGCGCACCATCGAAAAACGCTGTAGTTGTAATGACTGCAGCGTTTTTCTTTTTGCGCCTGATTCTATTTAAAATCACACCAGCAAGACATGAAAAACGGCAAGCCCTCGACGTATGCTGTGTTTCCCGCGCCTGCTTCATCATTTAACCCATAACCAGATAAAACGGATAAGCCCGAACCCATCGCCTATAGGTATGAGTTCGGGTTTGTCACAATCTGGTGAAGATGTTCTTATGGGACTTTTCCCAGCCCTGATGCGTCCGCTGCTTTGCCGGTTTAACTAATCGGCGGTGACGTTTACTTCTTGCCTTTCAGTATCCCGACAATGAAAATAAGAAGACAAGCGCCGGCAACAGAGATAACGATATTCCAAATATCGAAAGAGAACCCACCGCGGATGCTTCCAAAGCCTAGCAGAGCAGCGACAAAGCCGCCGATAATCGACCCGATAATACCGAAGATGATATTCCCCAGCAAAGAGCGTTTGCTTTTCATAATCATTCCTGCAATCCAACCGATCAATGCGCCGAACAGTAACCAGAGCAATATGGATATAAGCATACGAACATCCTCCTTTCTGTCTTATTCGCTATGTATCATGTTATTCTGCATTATAATTCAGCACGTATGCATTTGTCAACTGCACTATTAACTGCGTTGGTGCAATCAATGTGCCGGACTTGGGGAAGATTCCGCAAACGGAGATTCATATTCCAACAAGAAAAGTCGTAGCAGTAAGCTCTGCTAGTGCTTGAAACGAAAACGGGTGTTGTCAAGTGACTCGAGATTGTACTACAATCTCAAATCCCCTAACAACACCCTCACTGGCGGAGAGGGCGGGATTCGAACCCGCGGTGGGTTGCCCCACACAGCATTTCCAGTGCTGCACCTTACGACCACTCGGACACCTCTCCGTATTCAATGTAACAAGGCGGAAAGCAAAGCCTGATTATTATACACCAATCCCGGGGTGAAGTCAAGGACATTTGGGGGAGCACTTCTACACGATATTAGCATTGCAACGCTCCCAAAAACATGATATACTAATCGAAATTATTAAGAACAGGAGTGATAGAAATGGCACCACCAAAAAACTTTTTCCAAATTCTTTCGGAGGAGACTCCGGCAATAAGCAAGGGATTTTTTGACTTCGTCGGCGCTATACAGAAAGAAGCCGGCCTTGATGAAAAGACTTTTCAGCTGGTCTACATCGGGATACAAGCGGCTAACGGGTCAGTTGGCTCCGTCTCCGCACACGCCGGAATGGCCAAAGCCGCCGGCGCTACCCGTGAGGAAGTTCGTGGGGCTGTAATAGTCTCCATGATGACGACCGGCGTAAACGGCGTCGCCGCCTGCCTCGCCGCCGCGCTTGAGGCGTATGACAACGCGTAGGTAACGCAAAACCATAGAGAAACGGACGCGCGATGCGCGCCCCTACGGGTTGGGAAAATCCTTGTAGGGGCGCGCATTGCGCGTCCGAAAACACGCTTTTGTCTACAATATCTTATCCGAAATTGTGTTGAGATATTTCAGCGCGGCGCGCTGCGCTTCTTCGCGGTTGGCAAGTCTTGCTTTGTTATACCCACGGAGATAGATGTACAAATCCGCCGCCGCTTTTAGCGCTTTGATGCAACTTTCCTGGTCGTGCCCGGTAAGCGTCGCGATAAGGCGCGGCAATTCTATCGGCGCCGCCGCTTCCAAGTGTCGTACTCCCCATGGCGGCCTACCGTTTTTCATCAGAAGTAACGGCCCCAGAACGCGCTGCCGCAAAAACGATAACCCCTCAATAGCGTCAAAAAGCTCCCCCCGGCCGATACGGTTTGCGATATAGTGTACCCATATCCAGAACCTGTCCTCATACCATTGCAAATCAGGCGCCGGGATCTCCGCCTCCTGCTTCGCGTATTCGGCAGACATTAAGCCGTCTTTTTCGTACAGCACAACCTGATCTTCCAGCCTGGTGCTTATTTTGTCCAACGGCTGAAAATTCAGATCCACATGCAAAATCGGCTCCCCCTGATACATGCAGATAAGTATCTCCGGCCTTTGAATATGTTCCGCCGTGAAGCAGGAAAGTAGTTTTCCCAGCTTTTCGGCGATGCCCACCCTGTCTGGCAATATGCTTTCATATGCCTCCGGCAAAACGGCGATAATGAAATCAAGCCCGGAATATTCGTCCATCGCATCTCTCGCGTATGAACCGCCGAGGGCGACACCGACTATTCGCTCATCTTTTTTCAGAACCGGCAGCGCCCTGTTGATAAATGTACGTTGTCCTCCGGTTATCATATTGTTATTCCTCCTTTGCGCCTAGGGTGTTTCTTCAAGCTGTCAAAACGCCCCGTGTCGTGTTTCACGACCCCGGCTTCCTCTCGTATCTATATAAAATCTATCCGGCCCGTTTTAAGGCGCGGATCGCGTGTTTATGAACTTTCTTGCCCATGATGATGAGGATTATCCCGGCAACCGATACAAGCGCCGTGAATCCGCCGGGCGCGACACCCAAATAGTAGGACAATACCAGTCCCGCCATAATGTAAATAACGCTGAATATAACGGAGAGTATGAGTGTGCGCTTAAATCCGCCCTCAAACTGCAACGCCGTAGCCACCGGCAACGTTATCATGGAGCTTATCACCAGCACGCCAACAATGCGGATAGTCACAGATACAGCCGCGGCGGAGAGTACCATGAATACATAGTTGATAATCCGCACACGCACACCGGCAATCGCCGCCGCCTCTTCGTCGTATGCGATATAGATTAGCCTGTGATACAGAAACACGACCGTCAGTACGGATATCACGCCAAGGGCCGCAACTAGCGCCATATCGGTACGCGTGACCGTCAATATACTGCCGAACAGAAAGCTGTCCGCATTAACCCGCAATCTGCCGGAGCTCATAATTGTAATCGCTATCCCGACCGAGAATGCCAGAATGATGGGCAGGATCAGGTCGGCGTTTTTTCTGAAGCGGGTCCGCAAGAGCTCAATAAACCCGCCGCAGACAGCTGTGAATACAAACGCGCCGACAACGGGATTCCGCGCGGACACTAAACTCAGCGTCACCCCAGCCAATGAGGCGTGGGCCAGCGTGTCTCCGATCATTGATAAACGCCGCAGTACTAGGAAAATGCCGATACTCGGGGCCAACACGGATATCAGCGCCGATACTATAATAGCGTTCCGCATGAACTCGTATCTAAACATCTCCGAACTCCCCCGGTCTGTTCATGTACTCGGCAACGTACTGCTCAGGCGTGCAGATATGCCCGCGTCCACCCGAAAGATGATAAATCCGGCTTGAGTTAGAAACCGCCGCCCGCAGGTTGTGCTCTACTGAGATTATCGTCATTCCTTTGGTTTGATTAAGTGCCTTTAATATCCTGTAGATATCCTCCCTGCTTGCGGAATCTATGCCGGTGGAGGGTTCGTCCAGCACCAGCAGATCCGGCTCGCCCATCAACGCCCTGGCTATAAGCATTTTCTGGCTCTGTCCGCCGGAGAGTGTTCTTGTAAGCGCGTTTTCAAATCCGGACATGCTGACAAGCTTCAGATTTTCGCGGACGGCGTTTTTGTCGGGCACTTTCAGCAGCTTTCTATACGAGTTCAGCATTTCATGCACGGTTATCGGAAACCCGGAATCTGCGCCGCTGTTCCGCTGTGGTACGTATCCCGTCCTTTGGGCTGATGACGCTATACTGCCAGTGCCGGGCTTTATCATTTTCAGAATCAGCCGCATAAGCGTGGTCTTGCCGCTACCGTTGTCGCCGACGACCGATATATATTCCCCGGCGAGCATCTCGAAATCTATGCCGTTCAAAATATACGGCGCTGTCCCGGTGTATGAGAAGTGTAGCTCTTTCGCGCGTATCATTAATTACCCCCGACAAGATAATTGTATAATTATAACCACATTTGCACATAATTTGCAAGTATTTCTGTTAAGAGGTGATTATTTTGCACAAATTCAAGGGATTTTTACTGCTTTTGTTAGTCTTTTCCCTCTCCGCCTGCTCGGACATTGCACAGATTTCCGCGGAGTATGAGTCCGTTTTGGCTGCCGCAGCTTTTGGTGAAGCTCCGGTATTAAACGTAACCGTCACGTTCGACGCGCTTTATGAATTCGCCTCGGCAATCGGCAGCGGGCGAGTTAGTGTATCAAGGATAATACCCGACGGGGCCAACGCGCATCATTTTGAGCCGAGAGCACGCGATCTCTCCGCCCTGCGTTACGCGGACTTGTTCATCAAGTCCGGATTAGGCTTTGAGCCTTGGGCGAACGCCGCCGTCCGCGCCGCCGGGAATGATTCGTTGATTGTCATCGAAGCCTCCAAAGGTATTGAGCCGATTGCGCTGGACTGCGTCGACCACTGCCATTCCCACGGACATTCGCACCGTCATAGCACGTACGACCCGCACATATGGCTCAGCCTGAGAAACGCGGGGACCATGGCCGAGAACATTAAGCTGGCATTTATCGACGCCGACCCCGTCGGGGCGGACTATTACAGGCAAAATTTAGCCGAGTTCGCCGGGCATCTTGACGCGCTTTTCGATGAGTATTACCGGCAGTTCCAAAACCTTGAAAACAGAACTATTGTTGTGAGTCACGCCGTTTTCGCGTATCTGTGCCGTGACTTCGGCCTCGTCCAGAACAGCATTCAGGGCGTTTTCGCGGAAGGTGAGCCGAACGCACGGGCACTGGCCGGGCTTGTTGAATTCTCCCGAAATAACAACGTAACAGCCGTGCTGACTGAACGCCTGGCGTCTCCAATTTTGGCAGAGTCATTAGCAAATGAGATCGACGCGGATGTAAAAATTGTCTATACAATAGAAAACGCCGAGGACGGACTGTCGTACCTCGAGCGCATGGCGAAGAATCTGGCTGTTATATATGAAGTTTTGCGGTGAACCGCAGACATCAATGCAGCTTGTTAACACTTCTGGCTAAACGAATCTTAACTTAGAAATGATCCCCTAAAAATTGTTCCCCCCCCTAAAAAACAAAAAAGCACTTGAAACATTGCGCAGACTGTGGTATTATACCTATCGGCCAATGTAACGGGGTGTAGCGCAGTTGGTAGCGCGCCAGCTTTGGGAGCTGGATGCCGGGAGTTCGAGTCTCCCCACTCCGACCAACCATAGGTCAAGCCCGCGCTAAACCGCGCGGGCTTGGTGTTTAGCTTTTCCAACAATTGAACCGATAAATCTTTATAGAAAAAGTCGGATATATTCATTTGGTTTTTGTTATCCTTTGATTAGAGAGGGAGACTAACTATATGAAGTCAAGTTAAAATTATAAAAATAACAAAAAGTTTGCGGATCCCGAAATGAGCAAGCTAACGCAGACGCACAACCGGTGGCGCAAAGAGATGAAATACTGAGTTTG
>WQWC01000030.1 GCA_009785525.1 Oscillospiraceae bacterium | reverse complement strand
TATTACGCGTTATGCGGGCGTAGCTCATCTGGTAGAGCGCCACCTTGCCAAGGTGGAGGTAGCGAGTTCGAGCCTCGTCGCCCGCTCCACGCAAGGGCGCGCATTGCGCGCCCTTGAATCATTCCCCGCAACCCACGTCCCCGTCCCCAACGTGAAGCCCAGCGAAGCGGGTTCGCGTTGGAAGAGGAGCGTCGCAGTGACGCAGTGGAGTTTTCGCCAAAGGGCAAAGCCCGGTGGCGGAAACGGAGCGCAGTCACCGCGTAAGCGACGAGGCGACATAGCCAAGTGGTAAGGCAGGGGTCTGCAAAACCCCGATTCCCCGGTTCAAATCCGGGTGTCGCCTCCAGTTATAAAAACAACGTCTTTGAACTTTCAACGGCGTTGTTTTCTTATTTGCCAATTAACTGTTGACAAGCTGGAAGTATTTTATTAAAATGAATAGGCCAATTTCAGGTGGTTTGAAGAAATTGTTGGCAATGTAATTAAAGAAGGAAATGAGGATAGGTAATGAATTTTGAAAATGCCTTTTGGGTCGGCATAGTAGGTGCGGTTATCGCACTGGCTTTTGCCTTTATCCAAAGAAAAAAAGTCTTAAAGTTTTCTGAAGGCACCGATGCCATGAAAAAAATCGCAGCCTCAATACGCGAAGGGGCAAACGCTTACCTGAAACGCCAACTCAGGACTGTGGCCAAGTTCTATGTGTTGATGTTTATCATTCTGGGCGTTTTAGCAATTTTGGGTTACGCAACTCCGTTTATACCATTTGCATTTCTCACCGGCGGAATACTCTGCCAGCTTTCCGCCTACATCGGCATGAAAGTCGCGACTAAAGCAAATGTCCGTACAGCCGCCGCAGCGAGCGAAAGCTTAAATAAGGGCCCGAAAGTCGCGTTCTCTTCCGGCACGGTTATGAGCTTTACTGTTGTTGGCCTGTCTTTGCTTGATGTCTCTTTATGGTTTTTGGTTCTTAAATTCATCTTTAATCAGTCGCCGCAGGCCATCGCGGAGAACATGGTTATGTTCGGTGTCGGCGTTTCGGCGTTCGCGCTTTTCGCACGTGTTGGCGGCGGAATCTTTACCAAAGCCGCAGACGTGGGCGCTGACCTGGTCGGTAAAGTTGAAGCCGGGATTCCGGAAGATGACCCGCGCAACCCCGCCGTTATTGCCGACAATGTCGGCGACAATGTCGGCGACGTCGCCGGTATGGGTGCTGACCTGTACGAAAGCTATATCAAAGCAATGCACGCTGCTATTGCCCTCGGCTTCGCGGGCTTCCAAGCGTTGGGAACTGAGATAATGTGGGCCAGCATGTTCCTTCCTGTGGCGTTGTCCGTCGTTGGCGTAATCGCTTCGATAATCGGCACGTTCTTTATCAGGACGGGTGAAAAGGCGAATCAAAAAGATCTTTTACGCACCCTGCGGCGCGGAACATACATCGCGGCCGTGCTTGCGACAGCCGCTGCGGCCCCGCTGTCATACTTTATTATGGGTAGCGAATACTGGCTGGGCTTGTTTATATCAATTCTTGTAGGCGTGGCGGCAGGCTGCCTGATCGCTTATTTCACAGAGTATTTTACATCGGACACATACAAACCAACGAAGAAATTAGCTGCGGCGTCTGAAACAGGCTCTGCAACAATAGTAATCGGTGGCATTTCGCTGGGAATGAAGTCCACGCTTCCGCCGGTTATAATTATCGCAGCGTCTGTTCTGATAAGCTTCTTAGCTTCCGGCGGAGTATTGGATCCGAATTCACCCGGATATGACCTCTCTTTCTTAAGGGGGCTTTACGGAATCGGAATTGCAGCTGTGGGAATGCTCTCCACACTCGGCATCACCTTGGCATGTGACGCATACGGCCCCGTGGCCGATAACGCCGGCGGCATCGCTGAAATGGCACATCTTGACAAAGTGGTTCGTGAGCGTACGGACGCCCTTGACTCACTGGGTAATACCACCGCGGCTACCGGAAAAGGTTTTGCGATAGGTTCCGCGGCGCTTACGTCACTCGCTTTGATAGTTTCCTTCGTAAACGTTGCGAATGCACGGCTTGAATATGCCGGTCGTCAAGCTATGGATTTAAGCATTAACAATCCGTCTGTTTTGATTGGTTTGTTCCTTGGCGTTATGCTTGTGTTCGTTTTCACAGCACTTACCATGTCATCAGTCCAGCGCGCGGCACAGAGCATTGTGGTTGAAGTGCGCCGCCAATTCAGAGAAATCACCGGCCTGATGGAAGGTGCGGCGGAACCAGATTACACGACATGCGTGGATTTATGCACAAAAAGCGCCTTGCGTGAAATGATTTTACCTTCGCTTCTCGGTGTTATATTGCCGATTGTAACTGGTTTTATCTTAGGCCCGTCAGGCGTTGTGGGTCTGCTTGCCGGTGCGACAGTAGCCGGATTTGCATTGGCAAACTTTATGTCAAATGCCGGCGGCGCGTGGGACAATGCCAAAAAGTATATTGAAGGCGGTGCATATAACGGCAAAGGCTCTGAAAATCACAAAGCCGCCGTTATCGGCGACACGGTCGGCGACCCATTTAAAGATACTTGCGGCCCGTCGATTAACACCCTGTTCAAGCTGGTTTCGACAATCTCAATCGCGTTTGTCGGAATTATCGTGACATACTCGATTTTTTAGCACCACACCCATTACTGTAGGGGGCGGCTAAAAGCCGCCCCTGCAATTTATTTTCTAAGGAAGTGTAGATAAAATGAGCAGCAATATATGGCACAACATAGACCATGACAGGATCAACCCGGAGGATTTTGTCGCTGTAATAGAGATCTCCGAAGGCTCTAAAATGAAGTATGAGCTTGATAAAGAAACAGGTTTGCTTATACTGGATCGTGTGCTGTACACAAGCACAATCTACCCAGCGAATTACGGGTTTATCCCGCGGACATTCGCCGACGACAGCGACCCGCTGGACGTTTTGGTTCTCTGTTCGGAACCGATTTTACCGATGACGCTTGTCCACTGCTATCCGATAGGCGCGATTATAATGACCGACGGTGATTCACTGGACGAGAAGATCATCGCCCTGCCGTTTACCGACCCGCGCTATAATTGCTATCACGATATATCAGAACTGCCGGAACATGTGTTTGACGAGATGAAGCACTTTTTCGCCGTGTATAAAAAGCTGGAGAACAAAGAAACAGCTGTTTCCGAAGTCGTAGGCAAAGACGAAGCGGTGAAAATAGTGGAAAAGACAATGGATGAATATAAGCTCCATTTTGCGAAGTATGGGTATTAACATATGGACAAAAAACGCATAGTTTTCAAAGTCGGAACTTCAACGCTGTGCCATGGGATGACCGGTCCCAACTTCAGGAACATTGAGGGCCTTGCCAGAGTTTTCGCCGACATAAAAAATGAGGGCCATGATGTTATTCTTGTTTCTTCGGGCGCGATAGGCGTGGGTGTGGCAAAACTCAGGCTGACGGAAAAGCCGAGTGAAATCAGGGTAAAGCAGGCTGTCGCCGCCGTGGGGCAGTTGGAGCTTATGCATATCTACGACAAGCTGTTCGGTGAATACGGCGCGACTGTCGGCCAGGTGCTGATGACAAGGGATGATATTGAGATGCCGACTGTAAAGCAGAATCTGCGCGGAACGTTTGATGCGCTTCTTAAAATGGGTGTTATTCCGATTGTCAACGAAAATGACTCTGTCTGTATAGAAGAAATAGAAGACGAGCATAAGGTTTTCGGCGATAACGACACGCTGTCAGCATATGTTGCTGCTCTTGTGGATGCTGACTTGCTTGTGATACTTTCCGACACTGACGGTATGTACGACGGTGGCGACCCGCGCAAAAATCCGGACTCAAAGCGGATGCCGGTTGTGACAAAAATCGACGACAGAATCAAAGCTCTTGCCGGAGACACCGGAAACAAGCTTGGCACGGGTGGGTATATGACAAAGCTTATAGCCGTACAGATAGCTGGGGACGCCGGGGTGGATACGATTATCACCGACGGCTCAAACCCGGAAAATCTATATCTGGCCGCTCACGGAGGTGAGACAGGCACGTTATTTACTTTAGGGGGTGCAGTATGACCGCGATAGAAACCCAAGGCGCACGGGCAAAATCGGCCGCGATGACGCTGATGACAAGTTCCACGAAAATCAAAAACGCCGCACTTATTCACATCGCGGATGCTCTCGAAGCGAATAAGCAGGTTATTATTGAGGCAAACAAGCTTGATATGGATGCCGCCCGTGAAAACGGTATGTCACCATCACTGATGGATCGTCTGATGTTAGACTCCGGGCGAATTGATGCGATAGCCGATGGTGTGCGCGAAGTCGCGGCGCTGACTGACCCAATCGGCCGGATTGATAAGCTGGACCCAAGGCCGAATGGGCTTTTAATCGGGCGCAAAACCGTGCCGTTGGGTGTGATTGCGATTATTTACGAGTCCCGCACGAATGTAACGGTGGACGCTGCCGTATTATGCCTTAAAGCCGGTAATGCCGTCATTCTGCGCGGCGGGAAAGAGGCGTTTAACTCTAACAATGCACTTGTTGATATAATGCGGGAAGCGATAAAAGCGGCGGGATTGCCGGAGGATTCAGTGTCCTTGGTGCAGGACACCACAAGGGACAGCGTAAACGCACTTATGAATATGACGGAATATGTTGATCTGCTGATTGCAAGAGGCGGCGCGGGGCTTATTAATCATGTTGTGGCGAACTCGAAGGTTCCCGTTATCGAAACCGGTGTCGGCATCTGCCATGTTTATGTAGAGTCCACAGCCGACCTGAACATGGCGGCGGAGATTACATTCAACGCCAAGTGCAGGCGAGTATCAGTCTGCAACGCGGCGGAGACGCTGCTTGTGGACAGGGCGATTGCCCATGAGTTCTTGCCGATGGTGAAAAAACTGCTGGACACAAAGGACGTGGAGCTGCGCGGCTGTGCGGAGACGGTGAACATACTCGGCGAATCCGTCAAGCCTGTGACCGATGAGGATTTTTACACGGAATTTCTCGACTATATCCTGGCTGTTAAAATCGTCGCGGGGATTGATGAGGCGATCGAGCATATCAACAAATACGGCTCCAAACACTCCGAGGCGATTGTCACGAACGATTACACAGCCTCCCGCAGATTTATGGATGAAATCGACGCGGCGGCGGTGTACGTAAACGCATCAACGGCGTTCACCGACGGCGGCGAGTTCGGCCTCGGCGCGGAGATTGGCATATCTACGCAAAAGATGCACGCCAGAGGCCCGATGGGGCTGGCGCAATTGACGTCGTCAAAGTTTGTGATTTATGGGGACGGACAGGTGCGGTAAACGCTGCACCACCCCGCCCCTGCGGGGTGGTGCTGCAGGGCGCTGCAACCTGACGCGCCGTGATTACAACTATGCGCTAACTATGCAGACGAAATCCCCGTCTCCCAATTTTTATTGCGCACCCCGCAAAAACCATGTTATAATACAATCATCAAATTAATTATCAGGAGGCAATATCTGTGCTTAGTATTAAAGACAATTTTTTAGAAACAATGAAGAAAGGCGGGAAGCCGGACAGGCTTGTCAACATGTGGGAGCCGTTTGAGCTTTTGCCCGACCCGCTTGTGGCTTTCACAAATGGGAACCGTGTGCAGGGACAGGACACACGTGACCAGTGGGGTACGCTGATTACCTGGCCGGAGGGTCAGATTTCCGGAATGCCGCACGTGACGGACGATGACAAGGTTCTGCCCGACATCACCAAATGGCGGGACTACGTGAAAGTGCCGGATCTTGTCGCCAACTGTTCCGACGGTTGGGAAGACACTGTTCGGGCGCAGGAAGAAATCCGCGCGAACGGTAAACTGTCAATGTCAATCGCACCAACGGGATTGTTTGAGCAACTGCATTTCCTGATGGGATTTGAGGACATGCTGATGAACTTCCTGTTAGAGCCGGAAGCAATGCACGAACTCTGCGAAGTTGTCGGCGAATATCGCTGTACGTATATGAAGCTGTTGGTTAAGCACCTGAAGCCGGATATAGTCCTCTCTCACGATGACTGGGGCAGCAAGCTCAGCCTGTTTGTCAGCCCCGAAGTTTGGCGCGAATTCATCAAGCCGCAGTATTTGAAAATTTACAAAGTCTTGACTGACGCGGGAGTCCTCATTCTGCATCATTCAGATTCATTCTGCGAGCCGATTGTTGAAGACATGATTGACATCGGCATCGACATCTGGCAAGGTGCATTGCCGGAGAACGACATTATCCGGCTGCAGAAAGAAATCGGCGGACGCATGGTTATGATGGGCGGTTGTGATATGTCCAAAATAGACTTGTCGGACTCCACAGACGCGCAAATCCGCGCCGAAACGCGCCGCGCTTGTGAAGAATATACGCCGGGCGGGAACTTTATTGTCTCATTCACCTACGGCGGCCCGGGGGACGTGATCTACGATCATGTTGAACCGATTATGACGGACGAAATCGCGCGATATAACAAGGAAACGTTCGGAGTGTAGAAATCGACAAACACCCCTTGAGGCTCTGAGGCGAGTTTCAAGGGGTGTTTTGGGGTATCCCCTTTCCTCTCACTGTAACGGAGCCGACCGGGATGTTCGCCCCTACAAATGCCCGCCCACAGAATTTGTACAATATCACAAATTCAACTTGCCATGTTTATCCCAAAACGCTATTGAAAAATCGCGCGGAATTGTATATAATATCGTATATCGTTCGTTGGGGAGGCAGAAATGTGCAAAATAATAGTCATCTCCTCCGGAAAAGGCGGGACGGGTAAGACTACAACAGTTGCCGCCGTGTCATCGTGTCTGGCAGGGATTGGCGCGCGGACGCTTTGTGTTGACTTTGATATCGGCTTTAACAATCTTGACATGTACCTGTGCATGTCAGAGTTCGCAGTGTCGGATTTTACTGACGTTCTTGACGGCAGAATGGAACTCATGGACGCGTGCTGTGAATCTCCCTTGATACCGGGCCTGTTTTTTTTGAACTCACCGGCGGACATGAAAGACGAAGACGGCCTCGACGTTTCGGACATGTTCTCCGACATCAGGGGAAATTTTGACTACTGCGTTATTGACGCCCCGGCCGGAACCAGTGCCGGGTTCGCCTTGGCTCACACCCAAGCGGACATGTCGATAATAGTCACAAATGGTGAGTTGCCGAGCATAAGGGACGCGCAGAAGGCTGCGGATATTATCAGGGAGATGGGCGTCACTGATATCAGGCTGCTGATCAACCGCGTACAGCCGTCGAACTTTAAAATCCTGCGGACAACTGTGGACGATATAATAGATTCAACCCGGGCGCGGCTTATCGGTATTGTCAGGGAGGATAAAAACGTTTTCCGCGCATTGCACGAGAATGTGCCGTTGGTACTGTACAAAAGACCCCGCGCGGCATATGAATTTCTAGACGTGGCGAGAAGAATAAAGGGCGAGGATGTCCCGCTACGCAAACTGTGAAATCGCTTTAACGCATAACCCGAAAATTACTTAATGAAAGAAGGCGGCTTTTTAATGAATATCGCTCTCATGGCACATGATGGGAAGAAGGAGCTGATGGTTCAGTTCTGCGTCGCTTATTGCGGAATTTTGGCCGGACACGTAATCTGTGCGACAAATACAACAGGAAGGCTTGTTATGGAGGCCACAGGCCTGCCGATATCACTGTATCTGTCGTGCAATCAAGGCGGCAACCAGCAGATTGCCGCGCGGATAGCGTATAACGAGCTTGACATGGTTCTGTTCTTTTGCGACCCGGCAAATAACGCGGCGGACTATATAGACAGCGTTATGGACATCGCGCGGGCCTGCGACCAGCACCAGGTTCCGTTCGCCACCAACATCGCAACGGCGGAGGTGCTTATCCACGGCCTGGCTAGGGGCGACTTAGACTGGCGCGATATCGTGAATCCTAAGACGTAGGATAAACATCCAAGGGCGGCTTTCAGCCGCCCTACAAAATACGGCAAATCCCAACGGGTGGCAGAATGCCGCCCCTACACGTGGTGCGATGTCCACACCATACCGTTGGTGTAATTGCGCCCTGCATGGAGGATAATTTATGGACAAAATCAAGCCGCGCACTATGTCGGGGTTTCAGGAACTTATGCCCCAAAATCAGGTGTATTTTAACGAAATGGCCCAAAAATTGCGGGAGTCTTTCTCGCTGTATGGGTTCACTCCGCTGGACACGCCGCTGATGGAAGCCTCCGAAATCTTGCTCGCCAAAGGCGGCGGGGAAACCGAGAAGCAAGTCTACCGCCTGACAAAAGGCGACACGGATTTGTGCCTGCGGTATGAGCTCACAGCCTCACTGGCGAAATACGTGGCGCTTCACCACGGCAAGCTGGTTTTCCCGTTCCGGCGTTATGAAATCGGCAAATCCTACAGGGGGGAGCGCCCCCAGCGCGGGCGGTTCCGGGAGTTTTATCAAGCCGATATCGACATAATAGGCGACGGCAAATTGGATATAATCAACGAGGCGGAGATACCCAGTGTCATCTACAAATGCATGACCTCGCTGGGTCTTTGCCGATTTTGCATTCACGTAAACAACCGCAAAGTTCTTTCCGGGTTCTTTGCGATTTTGGAGATATCCAACGCTACCGAAGTCATGCGGGCTGTGGATAAGATTGAAAAAATCGGGGAGCAAAAGCTCGCCGAGCATTTGGTTACGGATTTAGGACTCACAACCGACAAAGCGGCGGAGCTGATCTCTTTCGTCAAGCATCAG
The DNA here is from genome assembly GCA_009785525.1 of Oscillospiraceae bacterium. GTDB lineage: Bacteria > Bacillota > Clostridia > Oscillospirales > Oscillospiraceae > WRMH01. The sequence goes on along the minus strand of WQWC01000030.1, from coordinate 17,400 downwards.
GGCGACCCATTTGAGGTGCTAGGTAAATACCGGGGGCGGAACGAGATGTTTGACACCGGCGCGGATGAGCTTGGCATTGTCGCGCGGTATATGTCATCGTTCGGCGTGCCGGACACGCATTTTAAGATAGACCTATCAATAGCCCGCGGACTGGATTACTACACCGGCACAGTGTATGAGACGTTTTTGCTGGATTATCCGGAAGTCGGCTCCATAGGCGGCGGCGGGCGGTATGACGAGCTGGCGGAATATTACACCGACAAGAAGCTGCCGGGTGTAGGCATTTCAATCGGCCTGTCGCGGCTGTTCTATATTTTGCAGGAACAGCAGCTTTTGAACCCGGACGTCTTGTCCGCGCCTGCGGACGTGCTGATTATCCCAATGACGGAGGATTTGTCGCATCCGATAATTCTCGCGACGCAAATGCGCGAGGCCGGATTGCGGGTTCAGCTGTATAGCGAGGACAAGAAGTTCAAATCAAAAGTCGCGTATGCCGATAAGCTGGGGGTTCCATACGTGGCATTCCTGGGTGAGGATGAGATTAAATCAGGACAAGTCACGGTGAAAGACATGCAGTCCGGTGAGCAAACGCAAGCCTCGGCAAGCTTGGTTATAGCCGGAATAGCGGAAAAAATAAAGACCCGGCGTATGCTGCCGCCTATATTGGAGGCAGAATAGGGTCTGTAGGGCGCGGCGACCACGACGCGCCGTGAATTATATTTACGTGCTGCCCCCGCATGTCTGTCCCCGTTGCACCACGGACGGTGTCACAAGCTATACCCACAACCACCCCATCCGGAGAACGACAGGCGCGCAAGGCACGTCCCTACACACACAACGCAATATTTACACTTTCTTTAAATTTAATTCACACAAAGTACGCATTATGATATTATTATGCATATAAACGGATAGCATTTCGCATTTTCAATAGCTTCTTTCCGTTTCATATATACCCTACCATCTTCCTCTCTTTTTGCAAACCCCCGGCGGATTGATCCGCCGGGGGTTTGTGCTTGTTTATTTTAGAACAGTAGCACACGTAAGCCATGTACCGCCAAGGTCACGAACATCGCGGATATCACGGTACCTATGACTATAGCCGCAACGGCCGTTCTCATGCGCGTGTTCAGGACTCCGGCTATCATTGCCGCCGTGAACGCACCGGTACCGGGTATGAACGGAATTGGCACCGCGACAAATATCAGAAGCCCCCAGAATTCGCCCCGCCGATACCGCGACTCACCGCGTGATCTTGATTTTTCCTCGAACTTATCGGCAATATTCGCGAGGAATTGGCTTTTTTTGCGCATCCACTTGAAAATTCTGCTGATGAATATAATGACAATCGGAACGGGAGCTAGGTTGCCTAATATGCAGACAAGCGCGGCCAGCGGAAGCGGCAAGCCCAAGGATACGCCTATCGGGATCATTATTGACAGGCCGATTCCGGGTGCCATTGATAATATAAATACAGCCACTGCACCGCCGGCGGTGGACTGGCCGAGAAATTCAACTACAGTTTCAATCATTTTTCATTCTATCTTTCTGCTTTTCATATTAGGTTGTCGAACCCCCCCGCCCCTGCGGGGCACCCCTCCGTAGGAGGGGAATTTGTAGGTGGCGTAGTCCTCTGCGTCCCGTGGCTGGGTTTTTTGCTGGTTTGCGGCGCAACGAGAGGCGATTATCAATCGCCTACGGGCGGCTAATAGCCGACCCTACAAAGGGGTGCGGATTATGCGGGACGTCGAGGACACAAATTCCCTTGGGCGGCGAAACCAGCAATCACGGGACGATTGCCATCGTCCCCTACCCCACCTCGCCCCGAAGCTTGATAACCCTATCCCGCAACATCGCGGCATATTCAAACTCCAGCATTTTCGCGGCGGCAGTCATTTCTTTTTCTAGCTTACGGATTTCCTCCTCAAGCTCCCGCTTTGTCAGCTTGACGCCGTCACGCGGTCCGCTTGAAGAACCACTCTTCGATATCTCAATGAGGTCTCTGACACTTTTTATTACTGTTTTCGGGACAATTCCATGTTCTTTATTGAATGCCTCCTGCTTTTCTCGGCGGGCTTCGGTCTCGTCTATCGCCGTGCGCATGGCTGTTGTCACGCGGTCGGCGTACATTATTACCGTACCCTCGGAATTACGCGCCGCGCGGCCTATTGTCTGGATCAACGATGTCGCGCTTCGCAGAAATCCCTCTTTATCGGCGTCCAGTATAGCGACCAGTGACACTTCCGGCAAATCAATACCCTCACGTAGAAGATTTATGCCGACCAAAACGTCAAACTCGCCCAGGCGCAGGTCGCGTATGATCTCCATCCGCTCAATCGTCGAAATATCGTGGTGCAGATACCGTACGCGGATTCCGGCAGCAGTGAAGTATGCCGTCAGGTCTTCGGCCATCTTCTTCGTCAGCGTGGTGATAAGCACCCGCTGGTCAAGTGCTTTGCGCTGTCTGATCTCGTGCATCAAGTCATCAATCTGCCCATCCACCGGGCGGACGGAGATTTTGGGATCCAGCAACCCTGTCGGGCGTATTATCTGCTCGACAACTTGGGCGGACCGTTCTTTCTCATATTCAGCCGGTGTCGCAGAGACGTAGATCACCTGATTCACCCGCTCATTAAATTCCTCAAACATCAGCGGGCGGTTATCGAATGCTGACGGTAGACGAAAGCCGTATTGCACCAGATTCTCTTTCCGCGCGCGGTCAGACTTGTACATTGCCCGCACCTGCGGCAAAGTCACGTGGGATTCATCCACGAAAAGCAGGAAGTCTTTCGGGAAATAATCCAGCAGCGTCATCGGCGCGGAGCCTGGCGGGCGGCCCGATATTATCCGCGAATAATTCTCAATCCCACTGCAATAGCCGAGTTCGGTCAGCATTTCGATATCATACATCGTCCGCTGGTGGATTCGCTGGGCCTCTATCAATTTGTTCTCCTGCTCGAACCATTCGACACGCTGTTTCATCTCGGACTTTATATCGGCCATCGCTCGCTCCAGCTTTTCGTCCGTTGTGACATAGTGAGAGGCGGGGTAGATGGCGGCATGGTTCAGGTATTTGTCCGGTACACCGGTGACAACCGTGATTTCGCTTATCTTTTCAATTTCATCGCCGAAAAACTCCACCCGTAGCGCCCTGTCACGGGCATACGCGGGGAAAATCTCAACCGTGTCGCCGCGTACTCGGAAGGCATTACGCTCAAACGCTACATCATTGCGTTCATACCGTATTGCAACCAGCTTGTTTAACAGTTCGTCCCGCGACATTTCTTTCCCTGGACGCAGGGAAACCACCATGTTAGCGTAATCTCCCGGGTCGCCAAGGCCGTATATGCAGCTGACTGACGCCACAACGATAACATCCCGCCGCTCATACAACGACGATGTCGCGGAGTGGCGCAATCGCTCGATTTCATCATTGATCGCCGAGTCTTTTTCAATATACGTGTCTGTATGCGGGACATACGCCTCCGGCTGATAATAGTCGTAGTACGACACAAAGAACTCAACGGCGTTTTCCGGGAAGAATTCTTTGAACTCACTGCAAAGCTGCGCCGCCAGCGCCTTGTTGTGCGCCAGAACCAGCGCCGGGCGCTTCGCTTCCTCAATTATCTTCGCCATAGTATACGTCTTGCCCGATCCTGTGACCCCCAGCAGAGTCTGCTCTTCAAACCCCAGCCGCAGTCCTTCGGCCAACGCACGTATAGCCTCCGGCTGTCCGCCAGCCGGAGAGAACTCGCTTTCGACTTTAAACTCCATAATTTTTCACTTTTCACTCTTAATTCTTCACTAGGCAAACGCAAAGCGTTTGCTGTTAATATCCCTGTTCTTCCAGAACTTCCGCGGCGGTTTGGACGGCGGCAACGCAGATGTGGCGGTTTGCCTGCATAAATGCCCGGCCTTCGTCGGTGGAGACATCCGCGCCGAGCAGTCCCTTGCACGTCAGGGTTGATTTCTTATCCAGAAACGCTTTGGTGAACTCCTGCGTCTTGGCATAGCACCGTTCCCTCGCCGCAGTGTCGCCTGGGCGGTTCTGCCCGTGCTTAAGACCGACAACCATCACGCCGCCGGATACAGCACCGCAAATTTCCCCTGCGCGGCACCCGCCGCCAAGTCCGCAGGCAAGTCTTCGTGCGACGGTCAAGTCTACTCCGTACTCCTCGCAAAATGCCGTGAATACAGACGTGGAACAATTAAACTTGCCGTCGGCAAATAGTTCAGTTGCGACTTCGCTTTTGTTTTGCATGATTGACCTCCTTGTATTTTGCGTTATCATGTATGTCTTTAACCACCCCTCATAGGAGGGACTCATATAGGGATGACCGCCCCGGTCATCCGCGGGCGGGCGGGGACGACCGTCCCTACGGCGCGCCGAGGACAAAACACCCGACCCTGCGGGGCCACCCTCTTTACTAACGAGGGCAGGGGTTGGCCTTACGTTATCCTAGCCCTCTTTAGTAAAGAGGGTGCCGACCGCAGTCGGCGGGTGTTTTGTTCTCCCTACAGAAAAAACCCGTTATCCGCCATTGAGACGTAGTCGTCATCGGCGACAACTATATGATCCGCCAGGATTATATCTATGGCTGAAAGCGCATCGATAAGCCGGCGGGTAGTCGTGTAATCTTCATCGGACGGCAACGCCAGGCCGCTTACGTGGTTGTGGGCTAATATAACGCTGACCGAATTGAACGCCAGCGCGTTTTCCACGACTTTGCGGATATTTATGTTCGCCGTATCCACACTGCCTCGGAACATCATTTTGCAGTTTAGCACTTTATACTTCGCGTCAAGGCACACCATGTATACGACCTCGTCACGCTCACCGTAAAACCGCGGGGCTAGGAACTTACCCGCTTTTTCGGTGGAATTTAAAATCTCGTTATTCTGCGACCTGGCGATCATATACCGCCTGTTCGCGGCGATCACGAGTTTTAAAAGAACTGCTGTGTTTTCGCCGACGCCAGAGACCTTAACAAGCTCTTCCACCGGCGCGTCCAGTACGGCGTTGAAACTACCGAATCTATCCATCAAACGATGGGCCAGTGGATTCACATCCCCTTGCGGGCGCGAGAAGAACAACAAGAGTTCTAACACTTGATGATTCTCAAAATCATCAAGTCCACTCTTCAAAAACCTCTGCCGAAGCCTGCTTCTGTGCCCGTCGTGTATCCCCATCTAAGTAGCGGCCCCGTATTGTGCGAGATACGCTTCCATTTTCAAAACGCGCTCGTCACCATCAGGAAGTGAGGCGATTATATCCCGTGCGGTGATAATAGGGTACACATTTATGCCGAACTCACTTTTGAGTTCATCAAGCGCGGATAGCGTGCCCTGCCCACGCTCCATCCTGTCCACCGACACGAAAAGCGCCGTGACATTGAGGTTTGCCGTATTTTTCAGAATCTCCATACTCTCCCGCACGGCTGTGCCGGCTGTTACCACGTCTTCAACTATGGCAACTCTGTCGCCGTCCGATGGTTTGTATCCTACTATAGAGCCACCCTCACCGTGATCTTTGACCTCTTTGCGGTTGAAAAAGAACGGCATGTCCAACCCATAATTCCTGTACAGAGATCCCGCCGCCGCCGCAACGAGCGTTATCCCTTTATACGCCGGGCCGTACAGCGCGTCGAATTTTTGGCCGCTTTGTGTTATTATGTCGGCGTAATAGTCGCCGAGAATTGATATGTGCATGCCGGTCCTAAAATTGCCGGTATTGACGAAATACGGCATTTTCCTGCCGCTTTTCCCCGTAAAGTCGCCGAATGTGAGCACACCGGCCTCCGCCATGAACGAGATAAACTCTGCCTTGCTTCTCATTTGTAAAATACCTCCTCGGACATATTTTCTCATTATAGCATTTTCGGTTACCTGTATTCAACAACTTTGGTGAATATTTAAATATTGAATTACGCGCCCGGGGGATATATAATGTATGTAGCAAGCTGCAAAGCTGAATTTGACCCGGGGACATCCCCCTTTCCCCCTTCGTGCGCGAAGGGGGCTTAGGACGAAGGACGAAAGGACGGAAGACGAGAGTAAAAAGGTGCGTCCCACACACTAAACCCTCGTCCCTCGTCCAAAGCCCCCTTCGCGTACGAAGGGGGAAGGGGGATGTCCCCGCCAACAAGAGGTATTATGTATCGTATTGGAATTGACATAGGCAGCACAACCGTTAAAACAATCGTGCTGTCGGAAACTGATGATATCCTGTTCCGTTCTTATGAGCGGCACTATTCAAAGACACGTGAAAAAGCGGCCGAGCAGCTGAAAAGCGCGGCGGAGTTGTTGCGCGGCAAATCCGTTGCGGTAGCAATTACAGGCTCTGCCGGATTGGGGGCCGCGCAATCCGCCGATCTGCCGTTTGTGCAAGAGGTTTTCGCAACGGCAGAGGCCGTGCGGCGCACTGTTCCGGATACTTCCGCCGTCATAGAGCTCGGCGGTGAAGACGCAAAGATTATCTTTTTCGGCAGATCACTGGAAGAACGTATGAACGGCACATGCGCCGGGGGAACCGGCGCGTTTATCGATCAGATGGCGACTTTGTTGGATGTAACTGTGCCGGAGCTGGACAAGCTGTCGGCACGGCATGAGCGGATATATCCCATCGCCTCCCGTTGCGGAGTTTTTGCTAAATCTGATATCCAGCCGATTCTGAACCAGGGCGGCAGACGCGAAGACCTGGCGGCGAGCATTTTCCAGGCCGTTGTCGATCAGACCCTTTCCGGCCTTGTCCAGGGGCGGGAGCTTTCGGGTAAAATCGTGTTCCTCGGCGGGCCATTGACGTTTCTTATGGGTTTGCGTGAGAGATTCATTGAGACTTTGGAATTGGATGAACATACCGCGATATTCCCCGAAAACGCCGAGTGTTTCGCGGCTTTCGGCGCGGCGTTGTGCGCGGATGATACCAAGGCTTATCAGTTTGAAGATATCTGTCAAAAGCTTGAGGATTCTTCAAAAAAAATAGACCAGACGGGCTACACGCTGACCCCGCTATTCCGTTCGCCGGAAGAAATCGCGGAGTTCAGGAGTCACCATGCCGGGGCAGCACCAGCGGCGGTTGATCCGGATACGTACACAGGCGACGCGTATCTGGGGATTGACGCCGGCAGCACCACGACAAAGCTTGCGCTCATCACGCCGGAGGGAGGGATTTTGCATAGCTTTTACGGCAGTAACAAAGGCAACCCCGTGTCGATTCTGTTACGGGAACTCCGCACGATTTACGATAAATTCGGCGATAGGATAACTATACGCGGTTCCGCTGCCACTGGGTATGGAGAAGCGCTGATCAAAAGCGCGTTCAATCTGGACTTGGGACTCGTCGAAACAATGGCGCATTTGCGCGCGGCGCGGCATTTTAATCCGGATGTGGATTACATTATCGACATCGGCGGACAGGACGTCAAATGCTTCAAAATCCGCAACGGAGCGGTTGACAGTATTATGCTTAACGAAGCCTGTTCATCCGGTTGCGGGAGTTTTATTGAGACGTTCGCCAACGCCATGGGTTACGCAATCGCCGACTTCGCGAACCTGGGATTATTGGCGGAAGCGCCGTCAGACTTAGGCTCCCGATGCACGGTGTTTATGAACTCCAGCGTCAAGCAAGCGCAAAAAGAGGGCGCGGGAGTTGACGCGATTTCCGCCGGTCTCTCCATCTCCGTCGTCAAGAACGCCGTCTACAAAGTCGTCCGTGCCACAGGGCCGCAGGATCTTGGGCGCAACATAGTCGTCCAAGGCGGCACGTTTCTGAATGATGCGGTGCTGCGGGCGTTTGAGTCGGAACTTGGAGTTGCTGTTACGCGGCCCGCGATATCGGAACTGATGGGCGCTTACGGCGCGGCGCTGACAGCGCTGGACTTACCGCCGGAAAATCCCGGTCTGATAGACTTCGCCGCGTTGGAGAGCTTTGTACATGAAGCAAAACCATCTGTCTGCCGACTATGCACCAACAATTGCAGCTTAACAATAAACACGTTTTCCGGCGGGCGGCGGCATATATCGGGCAACCGCTGTTCCAAGCCGCTGGGTGGGGAGAAAAGTTCCGGTTTGCCGAATTTGATCAAATACAAATACGAAAAACTCCGCGCCATGAATGGATGCGGACAAGGCGACGGCACTCGCGGAAAGATCGGCATACCGTTCGGCCTGAACATGTTTGAAACCATGCCGTTTTGGTTTGAGTTTTTCACGCGCTTGAACTTTGAGGTCGTTCTGTCGGAAGAATCGTCGCGCGCGTTGTATCTGCGCGGACAGCGGACAATCCCGTCTGACACTGTCTGTTACCCCGCAAAGCTTATGCATGGGCAGATTGAATCGCTGCTGGACATGGGCGTGGACACGATATTCTTGCCATGTATGCCGTATAATTTTGACGAAGGATTGGGCGACAACAACTATAACTGCCCCGTGGCGGCGTATTATCCGGAACTGCTGGCGGCCAATATGCCGAGGTTGGAGTCCGCGCGATTTCTTGCGCCGTATTTCGGCCTGCACAAGAAAAAGGGCTTTATGACCAAAGCCGCCGAATATTTTAATGCGGAGTTCAACATTCCGAAGCACGAGACAAAATCAGCCGCCCGGCACGCGTATGCGGCGTATGAATCGTACATAGCCGACATAGAGGCAGAGGCTGCACGGTACATAGACTTCGCGCGGGCAAACTCGAAGCAGATAATAGTAATCGCAGGCAGGCCGTATCATACTGACCCGGAAATTAACCACGGGATTGACGAGCTGATTACATCACTCGGCCTGGTTCTTATTACCGAAGACGCCGTTTCGCGAAAGATGGGATACTCCCCGCGAAAAGTGCTGAATCAATGGACATATCAGGCCAGAATGTATAACGCCGCCCGCTTTGTCATAGAGCAGCCCGATATGCAGATGGTGCAGCTGGTATCCTTCGGCTGCGGGACAGATGCCATCACCACCGACGAACTGCGGGACATCCTCGAATCTGGCGGAAAGCTGTATACGCAGCTGAAGATTGACGACATAAGCAATCTAGGGGCGGCGAAGATTCGGCTGCGGAGCTTGGTTGCGGCGACGGGCGGATAACGCATTGCCCGTAGGGGCGCGCTGTGCGCGACTACCACCTAGGAACATACCTTAAATAGCGGACGGCCAAAGGCCGCCCCTACACTAAACCACCGGAGGATATACATGGCAAAACTGACATACGACAAACAAGGCCGGCTTCTATTCACCAAAGAGATGAAAACAGAATACACGCTGCTGATGCCGCAGATGCTGCCGGTTACGTTTACCATTATGCAGAAAGTATTCGGGCTGTATGGCTATAACATCGACGTGCTGACCACCTCGCACCGCGGGATTGTGGAGACGGGGCTGAAGTACGTACATAACGATACTTGCTATCCAGCGCTCTTGGTCATCGGGCAGCTTATCGAAGCGCTGAACAGCGGGAAGTATGACAAAGACAAAGTCGGCCTGTTGATTACACAGACCGGCGGTGGGTGCCGTGCGTCGAACTACATACATCTGCTGCGGAAAGCGTTGACCCGCGCCGGATTGGAACATATCCCGGTGGTATCGGTCAATCTGTCGGGGCTGGAGAAAAACCCCGGGTTTAAGCTCACAATCCCGCTGGTGCGGCGGCTGATTGCGGCGATGCTATACGGCGACCTGATCGTATGGCTGAAAAACCAATGTCTGCCGTATGAGGTAATCCCCGGCGTAACAGATAAGCTTATCACGCACTGGATCGACCGGATCGTATCGATGCTCTCCGGCGGTATCGGCCTGTCGAAAAAAGACATGCGTAAGTGCATGTCGGAAATCGCGGCGGATTTTGAAAAACTTGAGTTGGATAAGACGCACGAGAAGCCGAGAGTCGGCGTTGTCGGCGAGATCTATGTCAAATACGCGCCGTTGGGGAATAACGGACTGGAAGATTTCCTGCTGAGTGAGGGCTGTGAACCAGTCGTGCCGGGATTGACGGACTTCATGCTGTTTAAAATCAACAACCGCGTGGTCGATGTGGATTTGTACCGCGGCCTGCGTCTGAAGAAATTCCTGGCCTCCAAGTTTCAGCGGTATATTGAAGGCTTGCAGCGCGTGATGATAGATGCGGTGAAATCCGCGCCGGGGCAAAAATTCCGGCCGATGGGGTCATTTGCCGAACTGCGGGGGCTGGTTCGCGGGTATCTCGGTTATGGCAACAAGATGGGCGAGGGCTGGCTGTTAACCGCCGAAATGCTGGAGCTTATACATACAGGCACCGCCAACATCGTCTGCACACAGCCGTTCGGCTGCCTGCCGAATCACGTGGTCGGCAAAGGTATGATCCGGCGGTTGAAAGATGATTTTCCGGAGTCCAACATCGTCGCAATAGACTACGACCCGGGGGCGACGAAGATCAATCAGGAGAATCGGATAAAGCTGATGCTGTCAAACGCGGCGAGATCGGCGGAGATGAAGGGCTCCGATGCGAGTAAGGCAAGCGTGTAGGGGACGATGGTAATCGTCTCGGCACAACGCTGATGAATTGTGCAAATTGCGGGCGGATTACCATCCGCCCCTACGTGTCCGGTTGACAGGGGCGGGAACTCGCGGTATAATATCCCTATAGAAAGGTTGTGGCGCTGTGTCTAAATCCATAGCTAAAGAGCATAATGTTATCAGAGGTGATATTATGCATCCGGTTTATATTGTTATCATTCACCCCGCTGAAGAGGGCGGTTATTGGGCGAAGTGCGACATGCCGAACGGAGGTTGCACGACTCAGGGCGACACAATACAGGAAACTCAGGAAAATATGTTTGAGTCAATAGCTTTGTTTTTAGAAGATTATCCGGACATAACTAATTATTTTCTAACTTTCGAGCTGCGCGATGCCTGAAATACCGATCATTAAGGGGAAAGACTTTTACAAACACCTTGTACGGTATGGGTGCATTGAAGTGAGCATAAAAGGTTCTCATCATAAATTACACAATCCGAAAGCCTCTAAAACATCTATTATTTCAATACACTCGAATAAAGACATCAGAAAAGGGTCTTTTGCGTCCGCACTCAATCAGCTCGGCATAGACATAGACGATTTCTTAAAATTCATAGGCTCATAAGTAATCAACCCCCGTACCCGCTTCACGGGCACGGGGGTTGTATAACGGTTAAGGCAAGCGTGTAAGGGATGCAACTGCTGTAGATAATTTATGTTCTCGATAGGAGCACCATTGAGGAATGTCCGTCTAAAATTTGAGGTGAGAAAGATGAAAAAAATCATGGCTTATTTTTTGTTGCTTATATTAATCACAGCGGCTTTCATGGCAGATGCATATGCGCTGACACCACCGCGACCCGAACCGAGGCGAATACACCTTGGGGACGGGCGGGTGTTTCATTTGACGCCCCCTGAATTTGAGGCGCAAGGGTATCCAAAATCCGGCCTTTACCAGGATGGAGAGCTAGTTTACACATTTGGCAGGTGGGAGTTGTGGAGTCATGTCGGACAGATGTTTTTCAGCAATGACGCCATGTCTTTTCTTGTTGTGCCGAATTCGCCTTTTGGTGTTATAGGCTTTTATGAGCGGGGCGTTTTGACACACTATCATGATGTACAGAGCCTGTTGAGGCATGGAGACAGAATGCTTGGCGAACCTTGTGAATTTAGTGGAAAATTGATCAATTGGGGTGAAATACGTCTTGACCGTGCAAACGACAGGCTTCAAATTATAACGCTTGAGGGATATAAAATTATGTTTGACCTCTCCACAGGTTTCATTTTGTCCCAATATATATCACCTGAGCATGTGCCGGAAGAACAACAATCCGGTCAAATCAGCACGATAGCACTGGTCGGGGGGCCTCTGTTGATTTTGGGTGTAATCATCGTTTTGGTCAAGAAATTTTCCCACAAAAAATAAGCATTGGGTGTGGCAATATCCACATCGTCCTGCATTTCATTATTACAGACATAACAAAAGAGGAGTTGAACACAACTTGGATACACTAAAGAACTTCAGCAGAACAACATACTGCGGCGAACCGCGCACGGGGGATATCGGGCGCGAGATCAGCGTTTGCGGATGGGTGGCACGTCGGCGGGATTTGGGACAGCTGATATTCATCGACCTGCGTGACCGCGCCGGGATTTTGCAGCTGGCGTTCGATGACAGCACCGACCGAGAGGTATTCTCAAAAGCTGAAACGCTACGCGGTGAGTTTGTCGTTGCGGCGTCCGGAGTTTTACGGGAGCGGTCGTCAAAGAACACGGAAATCCCAACAGGCGAGGTGGAGCTGGAAGTGCGCGAACTGCGGATTTTGGCGAAGTCCGAAACGCCGCCGTTTGAGATCACAGACGAAACTGACGTCAACGACGCACTGAGGCTGAAATACAGATATCTCGACCTGCGCCGACCTGATATGCAGCGGGTAATAATGATGCGCCATCGTGCGGTGAAAATCGCGCGGGATTACTTTGACGAAAACGGATTCCTGGAAATTGAAACGCCGATGCTGACCAAATCCACGCCGGAGGGCGCGCGGGATTATCTTGTCCCCAGCAGAACCCATCCCGGCAAGTTTTACGCACTGCCGCAGTCGCCGCAGCAGTACAAGCAGCTGCTGATGCTCTCAGGATTCGACCGGTATTTTCAGATTGTCCGCTGCTTCCGCGATGAGGATTTACGCGCCGACCGCCAGCCGGAATTCACGCAACTGGACTTGGAAATGTCGTTTGTCGATATTGAAGACGTCATCGCGATCAACGAGGGATTTTTGCAGCGTCTGTTCAAAGAGATCGCCGGAGTAGACATCACAACGCCAATCCCGCGCCTGACGTGGCGTGAGGCGATGGACAGATTCGGCTCCGACAAGCCGGACATACGGTTCGGGCTGGAGCTTTGCGATATCAGTGACATTGTAAAAGACTGTGACTTCAAAGTGTTCGCGGAACCTGTCGCCGCCGGCGGCAGTGTCCGGGCAATACACGTCCCGGGCGGCGGTGCAATGCCGCGTAAGCAGGTAGATTCCCTGGTTGAGTTCGTAAAAACCTACGGCGCGAAGGGGCTTGCATGGACAAAGATCGCGGAAGATGAGAGCCTCACATCGTCGTACTCAAAGTTCCTGACCGAAGAGGAAAACGCGGCGATTATCAGCAAATCCGGGGCCGCAGCGGGCGGACTCGTCCTAATTGTCGCCGATGCTGACGATGAGGCGGTTTTCGCTGCCCTTGGTGCGTTGAGAATCGAATGCGCGAAGCGTATGGATTTGATAGACAAAGACGATTTCAAGTTTGTGTGGATCACCGAGTTCCCGTTGTTTGAGTATTCTCGAGAGGACGACCGATACGTCGCGAAACACCATCCGTTCACCGCGCCGATGGATGAGGATGCGGATCTGCTGGATACTGACAAAGTCAGCGCCCGGGCGAAAGCGTACGATATCGTACTCAACGGCACAGAGCTGGGCGGCGGGTCTATCAGGATAAACACGCCGGAGATTCAGGTGAAAATGTTCAAGGCACTGGGATTCACTGAAGAAGACGCTCAACAACGGTTCGGGCACCTGATATCAGCGTTTCAATACGGCGCGCCGCCGCACGGCGGACTGGCATACGGCATGGATAGATTAGTCATGCTACTCTGCGGTGCGGAGAGTATACGGGATGTCATCGCGTTCCCGAAAGTCCAAAACGCATCAGAACCCATGACCGGCTGCCCGGATATAGTGGATGAATCGCAGCTTGCGGAACTTGGCGTGAAAATTCTTTAAAATAGTATTGTACTCGTCCAGATGATATGGTATAATAACAGCTGGTGATTTGCAAAGCAAGTCACCAGCTGATGTAAAGGGGTATAGCTCAGTTGGTAGAGCAGCGGTCTCCAAAACCGCGTGTCGAGGGTTCGAATCCTTTTGCCCCTGCCAGAGAAAACGCTACAACCACAAGGGTTGTAGCGTTTTTGTGTTTTGGGGTATTTGGGTGGAAAGAGCGCCGTGTTCAAGAAATGTTCAAGAGGATGATCGGGAGGCATTGGGAATGCTAGGGTTGACGTTTTGGATTATGTGGATTTTTCGGAAAAGTATGCAGTGACAAAAAACACCGATGCCTTGTAATGCTTGACTTCCTTGCCTTTTCTTGTCGAGTTTGATAGAATGAGCAAAAGCGTCAATGACATCGACGCTAAACATGGGTATATCTCCAAATTTGCCGAAGAGGACTACTTACATGAGCGAAAAACTAACTGGTTTATCAATGGACGCTGTGGCCGCCGAGCGGGACAAGCTCCTCAACCTCTGCGGCGAATATATAGACGAGAGCTTTGAATGGGAGGAGTATTGTAGTAATGTGGAAAAAGCATAAACTAAAAATTATTGGAGCTATGCTACTGATAATACTTATTCCTTCGATAATTGATCTCGTTTTTTGGCTAGGAGGCGTTTTGCCTTTGGCGATCCCCACTTCATTTAGCAGGGTAGACATATTAGGATATGTGGGAGCAATGCTCCCTATCGTGGCGGCAGTAGCCTTGGGTGTAGTTGTTTATTTGCAATCTGAGAAATTAGATGCCATTGATACAAAGATTGCAAACGATAATATGGCCTATAATACTTTCACATATTTGAGCATTGAAAAAATGAAAATCACTCCCGAAGAGACGGAAGAGTCTCATATCCTGAAAAGCTATGAACTCAAAGAAGCCGTGCCTTGGCCGCTTGATGTTCGGGGTGCTTATCTTGGTTATCCGAACGGCAATATCCCACGCGAACTTGAAAAATGTGTGCCCCCATTTCCGTTGGGAAATAGCGAAGATTTTCAAGAGGAAGTAATTGCTGAAAAAGTATTTTTTGGTTATAAAAAGAAAAATAGTGAATCATATCCGTCCATAGATCCAAGCATAGGGATATTTGCAAGCGGCACAACTCATCCAGAGCTTGTCCTGTGGCAAGGAGACTTTCCTTTGCCACGCTACTACCCCTATTATATGCCTTTCGGGATTCAGTTTTTTGCAAAATCGTCTAGGGACTTTTTCGTTAGTGAAGTTGAAATTAGCGATCTTCATTTGAAATTGATACACAATAAAAACCTTTATCGGTTTGAAAGCAGAATCAATAGGCCTTTGATCCTAAAAACTCATGCCATATCGGACGATTTGGACGCAATCAAAGATGGCTATAATCACATTTTTGGTATGACAATACATCTATGTCACTCACACAATGATCTTCTTGGTGAAGCGCCTTTCGATAATATGTATCTCATTTTTGATATAACCTATGTCAATTTGTTTGGCGTTAAGACAAAATGCCAGCAACAAGTGGCTGTTAGAGGAGAGCTTTTTCAAGATCAATATGTAAAACTGACTTTGATAAATAGTGTTGGTCTTTATGAAACCGAAGAAATAATGGCGCATCGTCTTATTTGAACAAGTTTTTTGAGAATGTATTTCTTGATGCAGGACATGATTTTCAGTCGCTGGATTTGCATCAGGGCTAAAAGAGGTACCAAATTGAAAAGCAACCTAAGCTTCAACGTCACCACAAAATCCACCCTGCTGCCCTTTTTGCTCACCTGCTTCAACAATAAGTCAAGAAGCCACGTAAAGGGACTATTAACGCGCGGGCAGATCCTTATTGATGGGGAGCGTTGTACGGACTATGCTCGCCCGCTATTGCCGGGGCAAGAGATTACTGTGCTTCACAGAGCGCCTGTGCTCAGTGAAAAACTGGACATCCCGATCATCTACGAAGATGATGACATGATTGTGATTGACAAGCCGGCCGGTATGCTCTCCATCTCAACAGACAAAGAGCGTGCAAACACGGCCTATTACATTGTGAATGACTATATGAAAAGCAGATCAAAATCTGGACGGATCTTCATTGTCCATCGCCTTGATCGTGAGACATCAGGTGTGATGCTACTCGCGAAGAACGAGCGAACAAAATACGCATTGCAAGAGCGTTGGGAGGAGCTCGCCCTCCGGCGCGGATACGCTGCTGTTGTGGAGGGCGAAGTTTCGCCTTCTGAAGGAACGATTACATCTTGGCTCAAACAGACGAAAACCCTGCTCATGTATTCCAGCCAGGAAAAAGGCCAGGGCAAGCTGGCTATTACAAAATATCGCACGCTTCAAAGCACGGCCAGACACTCTTTGCTGGATATTTCTCTGGAAACGGGCAGGAAAAATCAAATCCGTGTTCATATGAAAGACATGGAGCACCCCATCGTGGGGGACAAAAAGTATGGCGCGCTTACGAACCCCATCGGCAGGCTCTGTTTGCACGCCTCTGTGTTAGCCATCAAGCACCCGTCTACGGGAGAGGAACTTCGCTTTGAGTCTATCGTGCCTAGTGCTTTTATGAAAGTGATGTCAGGGCGATAGGGAGCGTCTACGCTGACAGATATCTATTCCCACGCGTTTAAGACGGCAGATGAGCTGGCGAGTGAGACATTGGATGATATTTTAACGCCGAAGTTAGGCGGGGTTAGGAAGTTGAGTGGGTAGAGTAAAAGCTCCCAGACGGTGGCGCCTAAGAGCTTCTGCATTCTAATTCAAGCTTGCGTTATGTATGATGTAGGACATTAGCTTACCTTTGTTCAATCTGGTTGCTTTTTATGCTATGGTCATTCTCATTCATGCGTTTCAGAAGAAGACTTTGCTTTCTTTTTGTATACTTCTTCAGTATAAAATAAAGTCAGTGTAACAGCATCAAATAGCTCTGTTAGTTTAAACGTTGGGGTAAAAGACCGCTCCGCATATAGATAGTCCTCTGTATTATCAAGCTTTTTGCCTTCCAGATTATCATGTGCAAAATTATTGCGCATCTTTCTAGCCTCTTCCAAAACATTATATACATGTGGAGCACTTTGAATAAATTGATCTTCATCAGTTTCTAGTATATGATATATCAGCCAAAACAACTTTGGTGTACTTGAGTTGTTTTGGCGTGGCTCAATGATTTTCTCATCAACATACCATTTCTTTATATATTTCAATGTTTTTTCGAGATAAGCATAAAGTAAAACGACCAGATGGGCTGCCATAATATTGCTTATCCACTCCCTGCTACGAAAGCGAGATTCAATGCTCATTGATATCTCATATGGTGTGAACTGCAAAAAACCATCATCATAGCTTTTTTGTTCACGTCTTTGTATAATCATCTCTTCATGCGCTTCATTTCTTTCGTTTTGAATCGTGGTTGCAACTGAAAAACAATAGTCATTTATAGAGTACAGCTCGTCTGAAAACACTATAAAAGGAACAAAGTCACTTTCAAAAAGTATATATTGCACCTCTTTTACTGGAATAGGTTTTCCTTCCTCTATTATAAATGCAAAAGAACTACTATGTTCAAGCCCATCGAAAAAAGGATTCACTTTCTCACCTCATACAATAAAACTATGGTATA